>DUSC01000264.1 GCA_012842935.1 Hyphomicrobiales bacterium | reverse complement strand
GCCGGGAAGTTCCCCGAGGCCGGCGAGATCGAGGCCGGCGAGATCGGGGAAGTCCGGGCAGCCGGTCTCGATCGCCTCGGCGATCAGCGCCGCCGCCTCCCGGGCGACGAAGGCCCGTGCGATCTTCTCTGCCCTGTCGAGGAGGGCAAGCACGAGGAAGCGGACGGGAAGGGAGCGGGCGGCGGCGCGTTCGGCGAGCAGCGCCAGGGCGAGCAGGGTCCGGGCGATGCCCGGAAACGTCCCCCTGTCCTGCAACCCACCCGCCATCACCGGGCCTCCGTTGACCGCCGCGATTCTACGCCGGTTGCGCGGGAGGGGGACAAGATCGCCGCCGGAGCCGGTCGGAAACCGCGCAAGCCGCTGATTTCGCTGGATGGGCGACCGCCTTTCTTTCCTCACCAGTACCGCGACACCGCGGCGCCCTCAAAGACCTCGCCGATGCGGCGCAGCGTGGCCGGCGTCGTCTCGGCAGGCAGCGCGTCGAGGGGGAAGAAACCGGCCTCGGCGATCTCGCGGTCGGGCAGCCGCGGCGCGGTCTGGCGGAAAGTCTCGACGAGGTAGAAGCCGACATGGTCGCGGCGGCTCGAGCGGGCGTTGAAGTGCAGCGAGCGCAGCACCGGCGGGCCTGTCAGCTCGATGTTGCCTTCCTCGGAAAGCTCGCGCGCCAGCGCCTCCTCCATGGTCTCGCCGACCTCGACGCCGCCGCCGGGCAGCTGCCAGCCCGGCACATAGGTGTGGCGGATGAGGAAGACGGTGCCGGCGGCGCGGTCGTGGACGAGGCCGCGCGCGCCGAGCGTCATCGGCCGGCGGGCGAGGAAGTAGAGGTGGAAAAGCCGCGCGCGCAGGCCGGGCCAGCCGCTCTGCCGGAAACGCGCCTCGTCTTCCTCGTCCATCGGTCCGCCTCGGGTTCAATTCCGGCCGATCCTCCTCTAAGGAGAATCGATGTTCAGGCTCGCCCACCTCTCCGACGTCCATCTCGGCCCGCTGCCGCAGGTCACCTACGGCCAGCTCGCCTCGAAGCGCATGCTGGGCTACGTCAACTGGCACCGCAACCGCCGCCAGTTCCTCCACGACCATGTCATCGACGCAATCGTGGCCGACATCAAGGCGGTCGGGCCCGATCACATCGCGGTCACCGGCGATCTCGTCAACATCGCCCTCGACATCGAGATCGACATGGCCCGCCAGTGGCTCGAGATGCTGGGCGCGCCGCGCGACGTCTCGGTGGTGCCCGGCAACCACGACGCCTATGTGCCGGGCGCACTCGACAAGGCCTGCCGCGCCTGGGGCGCCTTCATGGCCGGCGACGGCGCCAACCAGCCCTTCGACAGCGACGCCTTCCCCTACCTGCGCGTGCGCGACCCCGTGGCGCTGATCGGCGTGTCGTCGGCCGCCGCGACGGCGCCGTTCATGGCCAACGGCTTCTTCCGCGACCGGCAGGCCGACCGGCTGCGCAACCTCCTCGACGAGACGGCCGCACGCGGGCTCTTCCGCGTCGTCATGATTCACCATCCGCCACTGCGCAAGGCGGTGTCTCAGCACAAGCGCCTCTACGGCATCCGCCGCTTCCAGCGCGTCGTCCGCAAGCACGGCGCCGAGCTGGTGCTGCACGGCCACTCGCACCTGCCGACGGCCGGCGCGATCGAAGGCCCGGCCGGACGCACCGTGCCGGTGATCGGTGTCGCCGCGGCCGGCCAGGCGCCCGGCGGGCATCACCCGGCAGCGCAGTGGAACCTCTTCGAGATTTCCGGGAAGGCGGGGCGCTGGGCGGTGAGGCTCACGCGTCGCGGCCTGACAGGTGCTGCGACACCGGTCGGCGAGCTGGCGAGCGCGGAGATCTAGGCGGCCGGGCGCCGGGCATCCGGCAGCGCATCTTGCCGACGCTCGCAGCGACGGCCGCTCACCTGCCTGCCCGACCCGCTTTGCCGGATCGCCTACTGCCCGCCCCACAGGGCGACGAGGCGGTCCCAGAGAATCGCGGCGGTGACGACGAGGCCGAGGGCTGCACCGGCGAGCGCCAGCGCGATGCCGGACAGCACGGACCGCCAGGCGAAGACCGGCCGGGGCGGCCGGTCGGCGAGGTCGCGCAGCGGCGGTCGCGCCAGCGTGGCCACCGAGGGCGTGGCGCCGCCGTCGAGCTGGCGCTGGCGCTCGACCAGGCGCTCGGCGATGTAGCGGGTGACCTGGTCGGCGACCGGCTTCATGTCGTGGGATTCGGCAAGCACGACGCGGCCCATGCGGGTGTCGCGGACGAAGCGGTAGGTTCGCCTGTCGCGGCCCATGGCGACGTGGCTGACGGCGTCGATCCACAGCCGAGGCTGCAGGCCGCTGGAGATGGCGAAGTCGAAGATGTCGACGTCGGCGGGAACGTCGGCGAAGACCGGGGCGAGTTCGGCGGCGATCAGTTCGAGGCGCATGCGTTGCGCCTCGCGCATGTCGACGACGACGTCCTCGCGGTCGGCGGCGGCGTTCTTCACCTCGCGGATCGCGTCGGCCAGGCGCCGCGCACCGTCCTTGTTCTGGGCCCTGTCCCCTGCCTCGCTCATGCCGTCTTCGGCCCTTTGCACCCCATGGTTAACGAACGGTTACCACAGGAAAGCGGCGAAATCACGCGCGGGTCGCGGGGTGCCAGCCGGGCGCGGCGTCCCACGCCTCGCGAGGTCCCTCCTCCCCGGCCAGGCGAACAGATCCCGCCTTTTCAGCGCGCCGCGCGGCGCACCGTCCTGCGGATGGCGGCGGTGACCGCCTTGCGCGCCTCGACGGGCAGCATGTGGCCGACGCCGGGCAGCGTCACCAGTTCGAATGCCGCCGGCAGGTTCTCGCTCTGGGAATACGGCAGCATCGGGTCGGCCGTGCCCCAGACCACGGTGACCGGCATGGCAAGCGTTGCCAGCGTGTCGCGCGGAATCTCGCCCTGCCTGCTGTCGCGGGCGATCATGCCCCAGATTTTCTCCAGCATCGCCGGTTGGCCGGGAATGCCGCGCAGGGCTGCGAGCGCGGCGACGTATTTGGTCTCGAAGGCGTAGCCGGGTGCGGCCATGTCGTTCATGGCCGCGCGCAGCTCGTCGGCGGTCGCCGGCGTGGCGAAGCGGTGGAGCAGCGGGCCGTTGATGTACGGCCCGAAACCGCCGGGCGCCAGAAGGGTGAGCGAGGCGACGCGCTCGGGCGCGCGCAGGCCCATCAGGCAGGCCACGGCGCCGCCCATCGAGAAGCCGGCGACATGAGCCCTGTCGATGCCGCGCTCGGCGAGGTCGGCGAGGATCGCCTTCGCCATCGCCGAAGCGTTGCCGGCGGCGGGATGGGCGAGCGAGCGGCCGTGACCGGGCAGGTCGTAGGCGAGCACCAGCCCGTCGCGGGCAAGGTCGGGCTGGATGTCGTACCAGTCGTCGCAGCCGCCGCCGAAGCCGTGCAGCAGGACCGTCGCCGGGGTCCCGCTGCCCTTCGTCCGCGCGTGGAGATCCTGAGTCACAGGAGGCTCAGCCGAGGATGCGGTTGGCGGCCGAGACTACGGCCTCGAGCGAGGCGGCGACGATGTTGGTGTTGATGCCGACGCCGAACAGCTTCCCCTTCGGGTGCTCCATCTCCATGTAGCAGATCGCCGCGGCGTTGGAGCCGCGCTGGATCGAGTGTTCGGAATAGTCGAGGACCGCGAGGTCGATGCCGATGTGCTTCGACAGCGCGTTGACGAAACCGTCGATCGGGCCGTTGCCGGCGCCGGAGATGGTCAGCTCCCTGCCACCGTCCAGGATGGTCGCCTCGACGAAGCGGATGCCCCTCGACACCGGGTCCGGGTAGGTGCGGTGGTCGACGAACTTCAGCCGCGCGCCGGGCTGGTCGACATAGCGCTCGATGAAACGCTCGTAGATGCGCTTCGCCGGCACCTCCTTGCCCTCCGCGTCGGTGATCGCCTGGATGTCCTGGCTGAATTCGATCTGCAGGTTGCGCGGCAGCTTCAGCCCGTAGTCGGCGTCGAGCACATAGGCGATGCCGCCCTTGCCCGACTGCGAGTTGATGCGGATGATCGCCTCGTAGGTGCGGCCGACGTCGGCGGGGTCGATCGGCAGGTAAGGCACCTCCCACAGCGGCTTGTTGGCCTTCTTCAGCGCCTTCATGCCCTTGTTGATGGCGTCCTGGTGCGAACCGGAGAAGGCCGTGTAGACGAGTTCGCCGACGTAGGGATGACGCTCGGGGATCCTCAGCTGGTTGGAATACTCGTAGACCGCCTTCATGCGGTTGATGTCGGAACAGTCGAGCATCGGGTCGACGCCCTGGGTGTACAGGTTGAGCGCCAGAGTGACGATGTCGACATTGCCGGTGCGCTCGCCGTTGCCGAACAGCGTGCCTTCGACGCGGTCCGCGCCCGCCATCAGGCCGAGCTCGGTGGCGGCGATGCCGGTGCCGCGGTCGTTGTGCGGGTGCAGCGAGACGATCAGGCTGTCGCGGTTGTCGAGGTTGCGGCACATCCATTCGATCATGTCGGCATAGATGTTGGGCGTCGACATCTCGACGGTGGCCGGCAGGTTGAGGATCAGCCGGTTCTCCGGCGTCGGCCTGACGATCTCGGCGACCGCGTTGGAGATTTCCAGGGCCACCTCCAGCTCGGTGCCGGTGAAGCTTTCCGGCGAATATTCGAAGCGGAAGCCGCCGCCGGCCTTCGCCGCCATGTCGGTGATCATCTTCGCGGCGTCGGTGGCGATCTTCTTGATGCCGGCGACGTCCTTCTCGAAGACGACGCGGCGCTGCAGCTCGGAGGTCGAGTTGTAGAAGTGCACGATCGGCCGGTGCGCGCCCCGGAGCGCCTCGAAGGTGCGGGTGATGAGCTCCGGCCGGCACTGGACGAGCACCTGCAGGGAGACGTCGTCGGGCACCTCGCCCTCCTCGATCGCCCAGCGGGCGAAGTCGAAGTCGGTCTGCGAGGCGGACGGGAAGCCGACCTCGATCTCCTTGAAGCCCATGTCGAGCAGCAGCGCGAACATGCGCGCCTTGCGGTCGTGGCCCATCGGGTCGATGAGCGCCTGGTTGCCGTCGCGCAGGTCGACCGAGCACCAGATCGGCGCCTTATCGATGCGCTTCGCCGGCCAGGTGCGGTCGGGAATGTCGACCTGCGGATAGGGCTGGTACTTGACCGCCGCGTCGGGCATTCCCTTCGCCGGGCGGATTTCCTGTCGTGGGTTCATCGTCGTCTCTCCCGCGCCGGCCGCCGCGTCACGATCGCGGCAGGAGCCTGCGCCTGTCTTTGTTGTTCAGTCTCACCAGGGTGGCAAGGAGCGTCGCCGTGACGGCAAATCGACCGCCGGGCGCTCCTTCAGCGGACCCGGCGATCGCCGATAAGGCCGAGAAGAAGAAGGGTCGACGACAGCGCGCGCACCGTCGCGCCGGCGAAGGCGGACGAGCGGGTAACCTGGGCGGTCGGGCGCGTGGACATGGGCGAGCCTATACAGGAGCCCCGCCGCCGAGGCAAGGCCGGCGCGCGCCGCCGGATCCGGCGACGCAGGGTCGCGTTCCCGCCTATTTCCGGCGCACCGGCTGGCGCAGCACGGTCTTCAGCTTCTCCGGCGCGGTTCGGCGCGGATCGCCGATATAGATCTCGTGATGGTGGCCGCTTTCGACGAACCCGTTTGCGGGAAGGAAGTCGCCATGCAGCGTCATCAGCGTCGGCCCCTCGGCGTCGTAGGGGCCGACATGCATGGTCTGCACGCTCAGGCCCTCCGCATAGGTGCCGAGCCTGACGAGCGGCAGCGCCGGCAGCTCCTTCCTCGCCCCGGCGGCGGCGACGGCCTTCGCCACCATCGCCTCGGGAACGAAGTCGGGCACCATGATCATCATCGTCCACGACCATTTGTCCTTCTCGCGGGCGACGAAGGAAGCCATGTCGTCGGACCACCACAGGCCTTCCAGCGGCGGTACGGTGTAATCCTTGGCAAGTTCCTTCTTCACCATGAACTTCAGCGTGTAGGCGACCGAATAGAGCGCCTCGACCGCCTCGGCGTAGCTCTTCGCCTTGTTCGGATCGCCCTTGCCGTCGACCATCAGGAAACGCATCGCCGGCACGTCGATCACGACGAACCTTCCCGCCGGCGGCAGGTAGAGGGCCTTCATCGTCTTGCGGAAATCGATCTTTTCCATCTGCCCCCTCGTCCCGGCGACCGGCCGATCATAGCGCAGGAACGGCTTCGATGACCACGCGCCGGGACGCGACGCGACGCCGCGACGTCCTCGACGGACGCCGCCGGCCGGGGACAAGCGGCGCGGCGCTGCGTTCGCGCCATTCCATCGCTCGTGCCGATTGCCTATCCTGCGATTCCATTGCCGAGGGGATCACCGATGCCGAGACTGCTGCTGTGCCTGGCTGCACTGCTCACGCTCGCAGCCGCGCCGCTGCACGCCCGCGAACAGTCCGAAGCGCCGGATGCGGCGGTGATCGGCTTCTCGCCCGACGGCCGCTACTTCGCCTGGGAGGAGTATGGCTGGGACATCGCCAGCGGCGCGCTTTCGGCCGCGATCCATGTCGTCGACCGCGAGACCAACCGCCAGGCGGATGGCTTCCCCTTCGGCGTCGTGCCCGGCGGCGACGGCAGCCCGACGCTCCTCGGCGGCTTCGAGACCGATCTCGACGCGCTAACCGACGAACCCGACATGGCTGCGCTGCGCACCGCGGTCCGGGCGGGAGCCGAAGCGAAGCTCTCGGCACTCGCCGTCGGCGTGCCCGGCCGGCGCCTCGCCGGCGTGCCGCTCACCCAGCGCTCGCCGCTCGACAAGAAGACGACGCCGCTGGTCTTCGTCGTCCATCCGACGCTGCCCAGCGCCATCCCCGACCAGCAGCTCGTCTACACGCTCGAGGCCCGTCCCTCCCGCGAGCCGGAGGACTGCGTCAACGCGGCGCCGCCGGCCCGCGAGAAGTCGGTCGAATTCGACGTCATCGGCTCGCGCACCTGGCCGGAGCTGAAGGACGTCGCCCGCGCCGCCACCACCTATAGCTGGACGATGCCGGCGCAGGACTGCGCCGCCGGCCTGTGGATCGCCGACATCATCGCCCCGCCCGGCGGTGCCGACGACGCGGTGGCCGTGCTGTTCCTGGCGGCGGCCTGGAATTCGGCCGTGGATTCGGCCGCCTGGCACGGGCTGTTCGTCACACTGCCCGACGAGTGAGACGTCGCGTCAGCGGACGATGACGATCGAGGTCTCGCCCGTGCCGTAGGCCAGGACGAGTTCGAACAGCCGCCGCGCATTGTCGGGATGAAGCCGAACGCAGCCATGCGAGGCCGGTCGTCCGAGGTTCTTGACCTCGGTGGTGCCGTGGATGGCGTAGCCGCGGTGGAAGAAGATCGACCAGGGCATCGGCGACCGGTGGTAGATGGTCGAGTACCACATGCGCTCGAGCCGCTGCGGCCGGAACGTGCCGGTCGGCGTACGGTAGCCCTGGCGTGCCGTCGACACGGACCAGCGGTGGATCGGCCTTCCGTCGCTCTCGACGCGCATGGTCTGCGTGGAAAGCTCGATGACCACGTTGAGCCGCGCGGCAAGGGCCGCGTCCGGCGCCATGAGCAGCGCTCCCAGAACAGCCAGCACCAGCGTCAACGTCCCGTTCCTCCGCATGCCATTCCCTCTGCTTCCTGCCGGCCCGAGTGCCTTCGCAGACATTGCGATTTCTAGGGAACGATAGCCGGCCCACGCCTTGATTTGAGTCATCCGTCGCGCGCGGTGCGCGGGGCGTCGCCGTCCCTGCCGCGCCGCCCCTCCGCCATGCTTCGCACGGTCCCCTCTCCGCTTCGCAGGAGAGGATCCGGCACGGTGCCGTCCTTGACGAAGCGCATTGCATCGGCGGGCATCGACCGCATCCTTCGGTCATGCGGCTCTTCCTCACAGGCGACGTCATGACCGGGCGCGGGATCGACCAGATCCTTCCGCGGCCGAACGATCCGGCGATCCACGAGGATTTCCTCAAGTCCGCCGAAGACTACGTGGCGCTCGCCGAGCGCGCGTCGGGACCGATCCCGCGCGCCGCCGCACCCGGCTACATCTGG
Organism: Hyphomicrobiales bacterium; assembly: GCA_012842935.1. Taxonomy (GTDB): domain Bacteria; phylum Pseudomonadota; class Alphaproteobacteria; order Rhizobiales; family Rhizobiaceae; genus DUSC01. The sequence continues at coordinate 352 of DUSC01000264.1, read as the reverse complement.
GGCGACGCGCTGGGCGAGATCGGGCGCCGCCGCCCGGACCTGCGCATCGTCAATCTGGAAACGGCCGTGACCGCCCGCGGCCGGCCGGAGCCGAAGGGGATCAACTACCGCATGAACCCGGCCAATATTGCCTGCCTGACCGCGGCCGGGATCGACTGCTGCGTCCTTGCCAACAATCATGTTCTCGACTGGGGCGTGGACGGGCTCTCCGATACGCTCGCCGCGCTCGCAGCGGCCGGCATCGCCGGCGCCGGCGCCGGGCTCGACGAGGAGGCGGCGTGGCGGCCGGCGATCCTCGACGCGCCGGGTGGCCGGCTGCTTGTCCTCGCCGTCGGCTGCGCATCGGCCGGCG
>DUSC01000263.1 GCA_012842935.1 Hyphomicrobiales bacterium | reverse complement strand
GCGCCGCGGCGGCCGGCCGGCGCATGGCGGGCGCCGGGCCGTCGGCGGCCCCGGCCTCGTCACCGACGGTGCCGGCCGCTTCGGTCGTCCCCGTCGCGGCCTCGGGCGCCTCGAAGTCCGAGGCCGGGCGGCCGTCGCTCATCGCCGGCGGCAGGTCGGCGGCGAGCGCCGAGGCGCGCGCGCCCTCGATGCCCATGACGCGCACGTTGCGCGCGCCCAGCTGGCCGACGAGCTCGCGCAACTCGCCTCGGTCGATGTCGAGGCCCTCGACGTCGAGCACGACCGGCCGGCGCAGGAAGAACCCCGCCGAGCGGGCTGCGAGATCGTCCAGCCGCGCCAGCCAGTCTTCGAAGGGAAGCTCGGGCGTCAGGGCGAGGGCAAGAAAGGACCGCCCCTTGAGGCGGATCGGCCTGGGTTGCGTTAACACGTTGGTCATCTTGGTAAATTTTGCGTTGCCCCGGTGTAGCGGCACAATGGTTAACGAAGCGTTAAAACCACCGCATTTGGTAACGGCATGCGTTCAGGGGCGCCGGTCCTGGGAAAAAGGGCGCCCCCGCGTTGCCGCGGGGGCGCCCCGTCTCGAGCCTGATGTCGGTCTCTACGCCGCTTCCGCTTCGCCTTTCACGGCGGCGAGCTTCGGCCGGAAGTTCAGCCGGTCGGAGCCGGCCGTGACCTTCACGATCGAGCCGTCGCGGATGGCACCCGACAGGATCTTCTCGGCCAGCGGATCCTGCAGTTCCTTCTGCATGACACGCTTCAGCGGACGCGCCCCGTAGGCGGGGTCGTAGCCCTTTTCGGCCAGCCAGTCGATCGCCTCGGCGTCGAGGTCGAGCGTGATCTTGCGGTCGGCGAGCAGCTTCTCCAGGCGCTTCAGCTGGATCTCGACGATCCGCCCCATGTCCTGGCGGCGCAGCCGGTGGAACAGGATCACCTCGTCGACGCGGTTGAGGAACTCCGGCCGGAACTTTGCCCTGACCATGGCCATGACGTCCTCGCGGGCGGCATCGACGTCCTGGTCGTCCCTCAGGTTGACCAGATACTCGGCGCCGAGGTTCGAGGTCATGATGATCAGCGTGTTCTTGAAGTCGACCGTGCGGCCCTGACCGTCGGTCAGCCGGCCGTCGTCGAGCACCTGCAGGAGCACGTTGAAGACGTCGGGATGCGCCTTCTCGATCTCGTCGAACAGCACGACCTGATAGGGCCGCCGGCGCACGGCTTCCGTGAGCGCCCCGCCCTCCTCGTAGCCGACATAGCCGGGAGGCGCGCCGATCAGCCTCGCGACCGAGTGCTTCTCCATGAATTCCGACATGTCGATGCGCACCATCGCCTGCTCGTCGTCGAACAGGAAGCTGGCGAGCGCCTTGGTCAGCTCGGTCTTGCCGACGCCGGTCGGCCCGAGGAACATGAACGAGCCGATCGGCCGGTTCGGATCCTGGAGCCCGGCGCGCGCGCGGCGCACCGCCTTGGACACGGCCTGCACGGCCTCGCCCTGGCCGACGACGCGCTTGGCGATCTCGTCTTCCATCCTGAGCAGCTTGTCGCGCTCGCCCTCGAGCATCTTGTCGACCGGGATTCCGGTCCAGCGCGACACGACCTGCGCCACATGGTCGGGCGTCACGGTTTCCTCGACCATGCCGCCCTTGCCGTCATGGGCTTCCGCCTCGGCGAGCTTCTTCTCCAGCTCCGGTATGCGGCCGTAGGCCAGTTCGCCGGCCTTCTGGAACTCGCCCTTGCGCTGGGCGATGGCCAGTTCGTTGCGCGCCTCGTCGATCTGCCTCTTCAGCTCCGCGGCGAGGCCGAGCTTCTGCTTCTCGGCCTGCCAGGTGGCGGTCAGCGCCGCGGATTCCTCCTCGAGCCCGGCGAGCTCGCTCTCCAGCCTGGACAGGCGATCCTTCGACGCCTCGTCCTTCTCGACCTTCAGCGCCTCGCGCTCGATCTTCAGCTGCATGATGCGGCGGTCGACCTCGTCCAGCGCCTCGGGCTTCGAATCGACCTGCATCCTGAGCCGCGACGCGGCCTCGTCGACCAGGTCGATCGCCTTGTCGGGCAGGAAACGGTCGGCGATGTAGCGGTTGGACAGCATGGCGGCAGAGACCAGCGCCGAGTCGGAGATGCGCACCTTGTGGTGCTGCTCGTACTTCTCCTTCAGTCCGCGCAGGATGGAGACGGTGTCCTCCACCGTCGGCTCCTCGACGAAGACCGGCTGGAAGCGGCGGGCAAGCGCTGCGTCCTTCTCGACGTGCTTGCGGTACTCGTCGAGGGTGGTCGCGCCGACGCAGTGCAGCTCGCCGCGGGCGAGCGCAGGCTTGAGCAGGTTGGAGGCGTCCATGGCGCCGTCGGCCTTGCCGGCACCCACCAGCGTGTGCATCTCGTCGATGAACAGGATGATGTTGCCGTCGGCCGAAGTGACTTCCGAAAGCACGGCCTTCAGCCGCTCCTCGAACTCGCCGCGATACTTCGCGCCGGCGATCAGCGCGCCCATGTCGAGCGCCATCAGCTGCTTGTCCTTGAGCGATTCCGGCACGTCGCCGTTCACGATGCGGAGCGCCAGGCCCTCGGCGATCGCGGTCTTGCCGACGCCGGGCTCGCCGATCAGCACCGGGTTGTTCTTGGTGCGCCTGGACAGGACCTGGATGGTGCGGCGGATCTCGTCGTCGCGGCCGATCACCGGATCGAGCCGGCCCGCCCGCGCATCCGCGGTGAGGTCGCGCGCATACTTCTTCAGTGCGTCGTAGCCCTGCTCGGCCGACGCCGAATCGGCGGTGCGGCCCTTGCGGATGTCGTTGATCGCGGCGTTCAGCGCCTGCGCCGTGACCCCGGCCTTGGCCAGGATCTCGGCGGTCTTCGCCGACTTCTCCATGGCCAGCGCGGTCAGCAGCCGCTCCACGGTGACGAAGCTGTCGCCGGCCTTCTTCGCCAGTTCCTCGGCGGTGGTGAACACCTTCGCCAGCGGCTGGGCCATGTAGAGCTGGCCGTTGCCGCCCTCGACCTTCGGCATCGCCTGCAGCGCGCTCTCGATACCGAGGCGCACCGCCTTGGCGTCGCCGCCGGCGCGCGCGATCAGCGAGGCGGCGAGGCCCTCCTCGTCGTCGACCAGCACTTTCAGGATGTGCTCGGGCGTGAACTGCTGGTGGTTGCGGGAGAGTGCGTAGGTCTGGGCGGACTGGATGAAGCCGCGCACGCGCTCGGAATATTTCTCGATGTTCATGTCTGTCTCCGTTCCCTCCCCGGCCCGCGATGCGGCGCCGGATCAGCCTTGGGTGACGGACCCCCTCTCGCGAAGGCAGGTCCCGTTGGGGCGGATATGGGGATTGCCTTTGCGACCCTCAAGACGGTGCGCAGGGGCGCGACAACAAAACGGCGGGGTTCTGGCCCCGCCGCTGCGAAATAGTCGTGCGCGTCGTCTGCCGGTCGCCGGGCTCAGCCTTCGAGTGCGGACTCGCCCTGGCCGCCGTCGCGGCCGGCCGCTTCGGCAACCGGAGCACCGTCGCCGCTGCCCTGGCCGTCGCCCTGGCCGGCACTGAAGTCGGGCCGGCTCCTGCCGCGGCGCGGGCGCCGCGACCGGCGCGGACCGTCCTCGTGCTCGCCGCCGCCCGGCCTCTGGCCGTTGGCGCGATGCTCGCGGCCGCCGTTCATCTCCGCCGCCTCCTGGTTCAGCGCCACTTCCGCCGGCACGCCGTCGATCACCGGTTGCGGGCCGGAACCGTCGACGGCCGGCTGCTGGGTGCGGATCTCCGTCCTGGTCTCCTGCGGCGCCGCGGTCTCGTCGTCGCCCTCGTCGTCCATGTCGTCGTCGAGATCGTCGGCGCGGTCGCGCATCTGCTGCTGGATCGGCATCTGCGCCTGTGCGGCCGCGATGATGCGGTTGTAGTGCTCGGCGTGCTGGAGATAGTTCTCCGCCATGACGCGGTCGCCCGAACTCATCGCATCCCGGGCGAGCGCGGCGTATTTCTCGGCGATCTGCTGGGCCGAGCCGCGGATCTTCACGTCCGGGCCGTTGCTCTCGTAGCTCCGCGTCAGGGGATTGGGCCCCTTGCGATTGTTGTTGTTGCGCCCCCGCATGCGGCGGTTCTGTTGCTGTGGCCTCATCCGATTCTCACATTTGAAAATGGTGGTCGCGAACGGGGCAGGCATCCTGCCTGGCGTTCCGTACCTTCTTGCCGGTGCTCGCCCGCATCTGTTGCGTCGGCGCCACGTGCCATCCTGTCACGGTTCAGTTACTGGCCGGACGATCCCCGCACGAAGCCAAGGCGTCGTTCACGCAAGGAGGCAGCTTGTTTCAAATTGGAAACCGGTTTGTCAACAGCACTGCCTGCTTCGTCTCATCCGGCTGCGGCGAAACTAGCGATGTTCGTCCGCGTTGCCAAGCTTTATTTCAAAGGCTTCCGCAGGAGCGAAGACGAGGACCCTGTCGTTACCGCCGAGGTCCCTCGCCGCCTGCTCGAGGCGATACCCGGCTCTGCCGAACAGCGTTTCCACCGCCTGCTGCTGGCGATGTCCGATTTCCAGCGCGACGCGGCCGCCCTCTTCGAGATGGCCTGCCGCGCCCCTTGCGATGATCCGGTAGGCGTCGAGCCCGTCAGGCCCCCCGTCGAGGGCAGCCCGCGGATCGTGCAGCCTGACTTCCGGCTCCAGGGCCTCGATCGCTTCGCTCTCTATATAGGGAGGATTCGAGGCGATCAAATGGAAGCGACCCTCGATTTTTTCGAACCAGTCCGAGCGGATCGCGGAAAACCGCCCGGCGAGCCCGCAGGCTTCGGCGTTGGCTCGGGCCGTGCGCAGCGCATCTTCGGAAATGTCGACGCCGACGGCCGTTGCGCGCGGCTCCTCTTTCAGGAGCGCCAGCGCGACGGCGCCGGTGCCCGTGCCGAGGTCGAGGATACGGCAGAGGCCTTCGCGGCGCGCCGTCGCGCGGACGAAGGCAAGCACTGCATCGACCAGCGTTTCGGTGTCGGCGCGCGGTTCCAGCGTTTCGCGCGAAAGGGCGAGCTTCAGCCCGTGGAACGCACGCCAGCCGAGGATGCGGTGGACCGGTTCGTGGGCGGCGCGGCGGGAAAGCGCGGCGTCGAGCCGCGCCCCGGCCTCGGCGGCAATGGCGAGGTCGGGCCGCGCGAGGAGGTCGGCGCGCGACGTCCCGGTGATTTCCTCGACGAGAACGCGCGCATCGACCGCAGCATCGGCGATGCCGGCTTGCGCGAGACGGGCGCGGGCGCGGCGATGGAGGTCGGCGAGCGTGGTCATCGCGATTCGCTGCGCCGGGGCAGCGTTCCTTCCCGCGGCGCTCTGTCCTGCCTGCTCAATTCGTCCCCGCCTCGGCGAGCAGCTTCGACTGGTGATCGGCGATCAGCGCGTCGACGATCTCGTCGAGTTCGCCCTCCATCACCCGGTCGAGCTTGTAGAGGGTGAGGTTGATGCGGTGGTCGGTGACCCTCCCTTGAGGGAAGTTGTAGGTACGGATACGCTCCGAGCGGTCACCGGAGCCGACCTGGAGGCGCCGCGATTCGGAGCGCTCCTCGGCGAGCCGGGTGCGCTCCAGGTCGTAGAGGCGCGCGCGCAGGATCTGCATGGCGCGGGCCCGATTCTGGTGCTGAGACTTCTCCGCCGAGACGACCATGATGCCGGTCGGCAGGTGCGTGATGCGCACCGCCGAATCGGTGGTGTTGACGTGCTGGCCGCCGGCGCCCGAGGCGCGCATCGTGTCGATGCGGATGTCCTCCGGACGGATGTCGATGTCGACCTCCTCGGCTTCCGGCAACACGGCCACCGTCGCCGCCGAGGTGTGGATCCGCCCCTGCGCCTCCGTCGCCGGCACGCGCTGCACCCGGTGCACGCCCGATTCGAACTTCAGGTGGGCGAAGACGCCCCGGCCGGAGATGGTCGCGATGATCTCCTTGTAACCGCCGGCATCGCCCTCGCTGGCCGAGACCAGCTCGACCTTCCAGCCCTTCGCCGCGGCGTAGCGCTCATACATGCGGAACAGGTCGCCGGCGAACAGCGCCGCCTCGTCGCCGCCGGTGCCGGCGCGGATTTCCAGGATGGCGCTGCGCTCGTCGGCAGCGTCCTTCGGCAGGAGCAGGATCTGCATGTCCTTCTGCAAGGCCTCGATGCGCGCGTCGATCGCCGGCAGTTCCTCCTCGGCCAGTGCCCGCATTTCCGGATCGGTCGAGCGGTCGGCCAGCAACGCCTCGAGATCGGCGCGCTCGCGCTCGGTGGCGCGCAGCTCGCGCACCTTGCGCGCCATGCCTTCCAGCTCAGCGTATTCGGAGGCCATCTTCACATAGGCCTCCGGATCCGGCCCGGCCGCCATCTGCGCCTCGAGCATGTCGAAACGCTTGACGAGCTGGTCCATGCGGTCGCGGGGAAGATTGATCATGGGCGCGCATTAGCGGACATCGCGCAAAAGCTCAACGCGTTCGCTGTTCATCGTGCTGCCCGCACGCGGAGGCCCCCCGATCGTCGGCGCGGTGGCAACCGAGGCGACAACAAAGGTTCCCTTCCGATGGAAGGAACGGTTTCCGTGCCTGAAGCGTCAGGCAAGGAGGTAGGCGTGCGCCCGCGCGAAAACAAGGACCGTGCCCCGCTACAGCGGCACGCCGTTCTCTTCGGCGAAGGCGGAAAGTTCCGCGCGCATGTCGCGGCCGGCCCCGGGGCGTGACAGCGCGTCGGCGAGGAAGGCTTCGAGCTTTTCCAGCGGCAGTTCCGTCAGCATCGCCTTGACCGGGCCGATCGAGGCCGGTGACATCGAGATCGAGCGGTAGCCCAGACCGATCAGTGCCATCGCCGAGATCGGTCGGCCGGCGAGTTCGCCGCAGAGCGTCACCGGCGTGCCGCTCGTCCGACCGGCGTCGACGATCTGCTTGAGGACGCGCAGGAACGGCACCGACAGCGGGTCGAAGCGGTCGGCGAGCAGCGTGTTGCCGCGGTCGGCCGCCATGACGAACTGGAACAGGTCGTTCGAGCCGACGGAGACGAAATCGACCGAGCGCATCAGCTCGTCGAGCTGCCACAGCAGCGCCGGCACCTCGATCATGGCGCCGATCCTGAGACTGGTGGGCAGGTCGTGGGCGAAGCGCGCCAGATGGCGCACCTCGCGGTCGATGATCTCGCGGGCCCGGAAGATCTCGCCGATCTCGGTGATCATCGGCAGCATGACGCGCAGTTCGCGGCCGCCCGCCGCCTTGAGCAGGGCGCGGATCTGGGTCCTGAGCAGAGCCGGCCGGTCGAGGGTCAGCCGGATCGCCCGCCAGCCGAGCGCCGGGTTCTCCTCGTTGCTGGTGTTCTTGAAATAGGGAAGGACCTTGTCGCCGCCGATGTCGATCGTGCGGAACGTCACCGGCTTGCCGCGCGCGGCGTCCATCACGTCGCGGTAGAGCCGCTCCTGGGCCTCGGCCCGCGGGAAGGTGGCGGCGACCATGAACTGCAGTTCGGTGCGGAACAGCCCGATGCCCGCCGCCCCCGATTCGGCGAGTTGCGGCAGGTCGACGGCCAGCCCGGCGTTCATCAACAGGTCGACGTCGGTCCCGTCGGCGGTGCGCGACGGCTTCGAGCGGAGTTCGCGGTAAAGCTCCTGCCGGCGCGCCCGGAACCGAACCTTCTCGGCATAGGCGGCCTCGACGTCGGGCTGCGGCCTCAGGTGGATGCGGCCCTCCTCGCCGTCGACGATGATGGCGTCGCCGTTTTCCGCCATCGACACCGCGCCTTTCATCTGGCCGGCGACCGGGATGCCCATGGCGCGCGCCACGATGACGACGTGGCTGGTCACGGCGCCGTCCTCGAGCACCAGGCCGCGCAGGCGGTCGCGGGGGTAGTCGAGCAGTTCGGCCGCTCCCATCGAGCGGGCGACGACGATGGCGTCCTTGGGCAGCGTCGAGGCCAGCGCCTCCGGGCCGCGCCCCATCAGCTGGCGGAGCAGCCGGTTGGCGAGGTCGTCGAAGTCGCTCATGCGCTCGCGCATGTAGGGATCGGTCATGTGCAGCATGCGCGCGCGCATGTCGGACTGCACCTTCTCCACCGCCGCCTCGGCGGTCAGCCCGTTGCTCACCGCCTCCTCCAGCCGGCGCACCCAGCCGCGGTCGTTGGCGAACATCCGGTACGCCTCGAGCACGGCGCGGTGCTCGCCCTCGAAGGCGACGTCGCGGCGCGACAGCATGTCGTCGATCGACAGGCGCAGCGAACCGAGCGCGCTGGCGAGGCGGCGCAGCTCCTGCTCGCTGTCCTCGTTGAAGAGATCGGTGACGACGATGCGCGGCTCGTGCAGCACGACATGGCCGAGGCCGACGCCCTCGTTGAACGACATGCCGCTGAACGACACGGGGCGCCGCAGGTCGAGCTCGAGGCCCGGGCGCGTCAGCCGCGCGAGATCCCCCGTGGCGATCATTTCGGCGATGACCATCGCCGTCGTCTCCATCGCCTCGACCTCGTCCTCGCGGTAGGTGCGCATGGTACGGTTCTGCACGACGAGCACGCCGAGCGTGCGCCCGGCCCTGAGCACCGGCACGCCGAGGAAGGAGTGGTAGATCTCCTCGCCCGTCTCCGGAAGGTAGGCGAAGGCCGGGTGGCGCTGGGCGTCCGACAGGTTGAGCGGTCGCGCGCTCGCCGCGATCGTGCCGACGAGGCCCTGGCCGAGCCGCAGCTGGGCATGGTGCACCGAACCCGGGTTGAGGCCCTCGGTGGCGTAAAGCTCGAGCACAGAATCGGCGCGCAGCACGTAGAGCGAGCAGACCTCGGCCACCATGTTGGCGGCGATCTCGCGCACGATGCGGTCGAGACGCTCCTGCGGCTCCAGCGGCTCCGCCATGAGTTCGCGGAGGCGTCTCAGCAGCACGCGCGGGCCGGCTTGATCACGCATCGGTTTCGGACCTCTCCAACGGCCTTACCGGCCGTCCCGCGGGCGCGGGCGACCGGTACGCCGGGAACCTGTAAGTGCCTCGCTATTGCTTATCGAGGCCGTAGACGGAATGCAAAGTCCGAACGGCCAGCTCGGTATAGGGGCCGTCGATCAGGATCGAGATCTTGATCTCGGAGGTGGTGATGGCGCGGATGTTGATGCCCTTCTCGGCGAGCGCCTTGAACGCCGTCGCCGCCACGCCGGCATGGCTCCTCATGCCGATGCCGATCACCGAGACCTTCGACAGGCCGGCCTCGGACTGGACGACGTCGAAACCGACCGTCTCCTTGACCCGGGCGAGAACGGAAAGCGCCTTGTCGACGTCGCCCGACGGGACCGTGAAGGTCATGTCGGTGAACTTGCCGTCCTCGGAAATGTTCTGGACGATCATGTCGACGTTGATGTTGGCCTCGGCCAGCGGACCGAAGATGCCGCCGGCCACGCCCGGCCTGTCGGCGACGCGGCGGAGCGAGATCTGGGCCTCATCCTTGGCGTAGGCAATACCGGTGACGACCTGCTGTTCCACGATTTCTTCCTCGTCGCAAATGAGGGTTCCGGGCGGGTTGAGAAGGTCGCCCATGCCCGGCGCATCCGGATCGTCGAAGGACGACCGCACGAAGGTGCGCACCCGGTGCACCATGGCCAGTTCCACCGAACGCACCTGCAGCACCTTGGCGCCGAGCGACGCCATCTCCAGCATCTCCTCGAAGGAGATCCTGGCGAGGCGGCGCGCCTTCGGCTCGATGCGCGGATCGGTCGTGTAGACGCCGTCGACGTCGGTGTAGATGTCGCAGCGGTCGGCCTTCACCGCGGCGGCGATGGCGACCGCACTGGTGTCGGAGCCGCCGCGGCCGAGGGTCGAGATGCGGTTGTCCGGGGCGATGCCCTGAAAGCCGGCGATGACGGCGACCTGGCCTTCCTTGAAGCGCTGGATCAGGAACGACCCGTCGATCTCGGCGATGCGGGCGGCGCCGTGGGCGTTGTCGGTCCTGATCGGGATCTGCCAGCCCTGCCAGGAGCGGGCGTGGATGCCCATCGACTGCAGCACGAGCGCGAGCAGGCCCGACGTCACCTGTTCGCCCGAGGCGACGACGGTGTCGTATTCGCGCGCGTCGTAGATGTTGAGGTTCGAGCCTTCCGCGCGCGAGGCCTCCTGCACCCAGGCGACCAGCTCGTTGGTCTTGCCGGCCATCGCCGAGACGACGACGGCGACCTCGTGGCCGGCATCGACCTCGCGTTTGACGTGCCGCGCCACGTTGCGGATGCTGGCGATGTCGGCGACCGAAGTCCCGCCGAATTTCATCACGATGCGCGCCATGGAAGCGGTCGGCCTTTGCTGCGGATCGCCGGGTTTCCGGCCGGCGGAAGAAAACGGAAGCGCCCCGGAAAGCCGGGGCGACGATGCGCGGCCTCCTTAGCCAAAACGTCCGGAATGTGCAAGGCGAGCGCCGGGCGCGGCGGCCCCGGCGACAGCGCCGCGCGTCACGTCGACATCTGTCGCTTCGTCCGCAGAAACGATAACCTCGCTTCGAGCCGCTGCGAACGAGGGCGGGGACTGCGGGGTGGACTGTGGCTGAGATGGGCCGATCCGAAGGGGTTCGTGCGTTGCGCCGCGTGCCTCCCGGGATCTGGGCGCTCGGCTTCGTCTCGCTGCTGATGGACGTCTCCTCCGAGATGATCCACGCCCTTCTGCCGGTCTACCTGGTCGCGGTGATGGGCACCTCCGTGCTCGCCGTCGGCTTCATCGAGGGCATCGCCGAGGCGACGGCGTCGGTCACCAAGGTGTTTTCCGGCGCGATCAGCGACTGGCTCGGCAAGCGCAAGCTGCTCGCCGCGATCGGCTACGGCATGGCGGCCTTCACCAAGCCCGTCTTTCCGCTGGCCCCGACGGTCGGCTGGGTCGTCACGGCCCGCTTCGTGGACAGGATCGGCAAGGGCATCCGCGGCGCGCCGCGCGACGCGCTGGTGGCCGACCTCAGCCCGGCGCACCTGCGCGGTGCCAGCTTCGGCCTGCGCCAGTCGCTGGATACCGTCGGCGCCTTTGTCGGCCCGCTCCTCGCCATCCTGCTCATGTGGCTGACGATGGACGATTTCCGCACCGTGTTCTGGATCGCGGTGATCCCCGCCTTTCTCGCGTTCGCCTTGATCGTGGCCGCGGTGAAGGAACCGGAGGGGCGTCCGCGCAGGGGCCGCGTTCGCATGCCGCTCGCGCCCGCCGAACTCGCGCGCATGGGCGGTTCCTACTGGGCGGTGGTGGCGATCGCCGCGGTCTTCACGCTGGCCCGGTTCAGCGAGGCCTTCCTGATCCTGCGCGCGCAATCGCAGGGCCTGCCGTTCGTTCTGGTGCCCCTGGTCCTTGTCGTCATGAACGTCGCCTACGCCGCTTCCTCCTATCCTGCAGGCGCGCTTTCGGACCGGACCGACCGCACCGCAATCCTCGTCGCCGGCCTCGTCCTGCTGATCGCCGCCGACGTCGCGCTCGCCTTCGGACCCGGCATCGCCGGCGTTGCGGCCGGCGTCGTGCTCTGGGGCCTGCACATGGGGCTGACGCAGGGGCTGCTCTCGGCGCTGGTCGCCGACACGGCGCCGGAGGACCTGCGCGGCACCGCGTTCGGCATGTTCAACCTGGTCTCCGGCGTCGCCCTGCTGGCGGCGAGCGTGATCGCCGGCGCGCTGTGGGACGCGTTCGGCGCCGAGGGAACGTTCGTCGCCGGCGCCGGTTTCGCCGCCGTGGCGATGGTCGGGCTGATGGCGCTGCGCGCCCGCCGCGCGGCGAGGCCGCCGAAGTAGGCTGCGTCCTGCGCCGGCGATCCCCCTTTCCGCCGGCCTTGCGATCGGCGTAACGTCGCCGGGTCGGAACGGGGCGAAACGATGGGCGCCGGCGGAAGGCAGATGCGGCTGACGGAAAGCCATGTGGCGAAGGTCAGGCGGGAGATCGCCGACCCCGGCTTCCAGCCGGTGGCGTCGAATGCGCGGCCGGCGACCGACACCGACTATGCCGCCGCCGTCGACGGGATCATTGCCGGCGCCCCGCCGGGCGACTTCTGGGTATTCGCCTACGGCTCGCTGATCTGGAATCCCGAATTCGACTTCGACGAGCGCCGCGTCGCTCTCGCGCGCGGATGGCGGCGTTCGTTCTGTCTCGGCTGGGACCACCGCTTTCGCGGCAGCCGCGAGACGCCGGGCCTGATGCTCGCGCTCGACCGCGGCGGACAGTGCAGGGGCGTCGTCCACCGCCTGCCCGCGGCAAGCCTCGAAGCCAACCTGCACCGTCTGATCCGCCGCGAGATGAGCATGGTGCCGAGCGCCTTCCCGCCGCGCTGGATCGGCGTCGAGACCGCCGAGGGACCGCTCGCGGCGCTGACCTTCGCCATCGACCGCAAGAGCGGCCGCTACATCGGCGGGCTGGATGACGAGGCGGTCGCCGACGTGCTTTCGACCGCCTGCGGCTTCCGCGGTTCGATGGCGGAATATCTGTTCTCGACCGTCAGCCATCTCGAGGAGCTCGGCATCCACGACCGGCACCTGTGGCGCCTGCAGGAGCTGGTCGCCGAGCGTATCGAGCGCATGGGCTGAAGTCCGCGCCGGTGCCCGGCGCCGGACCGTCTGAGGCGGGGCTTGCCCGGCAGCGGAATCGGACTAGCATGGGCCTTAGCGATTGGCCGGCGAACGACCGTCCGACGTCAGGGAGGTCACATGCAGATCGGCGGGCCGGGTCCGGCCGTCACGGCCATCTGTCGCGCCGGTGCCGGTCGCCGTCGCACTGCCGGTGTCCCGCCCGCGACGGGTGAACGGCCTGTCATCCGCCGATGCGCTTTCCCCGGCCGGCGCCGCCCCGGCCCGCGCCGGCACGGCGACGGGCCGTGCGCCCCGGGACACCGATCCAGCAACGAAGGACAGAGCCATGCGTAAACTGCAGTCCCAGGGCGTCCACCACATCACGCTCGTCGGCGCCGACCGGCAGACGTCGATCGACTTCTGGGAAGGACTGCTCGGCATGCCCTTCGTCTTCGAGCAGCCCAACCTCGACAGGGCGAGCGAGAGCCATCTCTATTTCGATCCCGGCGACGGCCGGCTGATCACCGTCTTCACCGACGAGAACCGCAAGCCCGATCCCCGGCGCACGCCGACCGAGCCGGGCTGCGTCCACCACATCGCCTTTTCGGTGTCCCGCGTCACCTTCCTCCAGGCCGTCGAGCGGCTTGGCGAACGCGGCATCGAGAACACCGGGCCGAAGGACCGCGGTTTCATGGATTCGATCTATTTCAACGATCCGATGGGCCTGACCATCGAGCTCGCCTCCTATCGCTTCGATCCGCCGGCGGGCTTTACCCACGCGGAGGTGCTCTTCGAGGCGCACAAGCTGCGCGTCGCCCGCGGCGACTACAATATCGCCGAGATCCATCTCGCCGACGCGATCGAGATGCTGGTCGAGCGCTCGCGCGGTTCGCTGTCCGCCGACCGCTCGGCGAGGAACCCCTACTAGCCGACACCCCCAGCACGACCCACCACACGCCACATCCGAGGGAGGAACAGATGGCAAAGACGACGACGGCCAAACCGGCCGGCAAGCCGGCCGCGAAGGCGGCGGCGAAATCCGCTGCGAAACCGGCGGCGAAGCCCGCCAGGGCCGCAGCGTCGGCGAAGGCTGCGGCGGCGGCGAAGGCACCCGCGAAGGCTGCGGCGAAGCCGGCCGCCAAGCCGGCCGGCAGGGCGAAGGGGGCGAAGAAGCCGGACCTGACGCTGAGCGTCATCAAGCCCAGCGTCAACAACCTGGCCGTGCGTGTCTTCGTCCGCGCCGCGAAGCTCGACTTCGAAGAGGCCGACGCCTACGGCCAGACCCGCACCAAGGCCTTCCTCGGCAAGAACCCGGCGCACCTGACGCCGATGATCGAGGAAAAGGGCCTGCCGAGGGGCGCGCTGTGGGAGAGCTGCGCCATCATGCAGTACCTCTCCAACAAGCACGGGCTGGACAAGTTCTATCCCAAGGCCCCGGCCAGGCGCGCCATGGTCGACAGCGCCATGTTCTACCTGATCGGCACCTTCTATCCCTACCTCGCGCGCGCCACCTACCCGGCACTCGGCTTCCCGCAATATCCGGGCGAGGTCGGCGCGAGCGAGGCCGACGACGCCAGCAAGCAGGCGGCGCAGAAGGCGGCGACGGCCGCTCTCGCCGAGCCGCTCGAGGTGTTCCGCTCCTTCTTCATCGCCGACAAGCCTTTCATCGGCGGCACGCATCCGTCGATCGCCGACATCAGGCTGGCAGCGACGCTCGAGTTCCTCGCCGCGATCGACTATGCCCTGCCGAAATGGGCGAAGGAGTATGTCGCCGCCATGGAGAAGAAGCTCGGCAAGGCCTACACCGAGCCGGCCGGAGACGTGCGCGGCTACATTGCCTGGGTGAAGTCTCAGAAGGCCGCCTGACGGCGCGGGATCTTGCGGGAGACGGGAGGGCCGCGGCCGCCGCGGTCCTTCCCCGTCGATGCGCCCGCGTCGGCCGTGGCCGCGATCACGTTCGCGCGACAGGCCGACGCGAAATTTGTTGCCTTGACATTCCGCGCCCACCGCCCGACTTCCTTGCATCGCGAAGGGAGACCGCGCCGATGCCCGAGGCCAGACGAACGACCATCGACACCGGAGAGGTGGAGCGCTTTTCGGCACTTGCGGCCGAATGGTGGAACCCCAACGGCAAGTTCCGCCCGCTCCACAAGTTCAACCCGGTTCGGCTCGCCTACATCCGCGACCGCGTCGCCGAGCGCTTCGGCCGCGATCCGCACCAGGCGAAGCCCTTCGCCGGCCTGCGCCTCCTCGACATCGGCTGCGGCGGCGGGCTCTTGTGCGAGCCGCTGGCGCGGCTGGGCGCCGAGGTCGTCGGCGCCGACGCCTCGGCGACCAACATCGAGGTGGCGCGGCTGCACGCCGCCGAATCGGGCGTCGCGGTCGACTACCGCGCGACCACGGCCGAAGACCTCGCCGACGCCGGCGAGACCTTCGACGTCATCCTCAACATGGAAGTGGTCGAGCACGTCGCCGACGTCGAGCTGTTCATCGCCAAGTGCGCGCAGATGCTGAGGCCCGACGGCATCATGTTCGTCGCCACCATCAACCGTACGCTGAAGGCGCTCGGCCTGGCGATCTTCGGCGCCGAATACATCCTGCGCTGGCTGCCGCGCGGCACACACCAGTACGAGAAGCTGGTGCGCCCCGAGGAACTCGAGGCCGCGCTCGGCAAGGCCGGGCTCGCCGTGATCGACCGCACCGGCGTCACCTACAACCCGCTCGGCGACCGCTGGCAGCGCTCGAAGGACATGGACGTCAACTACATGGTGCTGGCCGAGCGGGCGGGGCGGTAGGGCTCCACGACGGGCTGCCTCGAAAGACGGGCGGCGCCGTCATACGACTGGCCGTCAGTCCTCGTACAGGCTGTCGATGAAGTCCTTGTCGGCGGGAAGGCCTCTCGAGGGATCGCCACTGGTGCGAAGGGCGCGGGCGTATTCGCGGGTCCGATCGACCAGAGAAACCCTTGCCTCCAACCGCTCCAACTCGTGAACCAGCGCGATGTGGCCCACTTCGGTCAGGCTCGTCTTCAACCGCGCCGCGAGCTTTCGTGCGAGCGCCTCCGTTTCGGGATTCCGGAGATGTATCGCCACCTTGTCGTCGTCCCGATGAACCTCGAAGGAAAATGAAGTCGACTCGGACGGTCGAGTCCGCCCTCACCGGCCCGCCTGCGCCTTCGTCGTCATGGCCACGCCGGCGGCGATGATCAGCGCGCCGGCCCAGGTCAGCAGGCCGTAACGCTCACCGAGCAGCACCGTGCCGGACAAGAGCCCGACGGCGGCGCCGACATAGCCGATCTGGCTGAGATAGACCGGTCCGCCGACCTTCTGCAGCTGGAAGAAGAAGACGAACATCAGCGACGCCGAGGCAACCTGCGCGGCGACCAGCAGCGGTACCGACGGCAGCAACGAAAACGAGCCGGCGTTGCCCGACAGCGCGATGCCGGCCGCGAGCAGCGCCGCCGCGGCGAGGTGGCTGCCGGCGGCCAGTTCCAGCGTCCCGGCGTCCTCCGGCCAGTCCCAGGTGCGGTAGATGTTGCCCATGGCCAGGCTGACCGGCAGGAGAAGGCCGACGCCCACCCAGAAAATGTCGGCCGGGCGGCCGCCCTCGCCGCGCGTCGCCGCCACGAGCAGCGCCCCCGCGAAGCCGACGGCGATGCCGGCAATGCCGAGCGCGTTCGGCTTGCGCACGCCCAGCAGCAGCGACAGCATCAGCGTCACCACCGGCGACAGCGTGAACATGACGCCGGTGTAGCCGGCGCCGAGATGCGGAATCGCCGAAAACATCAGCAGGTTGGGGATGGCGTAGGAGATCGCCGCGGCGATGGCGAAGTAGCGCAGCTTGCCCGCCGTCGGCGCGATGCGGCCGCCCCTGGCTAGAGCGACTTCGATGAACGCAGAGTCGGTTTGAGGATTCACGCGGGCGGCCTTGTCTGATTCACTGGTCCTGGTGATTTGCCAGGAGGTGATGATGACGAGGAG
>DUSC01000262.1 GCA_012842935.1 Hyphomicrobiales bacterium | reverse complement strand
TAGACCATGTAAGCGATGATGGAATGGCACGCCGCGCCAACAAGAAGCATCGGCGCGTTGTCGAACAACGAACGGACGAACTGGATATATACGTCGTCCGGGATGCGGCTGTCGGTCTTCTTACCCATCACCAGCGCCTAGCGTAAGGCCAAGCTGTGCCACATCCGCATTAATAAAAGTTTAGCTGAGGCCTTGGTTTTGCGGCGGATTTCGCTATTCGGCGGCTTCCGCGAGACGGTTGTGGCCGGCTGCGGTGAGCCGTTCCACGAGCCTTGACCGCTCCGCCTCGGCGCGCTTCGCCGCCGCGGCCTTGACGTGCCCGTAGCCGCGTACCAGCGACGGCACCGACGCGAGCGCGACCGCCGCGTCCAGCCGCTCCGCCGACAGCCTGCCGAGGATCGTGTCGACGTCGCTCTCGTATTGCGCGAGAAGCCGGCGCTCCATGCGGCGCTCCGCGCTGTAACCGAACGGGTCGAGCGGAGTCCCCCGCAGGCCCCGCAGGGCGGCCAGCAGCCTGAAGCCGTACATCATCCACGGCCCGAAGCTCGACTTGCGCGGCTTGCCGTCGGCGTCCCGTCGTCCGAGGATCGGCGGCGCCAGGTGGAATTCCAGCCTGTCGAAGTCCTGGAACTGGGCGCCCAGCTGGCGCATGAAGGAGCCGTCGCTGTAGAGCCGTCCGACCTCGTACTCGTCCTTGATCGCCATCAGCTTGAACAGGTTGCGCGCGACCGCCTCCGTGAGGGCGGTCGAGCCGGGCACGGCCGCCTCCTCGGCCTTGCGCACGGCGGCGATCCTGTCGGCAAAGCGCCGGGCGTAGGCAGCGTTCTGGTAGGCGCCGAGGAACGCGACGCGCCGCGCCACGATCTCGTCCAGCGTCTGTGCCGGGGCAGTCTCCGTCCTGCCGCCGGCGGCCCTGGCGACGAGATCGCGGACGGCGGACGGCTCATGGGCGGCGCGGCGGCCCCAGCGGAACGCCGCGACGTTCATCGCCACGGCCTCGCCGTTGAGTTCGATGGCCTTTTCGATCGCCTCGGCCGAGACCGGCAGCCCGCCGTGCTGGCAGGCGAAGCCGAGCATGAACATGTTGGCGCCGAGCGAGTTGCCGAACAGCGCGGCGGCGGTGCGGGTGGCGTCGAAGAAATGCGCCCGTTCCTCGCCCGCGGCCGTGCGGATCGCCTTTTTCAGCCGCTCGGTCGGCAGCGAGAAGTCTGCCGAGCGGGCGAAGTCGCCCGGCATCACTTCCGTCGTGTTGGCGACGAAGATGGTGTGGCCCTCGCGAACCGCGGCGAGCACCTTCTTCGAGCCGGAGACGACGAGGTCGCAGCCCAGCACGAGGTCCGCCTTGCCGGCCGAGACGCGGATCGCGTGGATGTCCTGAGGTGTGCTGGCGATGCGGACGTGGGTGAACACGGCGCCGCCCTTCTGCGCCAGGCCGGCCATGTCGATCAGCCCGCAGCCCTTGCCTTCCAGATGCGCGGCCATGCCGAGGACTGCGCCGACCGTGACCACGCCGGTGCCACCGACGCCGTCGATGATCGACGACCAGCCGTCGCGGTCGAGCGGAAAGAGGCGCGCCTCCGGCACCCCGGCGAGCGGGTCGGCGCGGCCGGCCGCGCCCTCCGCCTTGCGGATCTTCGCCCCGTGCACGGTGACGAAGGACGGGCAGAAGCCGTTGACGCAGGAGAAGTCCTTGTTGCACGAGGACTGGTCGATGCGCCGCTTGCGGCCGAACTCGGTCTCGACCGGCTGGATCGACACGCAGTTCGACTGTACGCCGCAATCGCCGCACCCCTCGCAGACGAGCTCGTTGATGAAGACGCGCTTGTCGGGATCGGGGAAGGTGCCGCGCTTGCGCCGGCGCCGTTTCTCCGCCGCGCAGGTCTGGTCGTAGAGCAGCACCGAAACGCCCTTCACCTCGCGCAGCTCGCGCTGCACGGCATCGAGGTCGTCGCGATGGTGCACGGTCGCGCCCGGGGGGAACTCGGCGACGCCGGCGTATTTCTCCGGCTCGTCGGTGACGATGGCGATGCGGTCGACGCCTTCGGCGCGCACCTGTCGGGCGATCATGTCGACCGTCAGGCTGCCCTCGTGCGGCTGGCCGCCGGTCATCGCCACGGCGTCGTTGAAGAGGATCTTGTAGGTGATGTTGGCGTTCGAGGCGAGGGCGAAGCGGATCGCCAGCACGCCCGAGTGGTTGTAGGTGCCGTCGCCGAGGTTCTGGAAGATGTGGTCGCGCTTGGAGAACGGCGCCTGGCCGACCCACTGGGCGCCCTCGCCGCCCATGGCGGTGAATCCCACGGTCGAGCGGCCCATCCACAGGGCCATGAAGTGGCAGCCGATGCCGGCCGCCGCCAGCGATCCTTCCGGCACCTTGGTCGAGGTGTTGTGCGGGCAGCCGGAGCAGAAATAGGGCGTGCGCGAGGCGACGTCCTTCGTGTCGGCGAGCATCGCCTGGAACTGGCGCAGCTGCGCGATGCGTGCGGCCATGTCCTCGGCCGGTCCGATCATCCTGAGCACGCGCTCGCCGATGGCGATGGCGATCTCGTTGGGGTCGAGCGCGCCCTTGGCGGGGAACAGCCAGTCGCCGCGCTCGTCCTTCTTGCCGACGATCGTCGGCGGCTGGGCGACGCCGTAGAGGTGCTCGCGCATCTGCACCTCGATCAGCGAGCGCTTCTCCTCCACCACGATGATCGTCTCGAGGCCGCGGGCGAAGTCCTTGATGTGCTCGTAGTCGAGCGGCCACGGGCAGCCCACCTTGAACAGGCGGATGCCGAGCTGGTTGGCGCGCGCCTCGTCGATGCCGATGTCGTCGAGCGCCTGGCGGACATCGAGGTAGCTCTTGCCGACCGTGATGATGCCGATCCTGGCGTTGGCGCCGCCGGAATAGATGATGCGGTTCAGCCCGTTGGCGCGGATGAAGGCGGCCGCCGCCGCGCGCTTCTGCTCGTGGAGCCGCGCCACCTGGCCGAGCTGGTCGAGTTCGTGGCGGATGTTCAGCCCGCCGGGCGGCATGTCGAACTCGGGCAGGATCACGCCCAGCCGCTCCAGCGAGACGTCGACCGAGGCCGTCGATTCGATGTTGTCCTTTACGCACTTCATCGCCGCCCAGGTGCCGGCGAAGCGCGACAGGGCAAAGCCGTAGAGACCGTAGTCGATCAGCTCCTGCACGCCCGCCGGATTGAGGATTGGGATCATCGTGTCGACGAACAGGAATTCCGTCGCATGGGCGTTGGTCGACGATTCGGCGGTGTGGTCGTCGCCCATCAGCGCCAGAACGCCGCCATGCCTCGACGAGCCGGCGAGATTGGCATGGCGGAAGACGTCGCCCGACCGGTCGACGCCCGGTCCCTTGCCGTACCAGACCGAGAACACGCCGTCGTACTTGCCTTCGCCGAGCAGTTCCGCCTGCTGCGAGCCCCAGCAGGCCGTCGCCGCGAGTTCCTCGTTGAGACCCGGCTGGAAGACGATGTGCGATTGCGCGAGCTGGGCCTTGGCCCTCCACAGCTGCTGGTCGAGCCCGCCGAGCGGCGAGCCGCGGTAGCCGGAGACGAAGCCGGCCGTGTTGAGCCCGGCCAGCCGGTCACGCTCGCGCTGCATAAGGAGCATGCGCACGACGGCCTGCGCGCCCGAGACGAAGATGCGGTTCTTGGAGAGATCGTATTTGTCGTTCAGCGCGACGTCGTGAAGAGTCACCGAATTCTCCCCTGCGAATGCCGGCCGATTCGAAGGGCCCGATGCGCCCCTTCCCTGCGGCCAGTTTTGATGGCACGCCCCGCGACGTCAATGGATAATCCACCGTAGCCCAAAAGAGCAACGCGCCGGCTCGAACCCTCGCCGGCGGCGAAACATCATGGCGCGAAGGCGCGCACCGGCGCACTTTTCTTCCGCGCGGGAGGCCGACGGCCCGCCTGCGCGGCGCCGCTTTCCGCCTGCGGCAGCGGCCGGCGGCTAGCCGCCCGGGCAGGGCGGCCCGGGGTCGTCGAGCTTGCCGTCGGGGCGTCCGGCGAGTTCGGGATTGGGCGTGTAGACCGGGCCGACCACGAGCGGCCGGTCGGGCAGCAGATCCTGGTCCTCCGAAGAGGTCATGGTCGTCTCGATCGTCTGGCGCACGGCGCCCGCCTCATCCTCGATGCGGATCGACACCGCATAGGGCCGGCCCTTGCGCACGCAGCGCAGCGGCGGGCTCTCGATCGTGGTCCTCTGCAGCTTCGGCCAGATCTTCTGGCGCACGACGATCGGAGCGCCGCCGGCCGGATTCTCGAAGGTCGCCACGGCGACGTCGCCGTCGCGCATCGGCCGCACCGGCTTGAGCGTCACCAGATAGGTCGCCGTGGCGACGCGGTAGTTGAACACGAACAGCTTGCCGGCGATCTCGAAGTCCTCGCCCTCGGCGCCGGTGTCGCGGCAGGCGGCAAGCGCGAGGAGGGCGACGGCAAGCCATGCCGCCCGGCGCCTGATTGTGTCAGCCATGCTTCCTGTCCTCCGCCTTGCGCCGTCCGTAATGCCGTCTGGCCTTCTGCCGGTTCCCGCATACCGCCATGTCGCACCAGATCCGGCTGCCGTTGCGGCTGCGGTCGAGGAACAGCCAGTTGCAGTTGGCACAGATCCTGATCCGCCGCGCCGCGCCGTCGCAGAGGAGCGACAGCGCCGACATCGCCACCGCGGCCTCGAAGCCGACGGGTCCCGCCTCGGCCGGGCCGGCGCCGGCGATCGCCGTATCCTTTGCGCCCTCCAGCGCGTTCGCGCAGGCGCGCAGAAGGCGCGCCAGGGCTCCGCCCGGCGCCCGGCCGCTCGCAGCACGGGCACGAAACAGCGCATCGATCGCTTCGCGCAGCTCGACAACGCCTTCCCTCACCGCCCCGACGTCCGCGACGGCGATCCGCCGGCCCCCCAGTTCGTCGGCGCGATGGAGAGCCGCCGCCTCGGCGAAGCGGGCGATTTCGGCAGCGTCGGCGAACCGGTCGAAACCGCGCGGGTCGCCGCGCAGCACCACGGTATTCGCCGTATCGAGCGCAAGCGCACCTCCGGAAAATCGATGCGGTGTCCAGTCCACGGCCATGCGGAAATTTCTAACCGGTAATTTCGATTTGACAAGTTAGAAATGATCGGCAGAGTCCACCTGACACCGCAAGCGGCGCGAGGCGCATGACCTACCTCCTGCAACAGGTGCTGAACGGGCTGCATGTCGGCGCGCTCTACGCCGCGCTGGCCTTCGGCTACGCGCTGATCAACGGCGTGGTCCACCGCACCAACCTCTCCTACGGCGCCTTGTTCGCCTTCTCCGGCCAGACCGCCATCCTCGTCGCCGTGTTCGGCTGGCACGCGCTGTGGCTGACGCTGCCGGCCACCGTCGCGCTGGGTGCCGTCGGCGGTTTCGCATTCGCCATGCTCGCGGCCTGGGTGCTGGCGCGATCGGTCTTCCCGCGCCTGGCCGCCCGGTCGCCCAATGCGGTCGTCACCGCGACGCTCGGCGTCTCGATCGTGCTCATGGAACTCGGCCGCATCGCCGCGGAGACGCGTGACTACTGGCTGCCGCCCCTGCTCGCGGTTCCCGTCGTCTTCGCCCGTGACGGCGGCTTCGCCGCTACCCTCACCGTGATCCAGATCGTCAATGTCTGCGCCGTCGCGGCCGTCCTGCTGGCCGCTTCGGCGGGTCTCTCCGCTTCGCGATACGGCCGCGAATGGCGCGCCGTCGCCGACGACCCGGCGGCCGCGGCGATGTGCGGCGTCGACACCGGCGGCGTGTTCCGCCGGTCGATCGTGCTCGGTGCTGCCGCGGCGGCCGGAGCGGGAATCCTGGCCGCCCTGCATCTCGGCAATATCGGCTTCGGCGACGGCCTGGTGTTCGGGCTGAAGGTTCTGTTCCTCACGGCCGCCGGCGGCTACGATTCGCCGCCGCGCGCAGCGCTCGGCGCCGCCTGTTTCGGCATGGCGGAGGCGCTTTGGTCCGGCTACTTCCCCATCGAGTGGCGCGACGTGGCGGTGTTTTCCGGCCTGATCGCATTCCTCGTGCTCAGCCGCGGCGCCGCACGCGGCGCAGGACGCGCCGCTCCCGCCTGAATCCGGCGGTTTCTACCGTATTCTCACCATCTTCCGCCGCGCGTCGCGGCCTGATACGGCGCGACGGCGCATGTCGACGGCCCGTGACGGCCCATGTTGACGCCGGCTGCCTCTGCATTCATACCGGTGCCGAGGTCCGGCATGTCGGCGAGAACAAGGGAACGCCCGGCACGACCGGACCTGACATCGGGAGGAAAAGCATGGCAGGGCTTCTGGCTCTCTCCAGGGCGATCGATCGCCTGAACGAATTCATCGGCAAATGGGTCGGCTGGCTGATCCTTGCCTCGATCCTGATCAGCGCGGTCAACGCCGTGGTGCGCAAGGCATTCAACATGTCTTCGAACTCGTGGCTGGAGCTGCAGTGGTATCTCTTCGGCGCCGCCTTCCTGCTGGCGGCCGCCTACACGCTCAAGCAGAACGAGCACATCCGCATCGACATCGTCTACGGCCTCTGGCCGCGCCGGGTCCAGCACTGGATCGACCTGTTCGGCCACGTCTTCTTCCTGATGCCGTTCGTCCTCTTGATGATCTACTACTTTGTCCCCTACTTCCTGCTGTCGTTCCGCACCCAGGAAGTCTCGACGAACGCCGGCGGCCTCATCATCTGGCCGGCCAAGTTCCTGCTGCTGCTCGGCTTCTCCCTGCTCGGGCTCCAGGGCATCTCCGAGATCATCAAGAAGATCGCCGTCATGCGCGGCGACATGGAGGACCCGACCCCCTTCGTGTCGGCGCACGAGCAGGCCGAGCTCGAGGCCAAGGCCCTCGCCGAGGAGGTGCGGTCGTGATCGAGTTCATCGCCCAGAACATGGCGCCGATCATGTTCTTCTCGCTCATCGTCTTCATGCTGCTCGGCTATCCGGTCGCCTTCTCGCTGGCGGCCAACGGCTTGCTGTTCTTCTTCATCGGCGTCGAGCTCGCCCCCTATTCCAACGGCACCATCAACCTGTCTTGGCCGCTGCTCTACGCGCTCCCCGAGCGGTTCTGGGGGGTGATGTCCAACGACACGCTGCTCGCGATCCCCTTCTTCACCTTCATGGGCATCGTGCTCGAACGGTCGGGCATGGCCGAAGACCTGCTCGACACGATCGGCCAGCTGTTCGGTCCGGTGCGCGGCGGCCTCGCCTATGCGGTCATCTTCGTCGGCGCCCTGCTCGCCGCGACCACCGGCGTCGTCGCCGCCTCGGTCATCGCCATGGGCCTGATCTCGCTGCCGATCATGCTGCGCTACGGCTACGACCGGCGCGTCGCAACGGGCGTCATCGCCGCATCGGGAACGCTCGCCCAGATCATCCCGCCGTCGCTGGTCCTCATCGTCCTTGCCGACCAGCTGGGCCGCTCGGTCGGCGACATGTACAAGGGCGCCCTGATCCCCGGCCTGGTGCTCACCGGCCTCTACATGAGCTACATCCTGCTGGTGTCGTTCTTCAGGCGCGACGCGATGCCGGCCCTGCCGCCCGAGGCGCGCACGCTCGGGCACGGCGTCACCTCGCTGTTCGTCGCCGTGCTGATCGCGGCGGTGATCGCCTACGGCGCCCATGTCTACCTGGCGCCCACCCACGGCGCCAACGCCGACATCGTCGGCGCCACGATCGGCATCGTCGTGGTCTACGTCCTGGCGATCGCCGACCGCGCCCTCGGCCTCAACGTGATGTCCAAGCTGGCGCAGCAGGTCATCATCGTCCTGATCCCGCCGCTGGCCCTGATCTTCCTGGTGCTGGGCACCATCTTCCTCGGCATCGCCACGCCGACCGAGGGCGGCGCCATGGGCGCCGTCGGCGCCCTGATCATGGCGGCCGCAAAGGGCCGGCTGAACATGGACGTGATCCGCCAGGCGCTCGCCTCGACGACCCGGCTGTCGGCCTTCGTGCTGTTCATCCTGATCGGCGCGCGCGTGTTCTCGCTGACCTTCTACGGCGTCAACGGGCACCTGTGGGTGGAACACCTTCTCGTGTCGCTGCCCGGCGGCGAGACCGGCTTCCTGATCGCGGTGAACGTGCTCGTCTTCCTGCTCGCGTTCTTCCTCGACTTCTTCGAGCTCGCCTTCATCATCGTGCCGCTGCTCGCCCCGGCCGCCGACAAGCTCGGCATCGACCTGATCTGGTTCGGCGTGCTGCTCGGCATCAACATGCAGACGAGCTTCATGCACCCGCCTTTCGGCTTCGCCCTGTTCTACCTGCGTTCGGTCGCCGCGCGCGTGCCCTACCTCGACCGCGTCACGGGCCGGACGATCCAGCCGATCACCACCGGCCAGATCTACTGGGGTGCTGTGCCGTTCGTCTGCATCCAGATCGTCATGGTGGCGCTGACCATCGGCTTCCCGCAGATGGTGATGCACTACAAGGGCAAGGTGGTCGATCCCGGCGAGGTCGAGATCGTGCTGCCGCCTTTCGGCAGCGGCGACCAGCCCGGCCTTCCCGGCCTCGGGCTGTCGCCCTTCGGCGCGCCGCCCGCCGACGGCGGCGGGGCACCGCCGGCCAACGATCTCGGCCAGCCGCCGAAGTTCAACTGACCGGCGCCGATGCCGGAAAGCAAAGACCCCGGGGCATCGCCCCGGGGTCTTCGTTTGCGGTCGGCCGATGAACGGTTCGCGCGCGGCTCAGAGCTTGCCGTTGCGCTGCTGGATCATCATGAACGTGTCGAACGTGTACTCCGAGATCTGCGCCCAGAGATAGGCGTCCTTCTTGAACGCGGTCTGGCTCTCGAAGATCTTCTTGAATGCGGCGTTGCTGGCCGTGATCTCGGCGTAGGTGGCCATGGACGCGTCGAACGCCGCCTGCAGGACCTCCTGGGTGAACGGACGCAGTTCGGCACCGCCGG
The DNA here is from genome assembly GCA_012842935.1 of Hyphomicrobiales bacterium. Lineage (GTDB taxonomy): Bacteria > Pseudomonadota > Alphaproteobacteria > Rhizobiales > Rhizobiaceae > DUSC01. Next base: position 11,755 of record DUSC01000262.1, on the reverse strand, counting down.
CCACCAGCCGGCGCAGCGCCGCCGGGTTCTTGTGGTCGTAGCTCGCCATCATGTCGCAGTTGGCCGCCTCGCAGGCCGCGGTTAACACGGCCTGATAGTTCTTCGGCAGCTCGTTCCACTTGGCCAGGTTGACGAGGGTGTGCAGCGCCGGACCGCCTTCCCAGAAGCCCGGATAGTAGTAGTACTTGGCCACCTTGTAGAAGCCGAGCTTCTCGTCGTCATAGGGGCCGACCCACTCGGCCGCGTCGATCGTGCCCTTCTCCAGCGACGGATAGATGTCGCCGCCGGCGATCTGCTGCGGCACCACGCCGAGCTTCTCGAGGATCTTGCCCGCAAACCCGCCGATGCGCATCTTCAGGCCCTGGAGATCGGCCACCGTGTTGATCTCCTTGCGGTACCAGCCGCCCATCTGGGCGCCCGTGTTGCCGCAGGCCAGCCCGTAGAGTCCCTGGGTGGCGTAGAACTCGTTGAGCAGGTCCTGGCCGCCGCCGTAGTAGTTCCACGCGTTGAACTGGCGCACGTTCATGCCGAACGGCACCGCCGTCGCCAGCGCGTAGGTGGGATCCTTGCCCCAGTAGTAGTAGGATGCGGTGTGGCAGGCCTCGCCGGTGCCCGCCGCCGCGGCGTCCGCGGCCTGCAGGCCCGGCACCAGTTCGCCGGCGGCGAAGACCTGGATGTCGAAGTTGCCGTCGGTCGCCTCGCGAACGTACTTCGCCATCGTCTCCGCCGCGCCGAAGATCGTGTCCAGCGCCTTCGGGAACGACGACGTCACGCGCCACGACACCTTCGGCGCCGACTGCGCGATGGCCGGGGCCGCGAGCGTGGTCGCGGCGGCTGCCCCTGCACCGGCGAACCCGGCCTTCCTGATAAATGAACGACGATCCATTCGGTATCCTCCCAGATGAGTTGCGGTCCGGAGCGCCCGACGTTTGATTGTTCTCGAGAAGGCCCCGGTACCTTCATGAATAGATGCACAGACGCATGCGCGCTGTCCAGCATGGTAGGGTGCCGCAGGCCGTGCGGCGAAAGGGCCCGGCTGAGGCGCCGACAATCTATTGCGTCGGGGCACGGCGCTCAACCGCCGCCGCTACCGTAAAAATACGATTGGCCGGCAGGCGCCCGTGCGACTTTGGTCTTAGCCCGTCCGTCCGGCCGGGCTTCGCCGTCGCGGCGGGGAGTTGGAAACCCGCGCGAAAAGTCATACCTTGCCGCCGGCCGGGGATCCGTTCGGTGCGGACCCGTCGAGGAAGAGAGACGAGAATGCGACAGCCGATAGTGGCCGTTTCGACCGATGTGAAGCAGTTCGAGAACTACACGTGGCACGCCGCGCCCCAGCAGTACCTGGAGGCGGCGATCTCGGCGGCGGGTGTGCTGCCTGTCCTGGTTCCGTCCTTCGGCGACCGCCTCGATCTGGACAGCCTTCTCGATTCGGTCGACGGCGTGCTCGTCACCGGATCGCGGTCGAACGTGCATCCCTCCCTCTACGGCGGCGACCCCAGCGAGGCGAACGGACCCTACGACCCGGCGCGCGATGCGACGACGCTGCCGCTGATCCGCAAGGCGATCGAGCGCGGCGTGCCGCTGCTCGCCATCTGCCGGGGCATCCAGGAACTCAACGTCGCCCTCGGCGGAACGCTGGCCACCGAAATCCACGAGCGCGAGGGCGCCCTCGACCACCGCGCCCCGGAGAGCGACATCCAGGACGAGCGGTTCGCCATCCGCCAGTCGGTGTCGATCAGGCCCGGCAGCTGTCTCGCCGGCGTGTTCGGCGCCGGCGAGCTGATGGTCAATTCGGTCCACCGCCAGGCGATCGACCGGCTCGGCAAGTGGCTTCAGGTCGAGGCGACGGCCGAGGACGGCACCGTCGAAGCCGTTTCGGTGAAGGATTCGGCCGGTTTCGCCGTCGGCGTCCAGTGGCATCCCGAGTACTGGGCGAAGACCGACGAGCCCTCGGCGCGCATCTTCCGGGCCTTCGGCGACGCCGCGCGCGCGCGCGCCGCGGCGCGAACGGGTCTCCGCCACGCGGCGGAGTAGGCTCCGGTCCGCGAAACGCGCCGGAAGCGGTCCGCTCAGGTTCCCTTCCTGACGTGCGCTGTCTCCGGGACCGGCGTCAGCGCGCGGCCTTCCGCGAACCAGGATACGAGATTGTCGACGCACAGGTCCGCCATCGCGCGCCGCGTGTGGACCGAGGCCGAGCCGACATGCGGCAGCAGACAGGCGTTTTCCGCGTCGAGCAGCGCCTGCGGCACGCGCGGCTCGTCGGCGAAGACGTCGAGGCCGGCGGCAAGGATGGTGCCGTCGGCGAGCGCCGCGGCCAGCGCCTCCTCGTCGACCGTGCTGCCGCGGCCGATATTGATGAAGACACCGTCCGGTCCGAGCGCCTTGAGCACGTCCGCATTCACCGCCTTCTGCGTCGCCGGGCCGCCCGGCGCCACCGAGATCAAGGTGTCCACGGCCCCGGCCAGCGCCACGAGGCTCGGATGGTAGGCATAGCTGACCCCTTCGACCGGACGGCGGTTGTGATAGGCGACCGGCAGGCCGAAGGCGTCCAGCCGGCGGGCGATCGCCATCCCGATGCGGCCGAGGCCGAAGATGCCGGCCTTGCGCCCGCGCAGCGTGCCCGGCGTCAGCCGGTAGCCGCCCCTGGCCACCCAGTTCCCGTCGCGCAGCCATTTCTCCGCCTTGGGCAATTCCCGCACCGTGTTGATGAGGAGCCCGACGGCCGTGTCGGCCACCTCCTCGGTCAGCACGTCGGGCGTGTTCGTCACCATGATGCCGTTCCTTCCCGCATGAAGGGCATCCACCGCGTCGTAGCCGACGCCGAAATTGGCGATGATCTCGAGATGGGAGAAAGCGTCGATGAAGGCCGCGTCGATCGTCGTCATCGCCGCGACCGCCCTCGCCTCGCGCAGCACCTCGGGCGCGGCGAGCGCCGCATCGGCCTTGTCCAGGCGCACGAGCCTGAACGTCGCGCCGAGCCGCTGCACGGCGTGCTCATGGAGGCGGCCGGGGACGACGACGACGATTTGCTGGAGTGCTGGCATGGGCGGGCGGCTACCGTTTTCCGTTGCTGTCGTAGGCGCGGACGGTAGTTGCCGATCCGCGTCCCGGCAACCCCGCGGCGTGATCGGTTCCGGCGCGGCTGCGTCCCGCCATCCCCGCGCTTCGGGTCGCTCTATCGGGCCGGGCGCGGCGGAAACCTCAGATCCGCTCGACCGGGCGCGAGGTCGACTGGCGGACGTGGAGTTCCGGCCTGATCAGTTCCTGCGAGGCGCGCACGGCCGCGCCGTTCAGCCGGTCGAGGAGCACGCGCGCGGCGCGGCGGCCGACCTCGCGCTGGCCGTTCCACACGGTGGTCAGCGCCGGCGTCGCGATCGCCGCTTCCTCGAGGTCGTCATAGCCGGTCACGGAGACGTCGACCCCCGGGACCAGCCCGGCGCGGGCGATGCCGTTCATCAGCCCGATCGCCACGAGATCGTTCCAGCACACGGCCGCGGTCGGCTTGTCCTTCATCGCGAGGAACTGGCCGGCCGCCTCGAAGCCGGCCTGTTTCGTGCGCGGGCCGGGCAGCCGCCAGTGCGCCCGCACCTCCAGGCCGGCGGCCTGCATGGCGTCGACATAGCCCTGGTAGCGGTCGCGGCCCGTCGACGTCTGGTCGGTTCCGCCGATCATGGCGATCCGCCGGTGGCCGAGCGAGATCAGATGGTTGGTGGCGAGCCCGGTGCCGTAGCGGTCGTCGCCGCGGAAGGCCGGCACGCCGGCCCCTTCGACGGTGCGCGCGATCAGCACCGCCGGCAGGCCGTTGTCCTCGGCCAGGCGGATGTCTTCCGGCGGCGTGCCGATGGCCGGCGACATGATCACGCCGTCCGCGCCGAGCTGCAGCAGCGTGTCGATGAAGGTGCGCTGCTTCTCCAGCTGGTCGTAGTGGTTGGACAGGATGAAGGTCTGCCGGCTGCGGTCGAGTTCGGTCTCGATCGACTTCAGGATCTCGGCGAAGAACGGGTTCATGATGTCGTGGACGACGACGCCGACGATGCCCGAGCGCGACGTCCTCAGACTCGCCGCGCGGCGATTGTAGATGTAGCCGATGGCCCTGGCGTGCTCCTTGATGCGGTCGCGCGTGGCGCCAGCGACCAGCGGGCTGTCGCGAAGCGCGAGCGAGACCGTGGCCGTGGAGACGCCGAGCGCGTCGGCGATCGTCGAGAGCTTGATCTTCTGTGCCAGCGATGGTCTCCCGCCCAAGTCCGTCGGATTTAAAGTGTTTAAATCGCGATCATCGCGATTACGGCATGGACCTGCGGGGAGTCAAAGTTTTTCCGCCAGTTCCCCGGTCTCCGAGGAAGGCGCCGCACTGCGGCGCAACCTCAGCACCTGTTCTCGATAGATGATGTAGAGGCCGCTCGACACGATGATCGTCGCGCCGACGATCGTCCAGAGATCCGGGAACTGGTCGAAGATGACGTAGCCGAAGAACACCATCCAGACCATCTGGAGGTAGGGATAGGGTGCCAGCGCGGAAGTCGTGGCCTGCCTGTAGGCGCGGATCAGCAGCCAGTGGCCGAAACCGCCGTAGAAGCCGAGCGACAGCAGGATGACGAGGTGCCACAGGTCGGGCGGCTGCGTCGCGGTGAAGGGCACGGCCGGTCCGAGCAGCGCCACCGGCGCCAGCGCCGAGTAGAAGATGAGGCTGGCCGACGATTCGGTCGCGCTCATCGAGCGCGTCATGATCACGTAGAAGCAGTAGCTGAGCATCGACGTCAGCGCGTAGAGGTGGCCGATGCTGAACGTGCCGAAGCCCGGCCGCACGATGACCAGCATGCCGGCAAAGCCGACCGTGACGGCAAGCCAGCGCCGCCAGCCGACGCGTTCGCCGAGCAGCGGCCCGGCGAGCATGGTGATGACCACCGGCGCGAAGAAGAAGATCGACATCGTCTCGGCGAGCTGCAGCGTCAGCAGCGCCAGGAAGTTGAACACCGTCGAGCCGAACAGGAAGACGCCGCGGACGATCTGCTTCGGCAGGCTTCTCGCGCGGAACATGCCGCGGTCGCTCCATCCGCGGAAAAGGATGAGCACCAGGACGAGGTGGACGAGGAACCGCGTCCACGAGACGAAGACCGCGTTCAGGCCGGAAAGGACGAGGTACTTCGCGCTGACGTCGAGCAGCGAGAAGAAGAACCCGGCGCCGATCACGAGCAGGATCGCCGCCACCGGAGTGGCCTGATCTGTATGGGGGGCTGCGCTCAATGTCCCTGCCGCTCAGGCGTGTTTCGGAGCCCTAACTGGCGGACGGCGCGGACGGCCGCAAGATGTAAAGTGGTCTCAGGCGCGATTTGTTTCCGCTTCGGCCTCGGATTCCTCCGCTGCCTCGGCGGGCTCGGCGGCTTCCGCCTCGCTGTTGCCGGAAAGATTGGCCTCGATGCGGGCGAGCAGCTTGTGCAGCTGCTTCTGTTCCTTCTTGTCGAGGCCCTTCAGCGCCTGCTTCTCGGTCTTTCTCACCGACTTCTCGATGGCCCGGATCGCGTCGCGTCCGGCATCGGTCAGCGAGATGTGCGCCTGCCTGGCGTCCTCTTCCGAGGCGCGCTTCTCGAGGAAGCCCTGCGCCTGGAGGCGGTTGATGGTCTTGGTGATGGTCGGCGGCCTGACGCCGAGGCGCGCGGCGAGCTGGCCGGGGGTCAGCCCGTCGTGTCGGTCGAGCGCGAGCATGATCTGGTCCTGCCCGGCATAGAAGCCGTGGGCGAGGAGGCGCGAGGCCAGCGCCGTGCGCGCCAGCCTCGCCGCCGAATGCAGTCGCGTCATCGTCGCCGTCTTGTCAGCCTTGGCCAACGTCTTCTCCTGTGGCGGGATAGTCGCTCGTCGACGCACAATACCCTCTGGCGGTCCTTCTGGCCATTCCGCGGCCGGGTCGCAGGCCGAAATCCGACACTTTGCCGGCAACGGACCCGACCGCTGACGCTCATGGCAGACGAGTGTTTCAGCCGCATGACAATCGCCCCGTCCGGCGCGCGGAACCTCGGGCCTCGCTCTGTTGGCGCGTGCAAATCGCCGCACCACCGCCTATATGGAGGCCCGAAGAACCCATAGCGAGCAGGCCATGAACGCGCACACCCCGATCCCCGTCACCGTGCTGACCGGCTATCTCGGTTCCGGCAAGACGACCCTCCTCAACCGCATCCTCACCGAGAACCACGGCCGCCGCTACGCCGTCATCGTCAACGAGTTCGGCGAGATCGGCATCGACAACGACCTCATCGTCGAATCGGACGAGGAGATCTACGAGATGAACAACGGCTGCATCTGCTGCACGGTGCGCGGCGACCTGATCCGCACCGTCGAAGGCCTGATGCGCCGCCCCGGCCGCTTCGACGCCATCCTCGTCGAGACCACCGGGCTGGCCGATCCCGTGCCCGTGGCGCAGACCTTCTTCATGGACGACGATGTGCGCGCCAGGACCAGGCTCGACGCCGTCGTCGCCCTGGTCGACGCCAAGCACCTTCCGCTCCGGCTGAAGGATTCGCGCGAGGCCGAGGACCAGATCGCATTTGCCGACGTCGTCGTGCTCAACAAGACCGACCTGGTGACCCCCGACGAGCTCGCCGCGGTCGAGGCGACTGTGCGCACCATCAATCCGACCGCGCGCATCCACAGGACCGAGCGCGCCGCGGTCCCCCTCGACGCCGTGCTCGACCGCGGCGCCTTCGACCTGAAGCGCGTCCTGGAGAACGACCCGCACTTCCTCGACGGCGACGATCATGATCACCATCACGAACATGACCACGATCATGACCACGACCACCGCCACGATGCCGCTTCGCCGATCCACGACGTGACCGTCCGCTCGATCTCGCTGCGCGGCGGCGAGATGGACTCGCGGAAATTCTTCCCGTGGATCGAGAAGGTGACGCAGATGGAGGGGCCGAACATCCTGCGCCTGAAGGGCATCATCGCTATCAAGGACGATCCGGACCGCTACGTCATCCAGGGCGTGCACATGATCATCGAGGGCGACCACCAGCGTCCGTGGAAGGATGGCGAAAAGCGCGAGAGCCGGCTGGTCTTCATCGGCCGCGACCTCGACGCCGACAGGCTGAGGAAGAGCTTCGAGGCCTGCCAGGCTTGACCCGGTACTCCCCTCTGCCGGTGCTTGATTTAACCCGGCCCTTTGGGCCGGAGGGGAGCGCGAGAAGATACCCCATCCCCGCAATGCGGAGCCGCTGAATGCCCACCGTCGCACCCCTCGACCTCGACGGTCACTGCGTCGCCGCCGCCTTCCTCGGCGGCGTGCCGTTCTTCGCGCTGGCCGCCGGCACGGTCCATCGCCTCGACCACGGCCACAAGGCCGAGACGGTCCATGACGGCCTGCTCTGCGCGGCGCTCGACGCCGCCGGCAGCCGCCTGATCACCGGCGGCGAGGACGGCAGGGTGCGCGCCGTCCGTCGCGACGGCACGGTCGACGACCTCGGCGCCGTCGAGCGCAAGTGGGTGACCTCCGTCGCGGCCGGCCCGCAGGGCGCCGTCGCCTGGGGCACGGGCCGCACCGCGACCGTCCGCTTCGCCGACGGCAGGCTGAAGACCTTCGACCACCCGCGCACGGTCGAGGGCGTCGCGTTTTCGCCGAAGGGCATGAGGATCGGGGTTGCCCGCTACAACGGCGCCACGCTGCATTTCCCCGCCGCCGACGGCAAGCCGGTCGAGCTCGAATGGGCGGGTGCCCATACCGGAATCACCTTCTCGCCCGACGCCGCCTATGTCGTCACCACCATGCAGGAGAACGCCCTGCACGGCTGGAAGCTCGTCGACGGCAAGCACATGAAGATGACCGGCTATCCGGCCAAGGTGAAGAGCCTGTCGTGGAGTGCGAAAGGCCGCTGGCTGGCGAGTTCCGGCGCCCCGGCCGCCATCGTGTGGCCGTTCCACGGCAAGGACGGGCCGATGGGCAAGGCGCCGCTCGAGCTCGGCACGCGCGGCAACACGATGGTCACCGCGGTCGCCTGCCACCCGGTCGAGGAGATCGCCGCCATCGGCTACGACGACGGCATGATCCTCGCCGCCCGCTTCGCCGACCAGAAGGAAGTGCTGCTGCGCCGCCCCGGAAGGGGCGCGATCACCTCGATGATGTGGGACGAGGAAGGCCGGCGCCTCGCCTTCGGTTCTGCCGAGGGCGACTGCGGCGTCGTCGACATCGCCGGCTGACGCCGCCGGCGCCGGGTTTCGATCGCCGCCGGCACCCCTGGCACCGCCGAGACGCTTCGCTGGCGATTGCTTCGACCCTGCCGCCCGGCTAGATCGTTCTCCCGGCTCGCGGGCGCGACCCCGCGGGAAACCGTCGTCGAACGGGAGGAAACGGCATCTTGGCTTCAGCTAGCGACATCGCCGGCCGCATCGGCGGCATTCCGCTGGAACGTATCGCCGCGCTCAGGGCCCGCGAGGCCGAAATCTACGCCCGGGCCCGGCCGAAGGCGGCGAAGCTGCTCGCCGGCGGCATCGACGGCTTCTACGGCGGCGTTCCCATGCACTGGATGAACGACTGGCCGACGCCGTTCCCGATCCTGGTCGACAGGGCGCGCGGCGCCACGCTCATCGACGTCGACGGCAACACGCTGGCCGACTTCTGCCTCGGCGACACCGGCTCCATGTTCGGCCATTCGCCGGCGCCGGTGGCCCGCGCCATCCGCCGCCAGGCCGGCCGCGGCCTCACCTACATGCTGCCCGACGAGGACGCCGTCGCCGTCGGCCGCCTGTTGAAGAAGACCTTCGGCCTGCCCTTCTGGCAGATCGCCACCACGGCGACCGACGCCAACCGCTTCGCGTTGCGCGTCGCCCGGGCCGTCACCGGCCGGCCGAAGATCCTCGTCTTCAACGGCTGCTACCACGGCTCGGTCGACGAGACGATGGTGCGCCTCGTCGCCGGCCGCCCGGCCAATCGGCCCGGCCTCGCCGGTGAGTTCCGCGACCTGACCCAGGCCACCAAGGTCGTCGAGTTCAACGATCTCGCCGCGCTGGAAGCCGCACTCGCCGACCGCGACGTCGCCTGCGTGATCGCCGAGCCCGTGCTGACCAATTCCTGCATGGTGCTGGCCGAGCCCGGCTACCATGAGGGCCTGCGCCGGCTGACCCGCGCGGCCGGCACGCTGCTCTTGATCGACGAGACACACACGATCTCCACCGGGCTCGGCGGCTACACGCGCCGCCACGGACTTGATCCCGACCTCTTCGTCCTCGGCAAACCCGTCGCCGGCGGCGTCCCGGCGAGCGTCTGGGGCATGAGCGAGGATGTCGCCGCCCGCTTCCGCGCCTACGAGAGGAAGAAGGCCCCAGGCTATTCGGGCATGGGCACGACGCTGTCGGCCAACCCGCTCCAGTTCGCCGCCATGCGCGCCACGCTGGAGGAGGTGATGACCGAGGCGAACTACGCCCACATGGAGCGGCTGGCCGCCCGCCTGGTCGATGGCCTGTCGGCGGCGATCGCGCAGAACGGCCTCCCCTGGCATGCCGTGCGCGTCGGCGCCCGCGTCGAGTTCGTCTGCGCCCCCGGCCCACTCAGGAACGGCGGCGAGGCGGAAGCAGCGCACGCGCCGGACCTCGAAGCCGCGATCCATGTCGCCCTCGTCAACCGCGGCGTGCTCATCGCGCCCTTCCACAACATGATGCTGATTTCGCCGGCGACGACCGTGCGCCAGGTGGATCGCCTCGTCGCGGCGTTCGGCGCGATCTGCACGGAGCTGGCGGCGGCCTGAGATGACGGCGTTCCATCGCGCCGCAGAGACCGGCGCACGCAATCCGCACGAGACCCTGCGAGTATTCCCATGACCTCCCCTTCCGGCTCCTCGATCGACGAGGCCATCTCCTTCCTCGAGGCCCACCCGGCCGTCGAGGCCTTCGACATCGTTCTCGTCGACGCCAACGGCATCGGTCGCGGCAAGATCATCCGCCGCCATGAACTGAAGGGCCTCTACGAGAGCGGCCGCCACCTGCCGATCTCCATCCTCGGCCTCGACATCACGGGCGAAGACGTCCACGAGACCGGCCTCATCTGGGATTCCGGCGACGGCGACCTGCGCGCCTGGCCGATCCCCGGCACGCTGGTCCCGCTGCACGGTACCAGTCCGCAGCGCGGCCAGGTGCTGTTGTCGATGTACGCCCTCGACGGCAGCCCGATGACGTCCGACCCGCGCCATGCGCTGAAGCGCCAGGTCGACCGTCTCGCGGCGCGCGGTCTCTTTCCGGCCGGCGCCTTCGAGCTCGAATTCTTCCTGCTCGCCGGCGAGCGCGACGCCGACGGCCGCGTCCAGCCGGCCCGCGCCGTGCTCGACGGCCGCGCCTCGGGCAAGACCGAGGTCTATTCGGTCGACCATCTGCACGGCATGGAGCCGCTGTTCTCCGACATTTACGCCGCCGCCCGCGCGCAGGGCATCCCCGCCGAGACGGTCATCTCCGAATACGCGCCCGGCCAGTACGAGCTGACCCTGCACTATCGCGAGGACGTGATGCGCGCTGCCGACGATCTGGTCATGCTGAAGCGCCTCGTCCGCGGCCAGGCACGCCGCCACGGCGTCACCGCCTGCTTCATGGCCAAGCCGATCGAGAAATACGCCGGTTCGGGCATGCACTTCCATGTCTCGCTGCGCGACGCCGCCGGCCGCAACCTCTTTGCCGAAACGGGCGGCGAGAGCCTGTCGCTGCCGCTGCTCCAGGCGCTCGGCGGGCTTGTCGCGACCATGGGCGAATCGATGCTTGTCTTCGCCCCGCACGCCAATTCCTGGCGACGCTTCGTCTCGCAGTCCTACGCCCCGGTGGCGCCCACCTGGGGCGTCAACAACCGGTCGGTGGCGCTGCGCGTGCCGGCGGGCGACGCGAAGAACCGGCGCATCGAGCACCGGCCGTCCGGCGTCGACGCCAATCCCTATCTCGTCGCCGCCACCGTGCTCGCCGGCATCGCCAGGGGCCTCGACGAAGGCATCGATCCGGGTCCCGAGACCACCGGCAACGGCTACGAGGCGACCGCTGCGGCCGGAAAGGCCATGCCCGGCGACTGGAAGACGGCGATCGAGGCGGCGAAGGCGTCGGCCTTCCTCAAGGAAGCGCTCGGCGAGGATCTCCACCGCACCTTCACCGCCATCAAGCAGGCGGAATATCTCCGCGTCGCCCGCACCGTCAGCGAGCTCGACTACCACCTCTATCTTCACGAGGTCTGACGGCGGCACCGGCGCCGGCGCGACGTCGAAAGGTCCGCGAAGGCCAGAGCATTTCCGGCGAACATTGAAACGCTCCGCCGGAGGGCATTCGGCATAAGGTCGAGCGTTTCGGCGAAGGTCGATGTGGTACATCCGCCGTGCCGGAACCCGAAGGATTTGGGCCAAATGCCCGCCGGCCCGAAGGGTTCCCGCTGGCGGGCGCCCGCGGCGTCGGACGGACTTGGCCGTACTTCCGGTGCGACCCGCGCCATCCTCCTGGCGGATCGCCTCGCCATCGGGAAACAGCGTGATCCGATGTTCACCGGAAATGATCTGGGAAGCTGCGAAGCAGCGGGGACCCGGATGATGGCGGGCGCCGCGCGCCGGCGAGGGGCCATGACGCCGACCCCACCACTTCGTCGTCCCATGGCGGAGCCGGAGCGGGTAGTGTGCGTCAAGTTCTGCAAATTCGCTGAGAGGGGCGGTCATGGCAGGCTGGTGATGTTCAACGTCACCTGATCCCGTGAAGGAACGCCACCATGACCAGGACTGAAGGTAAGACCGCCAGCGGCGCCGTCAAAGAC
>DUSC01000261.1 GCA_012842935.1 Hyphomicrobiales bacterium | reverse complement strand
GGCGTCAATCTGGTCGTACGGCTTGTACTCGCCGAAGAACTTCGTGATCGCCGCCGTCAGCGACGTCTTGCCGTGGTCGACGTGACCGATCGTCCCGATGTTCACATGAGGCTTCGTACGCTCGAATTTACCTTTGGCCATGTGAGGTCTCCATTCCTGTCAGCCCGTTGGGGCGTTAAACTAAATACCCTGCGCAATCCCTTGAAATTACGCGTATTTCTTCTGAATTTCCTGAGCCACCGCGTTCGGCACCGGTTCGTAGTGGTCGAACTGCATCGTGTAGGAGGCGCGGCCCTGGGACATCGAGCGCAGGTTGTCGACGTACTTGAACATGTTGGCCAGCGGCACCATGGCATTGACGACCACGGCCACGCCGCGGCTTTCCTGGCCCTGGATCTGGCCGCGACGGCCGTTCAGGTCGCCGATCACCGAGCCGACATACTCTTCCGGCGTCACCACCTCGACCTTCATGATCGGCTCGAGCAGCTGCGCGCCGGCCTTCTTGGCCGCCTCGCGGAAGCACGCGCGGCTGGCGATCTCGAAGGCGAGGACCGAGGAGTCGACATCGTGGAAGGCGCCGTCGACGAGCGTCGCCTTGATGCCGAGCATCGGGAAGCCAGCCAGCGGACCCGACGAGAGCACGCTCTCGATGCCCTTCTGCACGCCGGGGATGTACTCCTTCGGCACGGCGCCGCCGACGATCTTCGATTCGAAGACGAAATCGTCGCCGTCCGGGTTCGGCTCGAAGACGATCTTGACGCGGGCGAACTGGCCGGTGCCGCCGGTCTGCTTCTTGTGCGTGTAGTCCTCTTCCGTGCGGCGGGTGATCGTCTCGCGGTAGGCCACCTGCGGCGCGCCGACCGACGCCTCGACCTTGAACTCGCGACGCATGCGGTCGACGATGATGTCGAGGTGCAGTTCGCCCATGCCGGCGATGATGGTCTGGCCGCTCTCCTCGTCGGTCTTGACGCGGAACGACGGATCTTCGGCGGCGAGACGGTTGAGCGCGAGGCCCATCTTCTCCTGGTCGCCCTTGGTCTTCGGCTCGATGGCGATCTGGATGACCGGCTCGGGGAACTCCATGCGTTCCAGGATGACCGGCTTGAGCGGGTCGCAGAGCGTGTCGCCGGTGGTCACTTCCTTGAGGCCGGCGAGCGCGACGATGTCGCCGGCGAAGGCCTCCTCGATATCGTTGCGCGAGTTTGCATGCATCTGCAGCATGCGGCCGATGCGCTCCTTCTTGCCCTTCACCGTGTTCTCCAGCGACACGCCCTTGGTGAGCTTGCCCGAGTAGATGCGGCAGAAGGTGAGCGAGCCGACGAACGGGTCGTTCATGATCTTGAAGGCGAGCATCGACAACGGCTCGTCGTCGGACGACTTGCGCGTGATCTCGGCCTCGGTCTTCGGGTCGATGCCCTTGATGGCGGGCACGTCGACCGGCGACGGCAGGAAGTCGACGACGGCGTCGAGCAGCGGCTGAACGCCCTTGTTCTTGAAGGCGGAGCCGCAGAACATCGGGAAGAACTTCACCGCGACGGTGCCCTTGCGGATCAGCGCGCGCAGCTCGTCGTTCGACGGCATCTTGCCCTCGAGATAGTTCTCGAGCGCGGTCTCGTCCATCTCGACGGCCGCCTCGATCATCTTCTCGCGGTACTCCTCGGCCTTCGCCTTGAGGTCGGCCGGGATCTCGACGACGTCCCAGGCAGCGCCGAGAGTCTCCTCGCGCCAGATCAGTGCCTTCATCTCGATGAGGTCGACGACACCCTTGAAGTCGCTCTCGGCGCCGACGGGCAGCTGCATGACGACGGCCTGCGCGCCGAGGCGCGTCTTGACCATCTCGACCGAGCGGTAGAAATCGGCGCCGATCTTGTCCATCTTGTTGCAGAAGATCATGCGCGGCACGCGGTACTTGTCGGCCTGGCGCCAGACCGTCTCGGTCTGCGGTTCCACGCCGGCATTGGCGTCGAGCAGCGCGATGGCGCCGTCGAGCACGCGCAGCGATCGCTCCACCTCGATGGTGAAATCGACGTGGCCGGGCGTGTCGATGATGTTGAAGCGGCGCATCCTGCCGTCACGGCCCTTCCAGAAGGTCGTGGTCGCAGCCGACGTGATCGTGATGCCGCGCTCCTGCTCCTGCTCCATCCAGTCCATGGTGGCGGCGCCGTCATGGACTTCGCCGATCTTGTGCGACTTGCCCGTGTAGTAGAGGACGCGCTCCGTCGTCGTGGTCTTGCCGGCGTCGATATGCGCCATGATACCGAAATTACGGTAGTCTTCGATCTTGTATTCGCGAGCCATGGGAGGTGCCTCTCGGACGTTCGTTCGCCGTTACCAGCGATAGTGCGCGAAAGCGCGGTTGGCTTCCGCCATCTTGTGGGTGTCTTCGCGCTTCTTCACCGCGGTGCCACGGTTGTTCGCCGCGTCGAGCAGCTCGCCCGACAGGCGGTCGACCATGGTGGTCTCGTTGCGGTTGCGCGCGGCCGTGATCAGCCAGCGGATGGCCAGCGCCTGGCGGCGCTCCGGACGGACGTCCACCGGGACCTGGTAGGTCGCACCGCCGACGCGGCGGGAACGGACCTCGACATGCGGCGCGACATTGTCGATCGCCTGGCGGAATACCGTCACGGGCTCCTGCCGGGTCTTCGCCTTGATCTGGTCGAGCGCGCCGTAGACGATCGACTCGGCGACCGACTTCTTGCCGTCGTACATGACGGCGTTCATGAACTTGGTGACTACCAGATCGCCGAACTTCGGGTCCGGGTTGATCTCGCGCTTTTCTGCACTGTGACGACGGGACATACTTTTCTCAGCCTCAAATCTCGTGCGGGGCCATGATCCCGGTTCGTCGCACGGCGGCGCCCGGGAAGACCTCGGTTACGCCTCGGTCACTTCGGGCGCTTGGCGCCGTATTTCGAACGGCGCTGCTTGCGGTTCTTCACACCCTGCGTGTCGAGCACGCCGCGGATGATGTGGTAACGGACGCCCGGAAGGTCCTTGACGCGGCCGCCGCGGATCATGACCACCGAATGCTCCTGAAGGTTGTGGCCCTCGCCCGGGATGTAGCCGATCACCTCGAAGCCGTTGGTGAGGCGGATCTTGGCGACCTTGCGCAAGGCCGAGTTCGGCTTCTTCGGCGTCGTCGTGTAGACGCGCGTGCACACGCCCCGCTTCTGCGGGTTCTGCTGCATGGCCGGGACCTTGTTGCGCGTCGCCGGCGCCTGGCGCGGCTTGCGGATCAGCTGGTTAACGGTAGGCATTAAACCTTCCTCTTGTCTCTCAATCTCGTGTCGCAAGCCCTTTTCGAGGCCGTCTCGAACGTCGTTTCCATACGCAAATTCGGGCCAAAAACCGCGTCCTGCGGTCTCGCCCGAACAAATGGCAGAGGAAGCGTTGCCGCTTCTTGCGCGCCGGAAATGTCTTTTCGTTCGTAAGACGAACCCTGTTTGAGGCGAACTCGGAGACGAGACGTCCCCGAAGGCCAGACCTCACATCGGCTCAGACGCGGGGGGTATTACTCGCAACGGCGTGACGCGTCAACCCCGGCGGGGTTTTTATCTCGCCGGAACCGCAACTTGCCGGAACATGGTAGCGGCACTCCGGGACCCGCGCAATTTTGTTGCGCCCACTCATCCACAGGCGGAACAATCTGAGCCGGATTCGCCTGTCGGGCGGCGCGCCGCCGTGCGATGATGAATAACGACGGCGCCGGCGTCGCCCGTTGCCGGCGATTTACGGGAATCACGTGCATGAACGAAGACGAGGAACGGCCCGTCACCATCATTACCGGCAGGGTCTGGCGGCGCAAGGGCGGCAGGGCGGAGGGCGTGCACCTGATGTTGGTCGCGCCCGACGACGATTCGGCGGTCCGCCGCGCCCTCGAATCGCTCGCCGCGGAGGGATACGCCGAAGCCGAGCTCGACCAGATCGGCGACATGGACGGCACTCCCGACGACGAACCGCACCTGTCGGCCTACCAGGGCGCGCTCGAGGGAGAGGTGTCGATCATCACCTTCGACGTGCCCCGGTAGGACCGGGGGGCCTCGCCCGCTCCCGGCCTTCGCGCCGAGACAGGTCGGCCAGGACTGGGTCGACGGTATGGAAACGGCCGCCGGGTCGCCCCGGCGGCCGTTTTCTTTGGCCCGGTCGCGGCCGCCTACTGCGCGGCCGTCGACATGTCGGTCAGCATCGGCTCGGCAACCTCGACGCCCGACTGCTTGCGGCGCTCGTCGAGGATCAGCTCGTCGCGGGCCGCGGCGATGCGCCGGATCTGGCTCATCGTGCCGCCGGTGCCGGCCGGGATGAGGCGGCCGACGATGACGTTCTCCTTCAGACCCTGCAGCATGTCGGTCTTGCCGGCCACCGCCGCTTCGGTCAGAACGCGGGTGGTCTCCTGGAACGATGCCGCCGAGATGAAGGACGGCGTCTGCAGCGAGGCCTTGGTGATGCCCAGCAGCACCGGCTGGCCCGAAGCCGGCTTCTTGCCGTCCTCGATCAGCCGCTCGTTGACCTCGTCCAGTTCGATCACGTCGACGTGGTCGCCGGGGATGTAGGTCGAATCGCCCTGGTCGGTGATTTCCACCTTCTGCAGCATCTGCCTGACGATCACCTCGATGTGCTTGTCGTTGATCGACACGCCCTGCAGCCGGTAGACTTCCTGGATCTCGTTGACGAGATAGGAGGCGAGAGCCTCCACGCCCTTGATCGCCAGGATGTCGTGCGGCGCCGGGTTGCCGTCGAGGATGTAGTCGCCCTTCTCGATGGCGTCGCCGTCCTGGAGATGGAACGGCTTGCCCTTCGGGATCAGGTACTCGACCGGCTCGAGCGTCGAATCGTGCGGCTCGATGATGATGCGACGCTTGTTCTTGTAGTCGCGACCGAACCGCACCGTGCCGTCGATCTCCGCGATGATGGCGTGATCCTTCGGACGGCGCGCCTCGAAGAGCTCGGCGACGCGCGGTAGACCGCCGGTGATGTCCTTGGTCTTGGCACTTTCCATCGGGATGCGCGCGAGCACGTCGCCCGGCCGGACATGGCTGCCCGGCTCGACCGAAAGGATCGCCTCGACGGAGAGCAGGAAGCGGGCGTCGCCGCCCTTCGACAGCTTGGCCACCTTGCCCTTGGCGTCCAGGACCGTGATCGCCGGCTTGAGGTCTGAGCCGCGCGGCGTCGACCGCCAGTCGATGACCTCGCGCTTGGTGATGCCGGTCGATTCGTCGGCCGTCTCCTGGACGGAGATGCCGTCGACCAGATCCTCGAACGCGACCCTGCCTTCGACCTCGGTGAGGATCGGGCGGGTGTAGGGATCCCACTCGGCGATGCGCTGGCCGCGCTTCACCTTGTCGCCGTCGTCGACATAGATGCGGCTGCCGTAGGTGACGCGGTGCGTGGCGCGCTCCTTGCCGGCCTCGTCCAGGATCAGCACCGCCATATTGCGGCCCATCACCACGAGATGGCCGTCGGAGTTGCGGACCACGTTGCGGTTGCGGATCTGCACCGTGCCCTCGTACGAGGCTTCCAGGAACGACTGGTCGACGACCTGTGCGGTGCCGCCCATGTGGAAGGTGCGCATGGTGAGCTGGGTGCCCGGCTCGCCGATCGACTGCGCGGCGATGACGCCGACGGCCTCGCCGATGTTGACGGGTGTGCCGCGCGCCAGGTCGCGTCCGTAGCAGACCGCGCAGACGCCGGTCCTCACCTCGCAGGTCAGCGCCGAGCGGATGCGGACCGACTGGATTCCCGCCTTCTCGATGGCGTCGACGTCGCGCTCGTCGATCAGCTTGCCGCCCTTGACCAGGAGCTCGCCGGTGAGCGGGTGGTTGATGTCGTCGAGTGCCGTGCGGCCGAGCACGCGCATGCCGAGCGAGGCGACGACCTGACCGGCGTCGACGATGGGCTGCATGGTCAGGCCCTTCTCGGTGCCGCAGTCCGGCACCGTGACGATGCAGTCCTGCGCCACGTCGACGAGACGCCGCGTCAGATAGCCGGAATTGGCCGTCTTCAGCGCGGTGTCGGCGAGGCCCTTGCGCGCGCCGTGGGTCGAGTTGAAGTACTCGAGCACGGTCAGTCCTTCCTTGAAGTTCGAGATGATCGGCGTCTCGATGATCTCGCCGGAAGGCTTGGCCATGAGGCCGCGCATGCCCGCGAGCTGGCGCATCTGGGTCGGCGAGCCGCGGGCGCCCGAGTGGCTCATCATGTAGATCGAGTTCATCGGCTTCTGGCGGCCGTTGGCGTCGAACTCGACGGCCTTGATGCGGGCCATCATCTTGTCGGCGACCTTCTCCGAGCACTTCGCCCAGGCGTCGACGACCTTGTTGTACTTCTCGCCCTGCGTGATCAGGCCGTCATTGTACTGCTGCTCGTATTCCTTCGCCAGCGCGTCGGTTTCGGCGATGAGCTGGGCCTTGTCGTCCGGGATCAGCATGTCGTCCTTGCCGAACGAGATTCCCGCCTTGCAGGCATGGCTGAAGCCGAGCGCCATGATGCGGTCGCAGAAGATGACGGTCTCCTTCTGGCCGCAGTGACGGTAGACCGTGTCGATCATCTTGGAGATGTTCTTCTTCGTCATCTCCTGGTTGGCGATGTCGAACGGCACGTTGGCGTTCTTCGGCAGGAGTTCGCCGATGATCATGCGGCCGGGCGTCGTGTCGTAGATCTTCGAAACGACCTTGCCGTCGGCGTCGACGGTGCGGAAGCGGCCCTTGATCTTGGCGTGCAGTGTCACCGCCTTGGTCTCGAGCGCGTGCTGCAGCTCGCCCATGTCGGCGAAGGCCATGCCCTGGCCCGGCTCGTTCTCGTTGACGATCGAGAGGTAGTAGAGGCCGAGCACCATGTCCTGCGACGGCACGATGATCGGCGCGCCGGATGCCGGGTGCAGGATGTTGTTGGTCGACATCATCAGCACGCGGGCTTCGAGCTGGGCCTCCAGCGACAGCGGCACGTGAACCGCCATCTGGTCACCGTCGAAGTCGGCGTTGAAGGCCGTGCAGACCAGCGGATGGAGCTGGATCGCCTTGCCCTCGATGAGGATCGGCTCGAACGCCTGGATGCCGAGGCCATGCAGGGTCGGCGCGCGGTTGAGCAGAACCGGATGCTCGCGGATGACCTCGTCGAGGATGTCCCAGACTTCCGGCTTCTCCTTCTCGACCAGCTTCTTCGCCTGCTTGACGGTCGACGAGAAGCCCTTGGCGTCGAGGCGGGCATAGATGAAGGGCTTGAAAAGCTCGAGCGCCATCTTCTTCGGCAGGCCGCACTGGTGCAGCTTGAGCTCGGGGCCGGTGACGATCACGGAGCGGCCGGAGTAGTCGACGCGCTTGCCGAGCAGGTTCTGGCGGAAGCGTCCCTGCTTGCCCTTCAGCATGTCGGAGAGCGACTTCAGCGGACGCTTGTTGGCGCCGGTGATGACGCGTCCGCGGCGGCCGTTGTCGAACAGGGCGTCGACGGCCTCCTGCAGCATGCGCTTCTCGTTGCGGATGATGATGCCGGGCGCCTTCAGTTCGATCAGCCGCTTCAGGCGGTTGTTGCGGTTGATGACGCGGCGGTAGAGGTCGTTGAGATCCGACGTGGCGAAGCGGCCGCCGTCGAGCGGCACCAGCGGGCGCAGGTCCGGCGGGATCACCGGGATGATCTTCATGATCATCCACTCCGGCCGGTTGCCGGATTCCATGAAGTTCTCGACCACCTTGAGGCGCTTGAGCAGCTTCTTCTGCTTGAGCTCCGACGTCGTCGAGGCGAGTTCGGAGCGCAGGTCGCCGGCGACCTTCTCGAGATCCATCGAGGCGAGCAGGTCATGGATCGCCTCGGCGCCGATCATGGCGGTGAACGAATCCTCGCCGTATTCGTCGACGGCCATCATGTACTCCTCCTCGCTGAGGAGCTGGTGCTCCTTCAGCGCGGTCAGGCCCGGCTCGGTGACGATGTAGTTCTCGAAATAGAGGACGCGCTCGATGTCCTTCAGCGTCATGTCGAGCAGCGTGCCGATGCGCGACGGCAGCGACTTGAGGAACCAGATGTGGGCGACCGGGGCGGCCAGCTCGATGTGGCCCATGCGCTCGCGGCGCACGCGGCTGAGGGTCACCTCGACGCCGCACTTCTCGCAGATGACGCCCTTGTACTTCATGCGCTTGTACTTGCCGCACAGGCACTCGTAGTCCTTGATCGGACCGAAGATGCGCGCGCAGAACAGGCCGTCGCGCTCGGGCTTGAACGTGCGGTAGTTGATCGTCTCGGGCTTCTTGATCTCGCCGAACGACCAGGAAAGGATCTTCTCGGGGCTGGCGAGCGAGATCCGGATCGAATCGAACACCTGCGCCGGGGCCTGCGCGTTGAAGAGATTCATGACCTCTTGGTTCATGCCGTTCTCCTTGTGGGGCCTCGTCGACCCCTCTGAATTCCATACGGGCATATACCCGTCGCCTTGCCGGCAACCGCCGGTGAAATAGCCGGGCCGCGATGCTGGTCTGCGCGGCCCGGCGGTCGGTTATTCGGCCGCGCGCGGCAGCCGCGCGAGATCTTCCGGCCTGGTGTTCTCGAGTTCCACGTTGAGGCCGAGCGAACGCATCTCCTTGACGAGGACGTTGAAGCTCTCGGGGATACCCGCCTCGAACGTGTCGTCGCCGCGCACGATCGCCTCGTAGACCTTGGTGCGGCCGGCGACGTCGTCCGACTTCACCGTCAGCATCTCCTGCAGCGTGTAGGCCGCGCCGTAGGCCTCGAGCGCCCAGACCTCCATCTCGCCGAAGCGCTGGCCGCCGAACTGCGCCTTGCCGCCCAGCGGCTGCTGGGTAACGAGCGAGTACGGTCCGATCGAGCGCGCGTGGATCTTGTCGTCCACGAGGTGGTGGAGCTTCAGCATGTAGATGTAGCCCACCGTCACCTTGCGGTCGAACGGCTCGCCGGTGCGGCCGTCGTAGAGCTGCGACTGGCCGCTGGTGTGCAGGCCCGCCTGTACCAGCATGTTGTTGATGTCGGCCTCGTGCGCGCCGTCGAACACCGGCGTCGCGATCGAGACCCCGCGCTTCATCTGTTCGGCGAGGCGAAGGACGGACTCGTCGTCATAGCTGCGCACCGGTTCGTTGCGGTCGTTGTCCGGGAAGATCGACTCGATGGTCTCGCGAAGCGGCTTGATGTCGCCGCCCTGCTTGTAGGCTTCGATCAGCTCGCCGATCTTCTTGCCCATGCCGGCGCAGGCCCAGCCCAGATGCGTCTCCAGGATCTGGCCGACATTCATGCGCGAGGGCACGCCGAGCGGATTGAGCACGATGTCGGCATGCGTGCCGTCCTCGAGGAACGGCATGTCCTCGACCGGCACGATGCGCGACACCACGCCCTTGTTGCCGTGGCGGCCGGCCATCTTGTCGCCGGGCTGCATCTTGCGCTTCACCGCGACGAAGACCTTGACCATCTTCATCACGCCGGGGGGCATCTCGTCGCCGCGCTGCACCTTCTCGACCTTGTCCATGAAGCGCTGTTCGAGCGCCTTCTTGGACTCGTCGTACTGGCCGCGCAGGGCTTCCAGCTCGCCCTGGACCTTTTCGTCCTCGACGGCGAACTGCCACCACTGCGAGCGCGGATAATCGTCGAGGACCGCCTTCGACAGCGCGGTGCCCTTCTTGAAGCCCTTCGGTCCGGCGATCGCCTCGCGGCCGTTCAGCATGTCGGCCAGACGGCCGTAGACGTTGCGGTCGAGGATGGCCTGCTCGTCGTCGCGGTCCTTGGCGAGGCGCTCGATCTCCTCGCGCTCGATCGCCATGGCGCGCTCGTCCTTCTCCACGCCGTGGCGGTTGAAGACGCGCACCTCGACGACGGTGCCGAACGTTCCCGGCGGCATGCGCATGGACGTGTCGCGCACGTCGGACGCCTTCTCGCCGAAGATGGCGCGCAGCAGCTTCTCTTCGGGCGTCATCGGGCTCTCGCCCTTCGGCGTGATCTTGCCGACCAGGATGTCGCCCGGCTGCACCTCGGCGCCGATGTAGACGATACCGGCCTCGTCGAGGTTCTTCAGCGCCTCCTCCGAGACGTTCGGAATGTCGCGCGTGATTTCCTCCGGCCCGAGCTTGGTGTCGCGGGCCATGACCTCGAACTCCTCGATGTGGATCGAGGTGAACACGTCGTCGGCGACGATGCGCTCGGAGAGCAGGATCGAGTCCTCGTAGTTGTAGCCGTTCCACGGCATGAACGCGACGAGCACGTTGCGGCCGAGCGCCAGGTCGCCGAGGTCCGTCGACGGGCCGTCGGCGATGATGTCACCCTTCTCGATCCGGTCGCCGACATTCACCAGCGGACGCTGGTTGATGCAGGTGTTCTGGTTCGAGCGCTGGAACTTCATCAGCCGGTAGATGTCGACGCCCGACTTGCCGGGTTCGAGATCCTCGGTGGCGCGGATGACGATGCGGGTGGCGTCGACCTGGTCGACCACGCCGGTGCGGCGCGCGGCGATCGCCGCGCCCGAGTCACGGGCGACGATCGGCTCCATGCCGGTGCCGACGAACGGCGCCTCAGCGCGGACCAGCGGCACCGCCTGGCGCTGCATGTTCGAACCCATCAGCGCGCGGTTGGCGTCGTCGTTCTCGAGGAACGGGATGAGCGCCGCGGCGACCGAGACCATCTGCTTGGGCGAGACGTCCATCAGGTCGACGTTCTCGCGCGGCGCCATCATCACCTCGCCGGCGTTGCGGCAGATGACGAACTCGTCCTTGAACCGGCCTTCGGCATCGAGCTCGGCGTTGGCCTGGGCGACGAAGTGCTTGGCCTCCTCCATCGCCGACAGGTAGACGACCTCGTTGGTCAGCTTGCCGTCGACGATCTTGCGGTACGGGCTCTCGATGAAGCCGTACTTGTTGACGCGCGCAAACGTTGCGAGGCTGTTGATCAGGCCGATGTTCGGGCCTTCCGGCGTCTCGATCGGGCAGATGCGGCCGTAGTGCGTCGGGTGCACGTCGCGCACCTCGAAGCCGGCGCGCTCGCGGGTGAGACCGCCCGGCCCGAGGGCCGACAGGCGCCGCTTGTGGGTGATTTCCGACAGCGGGTTGGTCTGGTCCATGAACTGCGACAGCTGCGAGGAGCCGAAGAACTCGCGCACGGCGGCCGCCGCCGGCTTGGCGTTGATGAGGTCCTGCGGCATGACCGTGTCGATCTCGATCGACGACATGCGTTCCTTGATGGCGCGCTCCATGCGCAGCAGGCCGACGCGGTACTGGTTCTCCATCAGTTCGCCGACCGAGCGCACACGGCGGTTGCCGAGATTGTCGATGTCGTCGATCTCGCCCTTGCCGTCGCGCAGCTCGACGAGCGTCTTGACCACGGCAATGATGTCTTCCTTGCGCAGCACGCGAACCGTGTCCGGGCAGTCGAGCTCCAGACGCATGTTCATCTTGACGCGGCCGACGGCCGACAGGTCGTAGCGCTCGGGATCGAAGAAGAGCGAGTTGAACATGGCCTCGGCCGTGTCCATCGTCGGCGGCTCGCCCGGGCGCATGACGCGGTAGATGTCGAACAGCGCGTCCTGGCGGCTCTCGTTCTTGTCGACATTGAGCGTGTTGCGGATGTAGGCACCGACGTTGACGTGGTCGATGTCGAGGATCTGGATCTCCTCCTCGCCCGTGCCGACCAGAACCTTCAGCGTCTTCTCGTCGATCTCGTCGCCGGCTTCGAGATAGATCTCGCCGGTGGCGTAGTTGACGATGTCCTCGGCGAGGTAGCTACCGTAGAGGTCTTCGTCGGTCGCCTTGATGGCCTTCAGGCCTTTTTCGGCGAGCTGCTTGGCCTGGCGCGCCGTGATCTTCTTGCCGCTCTCGACGACGACCTCGCCGGTGTCGGCATCGACGAGGTCCGACACAGCCTTGAGGCCGCGGAAACGCTCGACCGAGAACGGGATGCGCCAGTGGTCGCCCGCGCGCCTGTAGGTGATCCTGTCATAGAAGGTCGACAGGATCTCCTCGCCGTCCATGCCGAGCGCCATCAGCAGCGACGTCACCGGAATCTTGCGGCGGCGGTCGATGCGCGCGTGAACGATGTCCTTGGAATCGAACTCGATGTCCAGCCAGGAGCCGCGGTAGGGTATGACGCGGGCGGCGAAGAGGAGCTTGCCCGACGAATGCGACTTGCCCTTGTCGTGGTCGAAGAACACGCCCGGCGAGCGGTGCATCTGGCTGACGATGACGCGCTCGGTGCCGTTGACGATGAAGGTGCCGTTCGACGTCATGAGCGGCATGTCGCCCATGTAGACGTCCTGTTCCTTGATGTCCTTGATCGACTTGGCGCCGGTGTCCTCGTCCAGATCGAACACGATCAGGCGCAGCGTCACCTTCAGCGGCGCGGCGTAGGTCAGGTCGCGCTGGCGGCATTCGTCGACGTCGAACTTCGGCGCCTCGAACTCGTACTTGACGAATTCCAGCATCGCAGTTTGCGAGAAGTCGGAGATCGGGAAGACCGACTTGAACACGGCCTGCAGGCCCTCGTCGGGACGTCCGCCCTTGGGCTCCTCCACCATCAGGAACTGATCGTAGGATGCCTTCTGGACCTCGATGAGGTTCGGCATCTCCGCAACCTCCGGAATCTTTCCGAAGAACTTGCGTACGCGCCTGCGACCGTTGAAAGTCTGGGTCTGGGCCATCGTCGCTCCTTAGCTGCTGTTTGGCTTCGCCTTGCCAAAGTCACGACCGCCGCGCGCGGCGGTCCATCCAAAACGGGAGAAAAACCCGTTTCCGGAAGGCCGTTTCCGGCCCTCCGGAAAGAGGTTTCCGCTACCAGGCTCCGATACGCGGCGCTCCGGACCAGGCCGGCATCGGCGGACGGGAGCCCCGTCCGCCGACGACCGCAGGACTTACTTCAGCTCGACCTTGGCGCCGGCTGCTTCCAGCTGGGCCTTGATCTTGTCCGCGTCGGCCTTGGAAATGCCTTCCTTGACCGGCTTCGGAGCGCCCTCGACCAGGTCCTTGGCTTCCTTGAGGCCGAGGCCGGTGATGGCGCGGACTTCCTTGATGACCTCGATCTTCTTCTCGCCGGCGGCGGCGAGGATGACGTCGAACTCGGTCTTCTCCTCGACCGGGGCGGCAGCGGCGGCAGCGCCACCGCCGGCGGCGGCGACGGCCACAGGCGCGGCGGCGGAGACGCCCCACTTCTCCTCGAGCATCTTCGACAGCTCGGCCGCCTCGAGGACGGTCAGCTTCGACAGGTCTTCAACGATCTTGGCGAGATCAGCCATTTTCATATTCCTTCAAAGGTTCGAACAGGTGTTGGTTGACAGCGAGGAACGGCCTCATGCCGCCTCGTCCTTCCGGGCGTAGGCGCCGAACACGCGGGCGAGCTGAGCCGCCGGCGCGTTGACGACCTGGGCGATCCGGGTTGCCGGGGTGGCGATCATGCCCACCAGCTTGGCGCGAAGCTCGTCGAGCGACGGAAGCGTGGCGAGTGCCTTCACCCCGTCGGCGTCGAGCGCTGTCGCCCCCATCGCGCCGCCGAGAATGACGAGCTTGTCATTCCCCTTGGCGAACTCGGAGGCGACCTTCGGCGCCGCAATCGGATCGGTCGAGTAGGCGACCAGCGTCTGTCCCTTGAACAGATCGACGATGCCCTCGGATCCCGTGCCCTGAAGAGCGATCTTGGCGAGACGGTTCTTCGCGACTTTGACGGTGCCGCCCGCGGCGCGCATCTTCGACCTCAGGTCGTTCATTTGCGCAACGGTGATACCGGCATAGTGGGCCACGACGACTGAACCCGCGTTCTGGAACGCTTCGTTCAGGCCCGTGACGAATTCGCGCTTTTCCGCTCTATCCACTGCCTATCTCCAGTTGACCCCCGCTCCATTCGCGAACCGGGGATCGGGTTGCCTTTTGCCGGGCGGGCTTCCATTCCTGGATCCCGAACGGCGCTCGAGGATCCTGCCCCCTTTCCGCCGGTCCGGTTTCCCGGAAGCCGCGCAAAAGGCCAACATGGTTCGAACCTTCCATCGGAGCACGGCTCCGCTGTCCGGTCGTCACCCGTCTCATGCAGGCCCATTCGAATTAAGGCGAGCCGCCTGCAATCTCGGACAGGATGTCCGGGACGGAACGTCCGTCCCGGAATCCGATCCCCGGATGCCGGGAATCGGAATTCTTATTCAGATCAGGCCATTACCGCCTGATCCTGATTCGCTGCGTCAGGACGCGGCCAGCGTGGCGACGTCGAGCTTGAGGCCCGGGCCCATGGTCGAGGTGAGCGATACCTTCTTGACGTAGTTGCCCTTGGCGCCGGCCGGCTTGGCCCTGGTCACGGCCTCGGCGAAGGCGCGGATGTTCTCCTCGATCGCCTTGGCGTCGAAGGAAACCTTGCCGACGCCGGCGTGCACGATGCCGGCCTTCTCGACGCGGAACTCGACGGCGCCGCCCTTCGACGCCTTCACGGCGGCGGCGACGTCCGGCGTCACCGTGCCGACCTTCGGGTTCGGCATCATGCCGCGCGGGCCGAGAACCTTGCCGAGGCGGCCGACGAGCGGCATCATGTCCGGGGTGGCGATGCAGCGGTCGAAGTTGATCTCGCCCTTCTGCACGGTCTCCACCAGATCCTCCGCGCCGACGATGTCGGCGCCCGCCGCGCGGGCCTCGTCGGCCTTGTCGCCGCGGGCGAACACCGCCACGCGCACGGTGCGGCCGGTGCCGTTCGGCAGGTTGACGACGCCGCGGACCATCTGGTCGGCGTGACGCGGATCGACGCCGAGGTTCATGGCGATCTCGATCGTCTCGTCGAACTTGGCCGACGCACGCTCCTTCAGCATCTTCACGGCTTCGGACAGGCTGTAGGCCTTGTTGCGGTCGATGCCCTCGCGGGACTTCGCTACGCGCTTAGCAATCTTCGCCATCGTCTCAGCCCACCACTTCCAGGCCCATCGAACGCGCCGAACCCTCGACCATGCGCATGGCCGCCTCGACGTCGTTGGCGTTCAGGTCCTTCATCTTCTTCTCGGCGATCTCGCGCACCTTGGCGCGGTCGATCTGGCCGACCTTGGTCTTGCCCGGCTCCTTGGATCCCGACTTCAGATTGGCCGCCTTCTTCAGGAAATAGCTCACCGGGGGCGTCTTCATGACGAAGGTGAACGACTTGTCCTGGTAGTAGGTGATCACGACCGGAACCGGCGATCCCTTCTCCAACTCCTGGGTCTGCGCGTTGAACGCCTTGCAGAACTCCATGATGTTGATGCCACGCTGACCGAGCGCCGGGCCGATCGGGGGCGACGGCGTCGCCGAACCCGCGGAAACCTGGAGCTTGAGCTGGCCCGCAACTTTCTTTGCCATCTCTCATCTGCCTTTCATTGTGCCGGCGGACCGGCGGTTGCAGTTGGTGGTCCGGAGATGCGGCCGGCAAAGCCGCCTCGTCCTCCCACCGCCCGGACGGCACGGTTGCCCGGCCGCCCTGCCCGCGCGCATCGAGCCGCGGGCGTCCGGATCAGCTCTTCTCGACCTGTCCGAATTCGAGATCGACGGGC
Source organism: Hyphomicrobiales bacterium (assembly GCA_012842935.1). GTDB lineage: Bacteria > Pseudomonadota > Alphaproteobacteria > Rhizobiales > Rhizobiaceae > DUSC01. The sequence continues at coordinate 3,703 of DUSC01000261.1, read as the reverse complement.
ACGGCGCGCCCGAAGATCGAGACTTCCACCTTGAGCCGGGCGCGTTCCTCGTCCACTTCCTGGACGGTGCCGTTGAACGACGCGAACGGTCCGTCGGAGACCCGTACCGCCTCGCCGATCTCGAAGGTGACCGACGGCTTCGGCCGCTCGACGCCTTCCTGGACCTGGTGAAGGATGCGATCGGCCTCCTTGTCGGTGATCGGCATCGGCTTGGCCGTGTGCCGGTCCTCGCCGAGGAAACCGGTGACGCGCGGCGTGTTCTTGACCAGGCTGATGACCGCGTCGTTGAGGTCGGCCTTCATCAGCACGTAGCCGGGGAAGAACTTGCGCTCGGCATCGACCTTCTTGCCGCGGCGGACCTCGACGACCTTCTCGGTCGGAACCACCACCTGCTCGATGCGGTTCTTCAGGCCCTTCTGCTCGGCCTTCTTCTCGATGTCCTCGGCGACCTTCTTCTCGAAATTCGAGTAGGCGTGGACGATGTACCACCGCGCAGTCATCTCAGATGTTCTCCGTAGCCGGTCTATCGCGCGATGCCGAGGATCAGTTCGATCCCCAACGCCATCAGCTGGTCGGCGGCGAAAAAGAAGATCGACGCGATCACCGCGAAGGCGAGGACCATCATCGTCGAGATCGCGGTCTCGCGCCGCGACGGCCAGGTGACCTTCGCGGTTTCCGACCTCACCTGCTGAAGGAAGATGAAGGGATTGGTCGTCTTCGATGCCATTTAGCCGCTCTGTACTGCGAGGACCCGTTGTCCGGGCCTTCTGGATGATCCCGTCTCCGGGAGAAATCGCATGCGCGATCGTCCGCGAATCGGTCCGCGGAAACCGTCCATGCGATTAAGGCGCGTAAGCAGGTTTCCCAGCTCCACGCGCCGCGTGTCCGTTGCATCTACATAAAGCCGATTCTCTGCCCGCGCAAGGGGCGGATTTTCGCTTTACTTCCCAAACGCCGGCGTGAAACCATCCAATCGTTCTTTCCCGGCTATGGCGTCTCTCGCATGGCGGTACCGGGCGAGACCGGCTCGGCCGACTGTCGTCGTCCGCAGGCTGGCAGGGGCAACAGGGCTCGAACCTGTGACCTGCGGTTTTGGAGACCGCCGCTCTACCAACTGAGCTATACCCCTAGCGCGCCGCTCTCTTTCCACAACTGCGGATGCGTTGCAAGACCGATCTCGCGGATGCGGATTCCATCGCCCGTGTCGCGCCGGCAGCAGATCGTCGCTATAAGAGTTGTTGACGAGCCGCGACCGAGGGAGATGCGGGTGGACCCACCATCGAAGGTCAGGAAAAGGCCTCCGCTGTTCAGAGCACTGGGCGAGTCCGAGCCGCCGCCCGTCATCGAGATCGACGGCAGCCGATACGCGCATGTCCGCACGTTCAAGCACGATTCTTGGGCGGCCACGGCACTCTACGCGAGGCCGGACGGTTTTCGCATAACCTGCAAGTTCAACCGCGTGCAGCCGATCTTCGTCCTGCCGATGCGCTGGCTGGGGCGCCGGCTCGCCCGCCGGGAAGCCGGTTTCCTGCGTCGCCTGGACGACCAGGAATTGGTTCCCTCCGGTCTCGCCGCAGTCACGGCGGACGGCGTCCCGCTGCCGAACGCGGTGGCCCGCGTCTACGTCGAAGGCGAGCCGTTCAGGGAAGCGGACCAGGTCGACCGCCGGTTCTTCGCCGAACTGGAGCAGGTCCTGGCAGTCATGCACCAGCGTCAGATGGCCTATGTCGACCTGCACAAGCGCGAAAACATCATCGTCGGCACGGACGGGCGCCCGCACCTGATCGATTTCCAGGTCAGCTATGCGCTGGGAAGCCGCTGGCCCGCGAACGGCCGCATCGCCCGCTGGATTCTGGGCCAGTTGCAGGAGATGGACCGCTATCACGTCCGCAAGCACATGCTGCGCTGCCTTTACGACGAACTCACGCCGGAGGAACGCCTTCTCTACGGCCGCCGCCCGGCGCTGATCAGCATTCATCGGAAACTGACCGTTCCCCTTCGCAGCCTGCGCCGAAAACTCCTCGTCCGGCTCGGCATCCGGGACAGGTCGGAAATGGCCGCATCGGAACTCGAACCCGAGGACGCTTTCCGCCGCCGCTGAGCTTTCGTGACCGGATCGCCGCCGGCTGACATCGGACCGCTCCGCTTGTCCGACGGCGAGGCGATCCGGCGTGAGCGATGCGAAGGTCGTGGCGGGACCTCGGCCGAGCGGCGCAACGAGGCGGGCACCCTTTGGCGCAGAACCCTTCGGGCCGGGTACGCGGGGCCCATGTCGTGCGGGCTCCGGCTCGGCTTGCGTACCACCTCGACCGTCGCCGGGATCCTCGACCTCGTGCCGATCACCCCCGGCGGAGCGGCTCCACGCGCGCCGGCAATGCTCCGGTTCGCGGCGACAAAAAAAGCCCCGGACGGTGTCCGGGGCGTTTGCGGGGAGCCGTGGCTCCCGCTCACCTTGTGATCGACACGACGATGCCGGCGCCGCGGCGCGGGAGCGTATCCGGCGCCCGCGTCAGATCCGTCCTGTTCGTTAATCCGTGATCGCGATGACGATGCCGGCGCCGACGGTGCGGCCGCCCTCGCGGATGGCGAAGCGCAGCTTCTCCTCCATGGCGATCGGCACGATCAGCTCGACGTCGACCGTCACGTTGTCGCCCGGCATCACCATCTCCGTGCCTTCCGGCAGCTTCACGATGCCCGTCACGTCGGTCGTGCGGAAGTAGAACTGCGGACGGTAGTTGGTGAAGAACGGCGTGTGCCGCCCGCCCTCCTCCTTCGTCAGGATGTAGGCCTCCGCCTTGAACTTCATGTGCGGCTTCACCGAGCCCGGCTTGCACAGAACCTGGCCGCGCTCAACCCCGTCGCGGTCGATGCCGCGCAGCAGCGCCCCGATGTTGTCCCCCGCCTGCCCCTGGTCGAGCAGCTTGCGGAACATCTCGACACCCGTCACCGTCGTCGACGTCGTCGGCCGGATGCCCACGATCTCGACCGTCTCGCCGACCTTGATCACCCCGCGCTCGACCCGGCCCGTCACCACCGTGCCGCGCCCCGAGATCGAGAACACGTCCTCGATCGGCATCAGGAACGGCTGGTCGATCGGACGGTTCGGCGTCGGAATGTAGCGGTCGACCTCCTCCATCAGCTTGCGGATCGCCATCTCGCCGATCTCCTTGTTGGTGTCCTCGAGAGCGGCAAGCGCCGAACCCTTCACGATCGGAATGTCGTCGCCCGGAAACTCGTTCTTCGACAGAAGCTCGCGAACCTCCAGCTCCACCAGCTCGAGAAGCTCCGGATCGTCGACCTGGTCGACCTTGTTCAGAAACACCACGATCGAGGGAACGCCAACCTGCCGCGCCAGCAGGATGTGCTCCCGCGTCTGCGGCATCGGACCGTCCGCCGCCGATACCACGAGGATCGCGCCGTCCATCTGCGCCGCTCCCGTGATCATGTTCTTCACGTAGTCCGCATGGCCCGGGCAGTCCACATGCGCATAGTGCCGGTTCGCCGTCTCGTACTCCACATGCGCCGTCGAGATCGTGATGCCGCGCGCCTTCTCCTCAGGTGCGGCGTCAATCTGGTCGTACGGCTTGTACTCGCCGAAGAACTTCGTGATCGCCGCCGTCAGCGACGTCTTGCCGTGGTCGACGTGACCGATCGTCCCGATGTTCACATGAGGCTTCGTACGCTCGAATTTACCTTTGGCCAT
>DUSC01000260.1 GCA_012842935.1 Hyphomicrobiales bacterium | reverse complement strand
GCCTGAGCCCAGTCGAGGCGCTCGGCCCGTCGCGGGTGTTCTGGTCGCAATGGCGGGCCACCCGCCAGCCCTGGCGCCTGTAAGAGATCGCGGCTGCAATCGGCAACCGCCAAGCGTCCTCACTCCCCCGCCGCCGGCAACGGTGGCGGGGTTTTTTTCCCGAATGGCGTCGGGGATCCGTCACTGCCGTGCCCTGCCCGGCAGGCAACTTGCACCTCGTCATCCCTTCCGCTATAGGACCGCCACCCGCGTAGACACCCTTGGAGGCAACGCGGCGGAAGGCCGCCTTCCCTGGATGATCCGAACCGCTGATCTTGTGCGGACGGATCCTGCGCGGAGCTGGCGGTTTTCGACGTTTCCGGCGGCGGAAATCCGCAGGGTCGCGAAACGCTCCACAACCCGAAAGGAAAAGCCATGAGCGCCACATACGAGCTCAAGGCCGAAGTGCGCGAACAGGTCGGTAAGGGGTCCGCCCGCGAAGTTCGCCGCAACGGCAAAGTACCTGCAGTCATCTACGGCGAGAAGCAGCCTCCCCTGGCGATCGCCCTGTCCTACAAGGACGTCTACTACAAGATCCACGGCGGCGGATTCCTGACCACGATCGCCACGATCGACGTCGGCGGCCAGAAGATCAGCGTCCTGCCCAAGGATTTCCAGCTCGATCCGGTCCGTGACTTCCCGATGCACGTCGACTTCCTGCGCGTGAGCAAGGACACCGAGGTCAACGTCTTCGTGCCCGTTCACTTCACCAACGAGGACAAGTCGCCCGGCCTGAAGCGCGGCGGCACGCTGAACATCGTCCGCCACGAGGTCGAGTTCCACTGCCCCGCCAACGCCATCCCGGAGTTCATCACGGTCGACCTGGCAGATGCAGACATCGGTGACTCGATCCACATCTCCGCGGTGAAGCTGCCCGACGGTGTCAAGCCGGTGATCGCCGACCGCGACTTCACCATCGCGACCATCGCAGGCTCGGCTGCGGCCCGGTCGGAGGAAGAAACCACCGGCGAAGCCGGGGCCTGATTTCCCTCCCGGCAGGAGTTCGGCCATGCTCGTCATCGCCGGTCTCGGAAACCCGGGAGCGAAACATGCGAACAACCGGCACAATGTCGGTTTCATGGCGGCGGACGCGATAGCCCGCCGCCATTCGTTTTCGCCCTGGTCGAAGAAGTTCCAGGCCGAGGTCGCGTCCGGCACTCTCGCCGGCGAGAAGGTGCTGCTCGTCAAGCCGCAGACCTTCATGAACCTCTCCGGCCAGTCCGTCGGCGAGGCGCTGCGTTTCCACAAGCTGTCGCCGTCCGACCTCGTGGTCCTCTATGACGAGCTCGACCTCGCGCCCGGCAAGGTGCGCGTCAAGACCGGCGGCGGTGCGGGCGGCCACAACGGCATCCGCTCGCTCGACGCCCATGTCGGCAAGGACTACCGGCGGGTGCGCATCGGGATCGGCCATCCCGGCATCAAGGAGATGGTGCAAAACCATGTCCTCGGCGATTTCGCCAAGGCCGACCGAATCTGGCTGGACCCTCTGCTCGACGCCATCGCCGACAATGCCGAGATGCTGGTGCGCGGCGACGACAACGGCTTCATGAACAAGCTGAGCCTCGCCGTGCCCGGCGGGGGCAGGCGCGACGACGGCGAGGAGAAGCCGGCGCAGCCGGGCCGGAGCCACATCCGCCAGGCACGGCCGCAGCAGCCGGCGGCGAAGCTTCCCGAAACGGGGCCGATGGCGGCCATGCTGAAGAAGCTGCTCGGCAAGGACTGAGCCCCGCGTCCGCCGCTCCGCCGCGCGCCGATGATTTGACAAATCTGAACGAAAACACGATATCACGAAAACACGAAGTTCGTGTTTTCGTGAGGCCGTCATGAAGAACGTCACCATTTCGATGGACGATGACCTGGCGCAGCGCACGCGCGTCGCCGCCGCGCAGGCCGGAATGAGCGTATCGAAATTCCTCGCCGAGGCAGCCCGCGAGAAGATCGCCGGGGACGCCGAGAAATCGGGATCGCGGAACCGGCAACTGGAGGCGGTGGAGCGCATCCTCGCCGGCCCCAAGTGGGACGTCACCGTGGACGGGCGGATGCCGACCGCCGAGGAACGCAATGCCCGGCGTTAGGGTCTTCCTCGACGCGAACATCATCCTCTACCTGCATGATCGCCGTGAAGCGGCGAAGGGCGGGCGCGCGGTCGCATGGCTCACGGCGGCCGCACAGGCGAGATCCGCCTGCACCAATCTCCAGGTCTTGAACGAGGTCGCCTCGGTCCTGCTTCGCAAGAAGTGGTATGCGACCCCCGCCGTCGTGCACCGCATCGTCGACGACCTGGCCGCCTTCGGTAGCGAGCCGGTGACGATGATCGAGGTCGAGGCGGCCAGGCTGATCCACGACCGCCATGGCTACTCCTGGTGGGACAGCCTGCTCCTCGCTTCGGCGCTCAGGCTCGGCTGTTCGCATTTCCTCTCGGAGGATTTGCAGGACGGACAGGTGATCGCGGGCTTGACGATCGTCGACCCTTTCGCCCATAGCCCCGGTCAGATCCTCCCCTCTTACTAGGACCACCACATCATGGGTTTCAAATGCGGCATCGTCGGGCTGCCCAATGTCGGCAAGTCGACGCTGTTCAACGCCCTGACGCGCACGGCGGCAGCGCAGGCGGCGAACTATCCGTTCTGCACCATCGAGCCGAACACGGGCGAGGTCGCCGTTCCCGATCCGCGGCTGAAGAAGCTCGCGGCGGCCGGCAAGTCGAAGGAGATCATCCCGACCCGCATCTCCTTCGTCGATATCGCCGGCCTCGTCCGCGGCGCCTCCAAGGGCGAAGGTCTCGGCAACCAGTTCCTCGCCAACATCCGCGAGGTCGACGCCATCGTCCACGTGTTGCGCTGCTTCGAGAACGACGACATCACCCATGTCGAAGGCCGCATCGATCCGGTCGCCGACGCCGAGACCGTCGAGACCGAGCTGATGCTGGCGGACCTCGACAGCCTCGAGCGACGCATCGTGCAGGTGCGCAAGCGCGCCGCGGGAAAGGACAAGGAGTCCATGACGGTCCTGCCGGTGATGGAAAAGGCGCTGGCGCTGCTGAACGAGGGCAAGCCGGTGCGTGTCATGCTGGACGGCATCGCCCCTGAGGAACTGGCAATCCTGCAAGGCCTCAACCTGCTCACCTCGCATCCCGTGCTCTACGTCTGCAACGTCTCGGAGGCGGATGCGGCGACCGGCAACGAGCACACCCGCGCCGTCGAGGCCATGGCGAAGGCGCAGGGCGCGCGCGTGGTCGTCATCTCGGCCGCGATCGAGGCCGAGGTCGCGCAGCTTCCGGAAGAGGAGGCCAAGGAGTTCCTCACCGACCTCGGACTGGAGGAGCCCGGCTTGGACAAGCTGATCCGCGCCGGCTACGATCTGCTGCACCTCATCACCTACTTCACCGTCGGGCCGAAGGAGACCCGCGCCTGGACGATCCGCAAGGGCACCAAGGCGCCGCAGGCCGCCGGCGTGATCCACTCCGACTTCGAGCGCGGCTTCATCCGCGCCCAGACGATCGCCTACGAGGATTTCGTCGGACTCGGCGGCGAAGTGGCGGCCAAGGAGGCCGGCAAGGCACGCGACGAAGGCAAGGACTATGTCGTCCAGGACGGCGACGTCATGCTCTTCAAGTACAACACCTGACATCGGCAGCTTTGGCACGGCGGATTGGCCGCATGGGCAGTTGCGCGGCCGCCTCTTGCCGTCCACATTGATCGTACAATGTTGAACAGGACTCGCGATGACGGCGAAGACGTGGGCATTTGAGGATTTCGTCGAGGGCAGCACGATCGAGCTCGGCAGGAAGGTGGTGACGGCGGAGGAGATCGTCGAATTCGCCCGCGAGTTCGACGACCAGCCGTTCCATCTCGACGAGGAGGCCGGCAGGGCGAGCCTGCTCGGCGGTCTGTCGGCGTCGGGCTGGCACACGTGCTGCATGTTCATGCGCATGATGTGCGACGGCTTCCTGCTCGACTCCACGTCGCAAGGCTCGCCCGGCCTCGACTATGTGCGCTGGAAGAAGCCGGTACTCGCCGGCGACACGCTGACCGGCTCCAGCCACGTCATCGCCAGGCGCATCTCGAAATCGCGCCCCGGCCTCGGTTTCGTCACGGTGAGGAGCGAAATGGTCAACCAGCGCGGCGAGGTCGTTCTCGAACTCGAAAACACCGGCATGTTCCTGACGCGCGAGGCCGCCGCATGACCCTCGACGAATACTTTCGCCTCGGCGAGACGATCGTGCTCGGCAGCCACACCTTCGGCGCCGAGGAGATAAAGGCCTTTGCCAGAAAGTTCGATCCGCAGCCCTTCCACGTCGACGAGGAGGCCGCGCGCGACAGCGTGTTCGGCCGGCTTTGCGCCTCGGGCTGGCATACCGCAGCGATGTGGATGCGCTACAATCTGAAGGCTCGCGAGGACAATGCCGGGCGGCCGTGGAATGGGCCCGGCCCTCGCCCCGAGTTCGGCCCCTCTCCCGGTTTCCGCAACCTGAAATGGCTGAAGCCGGTCTATGCCGGCGACACGATCACCTTCACCCGCCGGGCGCTCGCCCACCGGACGCTTGCCTCCCGCCCGGGCTGGCGCATCCTCACCATCCAGTGCGGCGCCCGGGACGGGGCGGGCACACCCGTGCTCGAATTCGAGAGTTCGGTGCTGGTGAAGGCCGGCTGAAGGGAACCGGCGGTTCGGGCGACGAACACCTGCCCGCAGGAAGGCGTCGGCTGCCGCTCAATGCCCCTCGTAGGCGACCAGCGTCCTCACCGGCACGCCGAGCGCCTCGAGCCTGGCGCGGCCGCCGAGGTCGGGCAGGTCGATGACGAAGCAGGCCGCTACGATGTCGGCGCCCATCTGCCGAAGCAGCTTCGCCGCGCCCTCGGCCGTTCCGCCGGTAGCGATTAGGTCGTCGACCAGGATCACGCGCTCGCCCGGCTTCACCGCGTCCCTGTGCATCTCCATCTCGTCGATGCCGTATTCGAGGCTGTAGGCGATGCGCACGGTGTCGTGCGGCAGCTTGCCCTTCTTGCGGATCGGGATGAAGCCCGACGACAGCTGGTGAGCGATCGCCCCGCCGAGGATGAAGCCACGCGCCTCGATGCCGGCCACCTTGTCGACCTTCGCCCCGGCATAGGGATGCACGAGTTCGTCGACCGCGCGCCGAAATGCCCGCGCGTCGCCGAGCAGAGTCGTGATGTCGCGGAACAGGATACCCGGCTTCGGATAGTCGGGGATCGTGCGGATCGCATCGCGCAGCGTCTCTTCGAGTGTGGCTTTCATGAGCGCCCTGCCCTCGTTCCCGACATTCTTGCCGCGCCGCAGCGCAAATGAAAAGGGCGCCTGCGGCGCCCTTTCGAACCGTGCCCGTCCGGTCGTCAGTGAGCGACGTCGGCCCAGATCTTGCGCTTGGTCAGGTAGACCATCGCAGCGAAGAGCAGCAGGAAGACCATGACGCGGAAGCCCGTCTTCTTGCGGTCCTCGAGATGTGGCTCGGCGGCCCACATCATGAAGGCTGCGACGTCCCTCGCATACTGGTCGACCGTCTCGGGCGACCCGTCCTCGTAGGTCACCTGGCCGTCGGAAATCGGCTTGGCCATGGCCAGCGACTTCCCGGCGATGAAGTAGGGGTTGTAGTGCGTGCCTTCGGCGATCTCCATGCCCGCGGGAGGTTCCTCGTCGTAGCCGGTCAGCAGCGCATGGATGTAGTCCGGGCCGTTCTCGGCATACTGGGTGAAGATGTCGAAGATGAAGGTCGGGAACCCGCGTTCGACGCCACGCGCCTTGGCGAGCAGCGAGAAGTCGGGAGGAGCGGCGCCGTTGTTGGCGGCCGCGGCGGCCTCGACGTTCGGGAACGGCGACGGGAAATGGTCGGATGGAATGCCCGGCCGCTCGAACATCTCGCCGTCGGCATTCGGTCCGTCCGTCACGGTATAGGCGGCCGCGATCGCCTTCACCTGGGCTTCCGAGTAGCCGAGCCCCTCGAGGGTGCGGAACGGAACAAGCTTCATCGAATGGCAGGCCGAGCAGACCTCTCGATAGACCTTGAAACCGCGCTGCAGCTGGCCCTTGTCGTAGACGCCGAACGGACCGGCGAACGACCAGTCGAGTTCGGCGGGCTTGTGGATCGGGAAGTGGGTCGGCTCTGCGGCGTTGTGCGCCTCTTCCGCCATTGCCCCGCCGGCCGCCGCAAGGAGGCCGAGTACCGCCAATCCGGAGAGAATCTTCATCATCGAAACAGTCCCCTCAGATTCTCTTTTTCAGCCCTTGGATGCCGGCGCGGCGGAAGCGCCGCTCGTAATCGCCACGCCCCCGTGCCCCTTGTTTCGTTCGAGCACCGCCTCGGTGATCGAGTTGGGAAGACGGCGTGGCGTCTCTATCAGGCCGAGAACCGGCATGATGATCAGGAAGAAGGCGAAGTAGTAGAACGTGCCGACCTGGGCCATCGCCACGTAGGTGCCCTCAGCGGGGCGCGAGCCCAGCCAGCCGAGGAAGATGCAGTTCGCCACGAACAGCCAGAAGAACAGCTTGTACCACGGACGGTAGACCGCAGAACGCACCTTGGAGGTATCGAGCCACGGCACCACGAACAGCACCGCGATCGAGCCGAACATGGCAAGCACGCCGCCCAGCTTGGAATTGATCGGGCCGATGCTGAAGGTGATGGCGCGCAGGATCGCGTAGAACGGCAAGTAGTACCATTCGGGCACGATGTGCGCCGGCGTCTTCAGCGGATCGGCAACGGTGTAGTTGTCCGGATGGCCGAGATAATTCGGCAGGTAGAAGACGAAGTAGGCGAACACCGCCAGGAAGACCACCATGGCGAAGGCGTCCTTCGCCGTGGCGTGCGGGGTGAACGGAACCGTGTCGGTCTTCGACTTCACCTCGATGCCGGTCGGATTGGTCTGGCCGGTCACGTGCAGCGCCCAGACATGCAGCACGACCACGCCCGCGATCATGAAGGGCAGCAGGTAGTGCAGCGCGAAGAATCGGTTGAGTGTCGGATTGTCGACGGCGAAGCCGCCGAGCAGCAGTTGCTGGATCCACTCGCCGACCAGCGGAATGGCCGTGAAGAAGCCCGTGATGACCGTGGCGCCCCAGAAGGACATCTGGCCCCAGGGCAACACATATCCCATGAAGCCGGTCGCCATCATCAGCAGGTAGATGATGCAGCCGAGGATCCACAGAAGCTCGCGCGGGGCCTTGTAGGAGCCGTAATAGAGGCCGCGCATGATGTGGATGTAGACGGCGATGAAGAAGAACGAGGCGCCGTTCGAATGCAGGTAGCGCAGCAGCCAGCCCGAATTCACGTCGCGCATGATCTTCTCGACCGAGTTGAAGGCGAGACTCGTGTCCGAAGCGTAGTGCATGGCCAGCACGACGCCGGTCAGGATCTGCGCCACGAGCATGATCGAGAGGATGCCGCCGAACGTGTAGGCGTAGTTCAGGTTTCGCGGCACCGGATAGGCCACGAAAGAATCGTACATGAGACGCGGCAACGGCATGCGCGCGTCGATCCAGCGGCCGAGGCCGCTCTTCGGCGTATAGGTTGAATGTCCACCGCTCATCTGAACTGTCCCCCTCAGCCGATCCGGATCTTCGTGTCCGAGATGAATTCGAACACCGGTACGGCAAGATTCTCAGGCGCCGGACCCTTGCGGATGCGGCCGGCCGTGTCGTAGTGCGAACCATGGCAGGGGCAGAACCAGCCCCCGAAATCGCCGGACTGGCCGAGCGGCACGCAGCCGAGGTGCGTGCAGGAGCCGATCATGACGATCCAGTTCTCCCTGCCCTCGCCGGCCGAGCGATCGGCGTCGGTCGCCGGCGCGTCCGCGGCGATGTTGGCATTGCGCGCGACCGGATCCTTCAGGTCGGTCAGGGCGACGGCCCTGGCCTCCTCGACCTCCTTGTCGGTGCGGTTGCGGATGAACACCGGCTTGCCGCGCCACTTGGCGGTCAGCGACATTCCCGGCTCGAGGGCCGAGACGTCGACTTCGATCGTCGCCAGGGCCAGCGTCGACGCATCGGGTCGCATCTGGTCGATGAACGGCCACGCCACGCTCGCCGCGCCGACGACACCGACCATGCCGGTCGCAACATAGAGGAAATCGCGGCGATTCGGCTCGGTCGTATCGTGTGCGCTCACGGGATTCTCGTCCTTGTTGCCTCATGACAGCCGTCGGACGAGCGGTGCTCGCGAAACGCCGGCCCGACAGCGCATGGCGAACAGGCTAGCGTATTCCTCCGGCATTCGGCGTTGGTTTATGCGTGAAGGCAGCACTTGTCCAGACGGGTCGAGCGAATGATGGCAGATTGTCGCGCCCCGTTTTCCACGCCTTTTCCGCTAGTTCTCCGCATTGTCGCGGATCGAGGCGATGTGGCGTTCGACCACCTCCAGTACGACGATGTCGGGATCGAATTCGGCGACGAGGTCGCGATCGAACCGGCCGAGCCGGTGATGCAGCCACATGTATTGGCTGGCAAACCGCATGAACATCGGCCCGAAGCCGTCGATCGTGAAGGAATCGCCGAGGACCAGCACCTTCGGACCCGCTGTTCCCGGCCGCGGCGGGTCGTGGCGAAGCCTGTAGCCGCCGAAGGTCTGCCCCGGGAGGAGATCCTCCCGAAAAAGTCCCTCTTCCGAGAACGGATCGGGGCCGATGCGCTTCGGCGCGACGTCCGGCCACGAGTCGCCGAGCCCGGCGATTCGCACCAGGTCGCCCGGCCTGTCGACGGCGTCCTGGCCGCCGAAAACCGTATCTACGCCGATCGCCTCTGCGGGAAGCCCGAGGGCGCGGACCATCTCGTCGAAGCCGATGACCGTGCCGAACCGCGTCCAGTGCGTGTCGCCGCGCCAGTAGACCGGATCGCTCTCCGCCCGAGCAGCAAGCGCGGCCGTCGGGTCGACGGCCGTCACGCCGCGGGCGCGCAGCATGTCCATCAGTAGACCGCGTTCGGTCACGGCGGGTTCGGTCCGTGCCCAGACCGGCAGGTGCCGGCGGTAGATCGTGTGCTTGTTGGGCGCGACGAAGGCGACGAAGCGGCGCCCGTCGCGGCCGTACTCGTCGTTCAGCGCCGTCGCCAGGCCGGCGAAGTTCTCGAGCTTTGCGCGGTCGAGCCGTTGTCCCGTGACCTGCGAGAAGACGTCGTCGTCCTTGAGGAAAAGGAAGCCGTCGGTGCCGAAGGCGACACGGCGCGATTCGCCGCCGAGAGCGGCTTTGACCGCGGCATCGGCCCTGATCATCTCGTCGCGGTTGCCGTAGCTCGCCGCGATGTGCTGGTCGAGAGCCTCCGGCAGCGTCGCGAGGCTCGCGGGGGAAAGGTCGCGCGGCAGCAGCGCCTGCAGGGCCGCCGGCGCCTGCAGCGTGTTGATGACGAGCCCGGCCGCCGGCACGAGCAGCATCGCGCCGGTCGTGACGACGAAGAGGAGGTTGAGGACGGCGGAGGCCGGAAATCGCATCCTAGAACCGGAAATAGAGAAAGGGATTGTAGCCGGAACCGGCGATGCCGGCCATGCTGAAGCCGAGCAGCGCCGCCCAGAACGTGTTGGCCGCGAGCCGCACGACCGCCCCGCCGCCGCTCTCCGCCGCCGGAAGGCTCGCGCGTCGGAGGCGCTTCCAGGCGCCGCCGGGCGTCAGCGCGAGGATCGCGGCGAACACGAAAACCAGACCGGAATAGCCCGTCACCAGGCCGGCGAGTTCGGCGTCGACCGCGCCATTGCCGCCGCCGCCCGCGAGCGCGCGGAAATAGGCGGTTGCCCCGGGCAGCGTCTCGGCGCGGAACCACACCCAGCCGAGCATGACGACGGCGAGCGCATAGGCATTGCGCAGCATGCGCGGCGATTCGGCGAGCAGGCCGAGCAGGAAGGCGCGCTCGACGATGAGGAAGACGCCGTACCAGGCGCCCCAGATGACGAAGTTCCAGCTGGCGCCATGCCAGAGGCCGCAGAGCAGGAAGACGATGGCGAGGTTGGCGTAGGTGCGCAGCCGTCCGCGGCGGTTGCCGCCGAGCGGGATATAAAGGTAGTCGCGGAACCAGCGCGACAGGCTGATGTGCCAGCGCCGCCAGAACTCGGTGATCGACTGCGACGTGTAGGGCAGGTCGAAGTTGCGCGGCAGCGCCAGGCCGACGATGAAGCCGAGCCCGATCGCCATGTTCGAGTAGCCGGCGAAGTCGTAGTAGATCTGCAGCGAGTAGCAGGCGAGGCCGAGCCAGGCCTCGCCCGTGTCGAGGCGGTCGCCGAGGCCGAAGGCGACGTCGGCGACGAGGCCGAGCTGGTTGGCGATCAGCACCTTCTGCGCCATGCCGATGACGAAAATGCGCGTGCCGGTCGAGGCGCGCCACAGCGTGACACGGCGCGTCGCCAGCTGCCGCGCGATCGTCCTGTAGCGGACGATCGGCCCGGCGACGAGTTGCGGGAACATGGTGATGTAGAGCGTCAGCCTGAGCAGGCTGCGCTCGGCTCCGGCATTGCCGCGATAGACGTCGACCAGGTAGGAGATCGCATGGAAGGTGAAGAAGGAGACGCCGAGCGGCAGCGCCCAGCCGGTCTTCGGCATGTCCGCGCCGATCAGCGTTCCGACGCTCTCGAGGACGAAGTCGGCATATTTCGCCACGGCGAGGATGCCGAGGTTCCAGGCGAGCCCGAGCGCCATGACCGCCGTGCGCCGGCCCGCCGGCAGGTCGGCGACGCGCATGCCGACCAGCCAGTTGACGACGATACTGGCGAGAAGGACGCCGACGAAGACCGGCTCGCCCCAGGCGTAGAAGACCAGGCTGAAGGCGACGAACACGGCGTTGCGCGCGACCATGCCCCGCATCGCGAAGTATGCGACAAGGAACAGGGGCAGGAAGGCGTAGAGGAAGGTTGGAGACGTGAAGACCATCTGGAACCGCCGGAGGGGGGTTCTCAGATCATATCGCACTGCCCTTGGAAAGGGGTGGCCTCGTGCAACCGCTATCGCCGGCTCACCGCGCGCCGAGCCGCACCAACACCTCGCGCGGGATGCCATATTCGCGGATCGCGTCGTCGTGGCGCCTGAGTCCGCAGAGTTCGCGCTGGATGAAATAGGCGTAGACCGCGTCGGCCGCGGCGCGCAGCGCCGCGGCACGACCGGGGCCCTGCCCCTCTCGGGACAACGCGGCGAGCATCGCGGCCACGCGCTCCCCGGCACGGCCGAGCGACGACGCCATCTCGCCGGCAATCTCGTAGTCGAGCACGCCGATGCCGGTGCGCATCGGATCGATCCCGCCCTGGCCGCCGGGAAGCCGCAGCGCCATTCCCCTACTCCGCCGCCAGTGCGTCGGGCAGGAAGCCGCCCGACTGCCGCTTCCACAGCTGCGCGTAGAGCCCGCCGGCGGCGATCAGCGCCTCGTGCCTGCCGTCCTCGACGATGCGGCCCTTGTCGAGCACGACGACCCGGTCGAGGGCCGCGATCGTCGACAGGCGGTGGGCGATGGCGATGACGGTCTTGCCCTCCATCAGGCGGAAGAGATTGTCCTGGATGGCGGCCTCGATCTCCGAATCGAGCGCCGAGGTCGCCTCGTCGAGGATCAGGATCGGCGCGTCCTTCAGCATCATGCGCGCGATGGCGATGCGCTGGCGCTGCCCGCCCGAGAGCTTCACGCCCCGCTCGCCGACATGGGCGTCGTAGCCCTTGCGGCCCCTCGGATCGGTCACGCCGATGATGAAGTCGTGCGCAGAAGCCCGCTTCGCCGCCTCGACGATCTCGGCTTCCGTCGCGCCCGGCTTGCCGTAGGCGATATTGTCGCGGATCGAGCGGTGCATCAGCATCGGCTCCTGGCTGACCACGCCGAACTGGGCGCGCAGCGACGCCTGCGTCACCGAACGGATGTCGCGCCCGTCGAGCAGGATGCGGCCGCTCTCGACGTCGAAGAGTCGCAGCGCCAGGTTGACCACCGTCGTCTTGCCGGCGCCCGACGGGCCGACCAACGCCACCCTGTCGCCCGGGCGGATGTGCAGGTCGAAATTGTCGATGACGCCGCGTGTCTTGCCGTAATTGAAGGTCACGTCGTCGAAGACGAGATCGCCCCTGACGCGCGACAGCACCTGCGCGCCGGGCCGGTCGCGGATCGCCGGCTCCACCGAGATCACGGACGTCGCGTCCTGAACGGTGGCGAAGTTGCGGATCAGCCCGTTGATGTTGAACATCATGTAGCCGGACATCTGGTTGAGGCGGAAGATCAGGCCCAGCGCCGCGGCGACCTCACCCGACGTCGCCGATCCTTGCGTCCATTGCCGCAGCGCAAGCACCGTCACGCCGGCCATCATGAGGCCGTTGACGATGTTGACCGCGGCGCGGACGCTGGTGATCGAGCGGGTGAGACGCTTGACCGCGTCGAGGTAGCGCTCCATCCCCTCGCGCACGTAGCCGTGCTCGCGCTTGCCGCTGTCGAACAGCTTCACCGCCATGATGTTGGTGAAGGCGTCGACGATGCGGCCGTTGACCAGGGAGCGCTCGTCCGCCGTTCGCCGCCCCGCCGCGCGCAGGGGCGGCAGCAGGTGCCAGGCGACCGCGACGTAGCTCGCCAGCCACAGTGCCAGCACCACGCCCATGAGCGGGTCGAGCATGCCGAGGATCGTGCCGGCGAGCACGAGGAAGGTGAGAAAGCTCCAAACGCTCTGCAGCGACGAGACGATGAAGTCGCCGGTCGCCTCGCCGCCCTGAAGGATCTTGGTGGCGATGCGGCCGGCAAAGTCGTTCTGGTAGAACTCGTAGGGCTGCTCCATGACGCGGCGGAACGACTGCCAGCGCACCATCTGGTAGAAGTTCGGCACCACCACCTGCTGTTCGACGACGGCATTGGCGATCATCACCGCGGCGCGGATGAACACGACAAGCACGAGGAACGCCGCCAGTTGCGGCCAGTGGTCGCGCATCAGCGTCGTCGGCGAGGAGGAGTCGAGCAGGTCGATCAGCCAGCCGACCGACCAGTAGAGGGCAGCGTCGACGGCGCCGGAGAGTCCGCCGGCAACGAGCAGCAGGATAAACGGAAACTTCGCCTGGCGGGCGAAGAAGAGAATGAACTGCCAGGCGTCGCGGGGCAGCACCTCCCGATCGGTGTCGGCGAAGGCGTCGACCACGTTCTCGAAGGGTGCGTACAACCTGTCCTGGAGGGTCTTGCTGTCGTCCATCTCGTCCCAATGTAGTGCCGCCGCGCCCGGCCGTCAGGCCCGAATGGCAGCATGACCGAAATTCCGCGGGAGACCGCGGCTACTCCGCCGCGGTCTCCAGTTCGCCGGCCGTCTCGCCTTCCTCGGTGAGCAGGAAGCCTCCGGACTGCCGCTCCCACAGCTTGGCGTATAGCCCGCCGCGGGCGACCAGTTCGTCGTGCGTCCCCTCCTCCACGATCCGTCCGCGGTCCATCACCACCAGCCGGTCCATCGCCGCGATGGTGGAGAGCCGGTGCGCAATCGCGATGACGGTCTTTCCCTCCATCAGCCGGTAGAGATTTTCCTGGATCGCCGCCTCGACCTCCGAATCCAGCGCCGAGGTCGCCTCGTCGAGAATCAGGATCGGCGCGTCCTTCAGCATGACGCGGGCGATCGCGATGCGCTGCCTCTGGCCGCCCGAGAGCTTCACGCCGCGCTCGCCGACATGCGCGTCGAAGCCCTTGCGGCCCTTGGCATCGGACAGCGCGCCGATGAACTCGAGCGCCTCCGCCCGGCGCGCCGCTTCCACCATCATCTCCTCGGTCGCATCCGGGCGGCCGTAGAGGATGTTGTCGCGCACGGAGCGGTGGAGCAGCGACGTGTCCTGGGTGACCATGCCGATCTGAGCGCGTAGCGTATCCTGCGTGACGGCGGAGATGTCCTGCCCGTCGATCAGGATACGCCCCTTCTCGAGGTCGTAGAAGCGCAGCAGGAGATTGGACAGCGTCGACTTGCCGGCACCCGACCGGCCGACGAGGCCGACCTTCTCGCCGGGACTGACGACGAGCGAAAGATCCTCGATGACGCCCTTGCCCTTGCCGTAGTGGAAGCCGATGCGGTCGAACTCGATGCGGCCTTCCGTGACGACGAGGTCCTTGGCGCCCGGCCGGTCCTCGACCAGGCGCGGCAGCGAGATCGAGCCGATGCCGTCCTGCACGGTGCCGACGTTCTCGAACAACGCCGACATCTCCCACATGATCCACTGCGACATGCCCCACAGCCTCAGCACGAGGCCGATCGCCACCGCCACCGCGCCGATCGTCACCAGCTCGCCGAGCCACAGCCAGATCGACAGGGCGGCGACGGAGGTGAGCAGCAGCGAGTTGAGCAGGTAGAGCGCGCCGTAGAGCTGGGTGACCAGGCGCATCTGCCGGTAGACCGTCGCCAGGAACGCCGACATGCCCTCTCTGGCGAAGCCGGCCTCGCGCTTGGCGTGGGAGAACAGCTTCACCGTCTGGATGTTGGTGTAGCTGTCGACGACGCGGCCGGTCATCACCGAGCGCGCGTCGGCCTGGGCTTCCGAGACGATGCCGAGGCGCGGGATGAAGTAGCGCAGCAGCCCGACATAGCAGACGACCCAGACAACCAGCGGCGCCGCCAGCCTCAAGTCCGACGAGGCGACGATGAACACCATGCCGCTGAAATAGACGATCACGTAGTTCAAAACGTCGATCAGCTTGATGATGCATTCGCGCACGGCGAGCGCGGTCTGCATCAGTTTTGTCGCGATACGGCCGGCGAACTCGTCCTGGTAGAAGGTCATCGACTGCTTGAGCAGGTAGCGGTGCACCTGCCAGCGGATGCGCATCGGGTAGTTGCCCATCAGCGTCTGCTGCGAGATGAGCGAATGGACGAACACGGCCGCCGGCAGGGCGAAGAGCACGATGAAGCCCATGCCGGCCAGCTTCCAGCGTTCCGTCGCGAGGAAGGTCTCTCGGTTCTGCGCCGACAGCCAGTCGACGATGTTGCCGAGGAAGGCGAACATCCAGACCTCGGTGATGGCGATGGCCGACATCAGCATCGCGGCGATCGCGATGTAGCGCCAGGCCCCCCGCGTGTAGTGCATGCAGAAGGCGACGAGCGTCTTCGGCGGCTCGACCGGCTCTTCGGGCGGGAACGGGTTCAGTCTCTCTTCGAACCAGCGGAACATCGGGGTCTTTCGTCAGCTTTCGGTCGCGTCGCCCGTCCGGGCGATTCGCGGACCGCGGTTTCGTCACTTCCCTCTATCGCGGGTCCGCCGGGCGACGGGCGAATAGGGATATAGGGCCTCTTTCGTTCCCGGCCGATGCCCGGCGCCCCCATTCCTGACTCCGCACCGGCAGGAGGCGGAAGCGCCATGGGCCGGGCCGATCGGCGCGCACCGCCGCGATGTGGCCGGACGGCATCGCGGCGAGCGCCGGCGGCGAGGCGAAGAACACCGTCTCGCGGCCGCGTCGGGACGACGTCGAAGGACGGGCGCGGCGCCCTGGTCAAGAAATTCCGGACATGGTCGTATTCCAACTGCGAACCGGGTCTGAAACCGGCAGGGATCGGAACGACGAGGCTCCGGAATTTGGAAAAGGAACCTTCGGACCGATGCCGCCGTCAGGCGCGGGGCCTGCGGATGAGGCGAAACGCGTCAACGGGAAAGAAATCCATCATCGCCTCCCTGGCTCGGGTTGAAATCTCGCGCGCGGTATATAGAGGAACCGCGCAATTGGCCAGTGCGGCCGACGCCATCGGCCTCATAACGCATGCCTGTGTCGAGCATGCCGCGGCAAATTCTGGGACCGGACATGCCGAACAGACTGCGCCTCGCGCTCTACCAACCGGATATCGCCGGCAACACGGGCGCCATCCTGCGACTCGGCGCCTGCCTCGGGCTCGCCGTCGACATCGTCGAGCCCGCCGGCTTCGACCATTCCGACCGGGCGCTGAAACGCGCCGGCATGGACTATCTCGAGATCGCGGTGCTGACCCGCCATGTCGACTTTGAGCGCTTCGACGCCTGGCGCCGCGACGAGGGCCGCCGGCTCGTGCTGTTCACGACGGGCGGCGACCTGCCCTACACGCGGTTCGCCTATCGTCCGGACGACGTCCTTCTGTTCGGCCGCGAAACCGCCGGCGTCCCGGACCATGTCCACGATCGCGCCGACGCGCGGCTGCTGATCCCGATGCCGGGCGGCGGCCGCAGCCTCAACCTGGCGATGGCCGCGGCGATGGCGGCGGGGGAGGCGGTCAGGCAGATCGACGCGTCCGGTCCGGCGTGACCTCTCCTTGCGCGCCCGGACATGCCGCGCGCCGGTTCCGCCCGGTGCTCCAGTCAATCCGCCGCAGGCAGCCGCCGCATCGTGAACTCGATCACGTCGCCCGGCCGCTCGGACCAGCTTTCGATCTCGGTCCAGTAGGCCTGCCTGGGGAAGCGCTCGAACCATTCGCGCGCCTTGTCGCGCGCGGCACGCCGCGGCAGGACGAAGGTCTCGCGCAGGAAACCGTCGCGCGGCAGCCGCGCCTTGTCGGCCCGTGACCGGTCGAGCCGCTTCTTCAGCCCGTCGAGCGGTGGTCTGGACGGCGTCCGCAACGAACAACTCCTTGACGCTCCCGAGGAACAGATTAGGGATCGCGGCCGAAAAGACGAGTCTTTTCTCCGCGCCGGGTCAGCCGGCGCCCGCAAATCGCTCGAACCCGTAGAAGGCGAATGGAACGGCCCGACATCCCGGCAGATCTGCCGGCCGACCTCGAGGACAGGAAGAAGCAGGCCCGCGCCTGGTTCGAGACGCTACGCGACCGCATCTGCGCCGCCTTCGAGAAGCTCGAGGACGAGGTTTCCGGACCGCAGGCCGACGGGGCGCCGGGCCGCTTCGAGCGGACGCCGTGGCTGCGCGACGAGGGAAAGGGTGGCGGCGGCACGATGGCGATGATGCACGGGCGCGTGTTCGAGAAGGTCGGTGTCCACGTCTCCACTGTCCACGGCGAGTTTTCGCCCGAATTCCGCAAGCAGATGCCCGGAGCCGATCTCGATCCGCGCTTCTGGGCGAGCGGCATCTCGCTGATCGCCCATCCGCGGAATCCCAACGTGCCGGCCGCCCACATGAACACGCGCATGGTCGTCACCTCGCGCTGGTGGTTCGGCGGCGGCGCCGACCTGACGCCGGTCCTCGACCGGCGTCGCAGCCAGACCGATCCCGACACGCTCGACTTCCACCGGTCGATGCAGTTCGCCTGCCAGAAGAACCCGGCCGTTGCCGACTACGCGAAGTTCAAGGCGTGGTGCGACGAATATTTCTACCTGCCGCACCGCGCCGAGCCGCGCGGCATCGGCGGCATCTTCTTCGACTGGCTGCACTCCCCGGAGGCTAGGGGCGGCTGGGATGCCGATTTCCGCTTCGTCCAGGATGTCGGCCGCTCGTTCGCCGTCGTGTATCCGCATCTCGTGCGCAAGAATTTCAACGCCCGCTGGAGCGAAGCCGATCGCGAGGAGCAGCTCGTGCGCCGCGGCCGGTACGTGGAATTCAACCTGCTCTATGACCGCGGCACGATCTTCGGCCTCAAGACGGGCGGCAACGTCGACGCGATCCTGTCGAGCATGCCGCCGGCGGTGAAGTGGCCCTGAGGGGACGTGCGTAGGTGTCTGTCTAAGGAGCGTCGCGGCACGTATGCGAAGCGTCCGCGTCGCTGCAACAAGGGGCTTCGACGGGCCATGCCGCAATCGCGCCTCATGTTGGGCCGAAACACCCGCTTTGTGGCAGAAGTCACTGAAAACGATTTATTTTTCGTCTAATTTACTGACCGCTGCGGAGGCATAGATTCCGACGCGGACCGGGGAACGCCGGCGGCCGGGAACGGCCGCGACCCGACGCGACCGGACGGTCCAGACTAAACGGACGGGAGATCCCGTACCGCAACATTCCGGAGCGATTGCCATGCGTGCAATTCTCATCCCGGCGGCCCTCGCCGCCGTCCTCTCCACCACCGCCCTCACCTTCGCCGCCACCCAGCACACCGCCGGCACGGTCAAGGTCTACGACAGCAAGGCGATGACGCTGACGCTGGCCGACGGCTCGACCTTCATGCTGCCGAAGAACTTCAAGGATCCCGGGCTCAAGGCCGGCGAGAAGGTCTCGATCGACTGGGAGCAGAAGGACGGCCAGAAGCAGGCCGACACGGTCACCATCTCCAACTGACGGGTGGCCGTGCAGGCGGAAAGCGGCGGCGTTCGCCGCCGCTTCCCGCGGTCGGCCGTCTCGACAAGGCATGGAAGAGCGCATCGGACGATGTTGTTTTTCCACGCTTTTCGAAGATACCCGGATGCGTATCGTGATCGCCCTCGACGACGCGCTCCTGGCTGAGGCGCAGGCGCTTGCCGGCGTTCAGGTAAAGTCCGCTCTCGTCCGCGAGTCGATGATCGCCCTCATGCGGCGCGGTGGCAGCAATGAACCGGATGCGGAGGCAGTCCCGCCGTGACGAGCCGGTTGGACGCTCTCGTGGTCGCCCCTGCCCCCGCTGACGCCGGAATCAACCTTGCGGACGCGCAACCGCCGGCTGCCATCGCTGTCCAAAGGTCCGGCGGGCGAGTTCTGACCGCGCGACGTGTGTTGAGCCGCTCCCCGGCACCGTCTCGCCGCATTTCGTGCTATGGTGTTCATTCGAACCATAACGAGAAAACGAAAGGAATCGTCCGATGAAGGAATTCCATTGCGGATCGCTCGTGCCGGGCTGCGACTGGCACACCCGTCACGAGGAGGAGGCCGAGATCATGCGTCGCGCCGTCGAGCATCTGCGCGAGACGCATGGCGAGACGATCATCCGCGAGACCATGGTCGAGGCAATCCGCTCGCGCATCGAGAAAGTCCGCGACGCGGCGTGATCCCCGGCCGCTGCGGTGGCGCCGGCCGCCGCGCTATTCGTGCCGGCCGAGACGTTCGCCGGCGCGCGACAGGAGTTCGTCCCGATCGAGCGCAAAGCCGCTCTCGATCCACTCCAGTTCCAGTTGGGCGAGCAAGGCGCCCAACTGGGGTCCCGGCTTCGCACCGAGCTTGACGACGTCGGCGCCGCGGAGCGGAAATTCCGGTTTCGCCCAGCTGCCGAGAAATCTGAGCAGCCGGGCGTAGCCGCCGGCCTTCACCAGTTCTTCCGGATGGTTCGTCGCGCGCGCGCGCGCCGCGGCGAGATCCAGCTTCAGCCGGTCGGCGAGCGCCTGCTCGTCGGCGCGGTAAAGCAGCCGTGCGAAGGCGCCCTCGCTCGTCTCGGGCGCAACGGACCTGGCGAGCGTCCACTCCCGCAGGCGCGACGTTTCCGCCTTAGACATTTTCAGCCGTTCCGCCAGCTCCGCCATGCGCTCCGCATCGGGCGGCACGATCGCTTCCAGCCTGAGCATCGGATCGACCGGCCAGCCGAGATCGGTCTCGGCCCGGATCAGTCCCGGAACGGCATCGATACCCCAGCGCTCGCTTTCCGGCAGGACCCTGCCGAGCACCCCCGCCTGGCGCATCCAGCGCAGTGCTCGCGACGGATCGGGTGCGCCGAGCAGCTTCTTCAGTTCCGCCCAGACGCGCTCGGCCGACAGCCGGTCGAGCCCGTCCTTCAGCCGTGCCGAGGCTTTCAGCCCGTCGGGATCGGGCCGGCCGTCGCCGTACCAGGCGTAGAAGCGGAAGAAGCGCAGGATCCTGAGATAGTCCTCGCGGATGCGCGTTTCGGCGTCACCGATGAAGCGCAGGCGTCGTTCCGCCAGATCGGTGAGGCCGCCGACCATGTCGACGACCGTCCCGTCGGCCTCCGCATAAAGCCCGTTGATCGTGAAGTCGCGGCGCTCGGCGTCGGCCTTCCAGTCGCGACCGAAGACGACGCGCGCCCGGCGCCCGTCGGTCTCGACATCGGCCCTGAGCGTCGTTACCTCGTAGGGCCGGTGTCCGGCGATCACCGTGATCGTGCCGTGCTCGGCGCCGGTCGGCACGGCGCGGAAGCCCGCCTTCTCGGCGCGCCGCGTCGTCTCCTCGGGAGTCGTCGTCGTCGCGATGTCGATGTCGGTGACGTCCTCGCCGAGCAACGCGTTGCGCACCGCGCCGCCGGCGATCCGCGCCTTCTCGCCGCCGGCGGAGAGAGCCGCAAGCAGCTTCTGCAGGTCGCCGTCGGCGATCCATCCCGCACGGCCGGCGATGGACGTGCCGCCGGTCAAGCGTAGAGCCTTTCGTAGAGCGTCCTCAGGATGCCGGCGGTCACGCCCCAGATGTACCGTTCGCCGAAGGGCATCGTGTAGAAGAAGCGTTCGCGGTTTTCCCAGACGCGGCTGTCGCGCCGATGGTTGTTCGGGTCCATCAGGAAGCGCAGCGGGACTTCGAAGGCGTCGTCGACCTCGTCGCGGTTGATGCTGAGCCGGAAGTCGGGCCGCACGATCGAGAGAACCGGCGCGATCCGGTAGCCGCTTCCGGAGATGTAGTCGGGCAGCCGGCCGACAATGTCGATGAACTCGGCGCCAAGGCCGATCTCCTCTTCGGTCTCGCGCAGGGCCGCATGTTCGGCCGACCGGTCCGTCGGATCGATTCGCCCCCCCGGGAAGGCGATCTGGCCGGAATGGCTGCGCAACGCCTCGGTCCGTTTGGTGAGCAGGACCGTCGCCTCGTCGCCGCGGTCGACGACCGGCACGAGCACCGCCGCGTCGCGTAGCCGGCCCTGCGCGAAGTACGGCTTCAGGTGGGGATTCCAGACATGGTCTCCGTAGTCGTCATCCGGATGCGGCCCACGCTCGCGAACGGCGCGCGCGCGGAAATCGTCCGCAGTGAAGACGGGCCCGGCGAGCGCGTCCATGGTCAGCTGCTCAGCCTTTCCAGCCTGTCGACCGGCATGATCGGGTAAATCTCCCCCTTCGATCGCACGCAGAACATCCTTTCGCCGCCGATCTCGATCTCTTCGCCATGGTTGACCAGTTCGTACATGACCGGACGCGCGACGAGCGCTTCCAGCCGTCCGCGCACCAGGAGATAGGGCTTCAGCCCGCCCGTGCCGGGCTCGTCGACGAAGCGCAGCGGATGATCGGGTCCCGCCTCGACGACGTCGCCGACATTGGTGCGAAACGTCATGACCTGCCCGTCGCCCGCGCCGCGGACATTCAACTCCACGGCGACGAAGGGGGCGTCGACGACGCGGATGCCGACCTTCTCCACCGGCGTCACCAGGTAGGTCCGGCCGTCGGCGTCCTTGCGCAGCACGGTCGAGAAGAGCTGCACCAGCGGCATGCGGCCGATCGGGGTTCCGAGATAGAACCAGGTGCCGTCGGCGCGGATTTCCATGTCGATGTCGCCGCAGAACTCAGGGTTCCAGCGCTCGACGGGCGGCACGCCCTTGCCTGCGCGCGTCGCGCGCGCGATCAGCGCCTCCAGCCCGCGGGCATCGCCCGCCCCGGCGAGGCTTCCACCGCTGCTTTCCACGTCTTCGGTCATGGTCACGAAATAGTCACTGTTGTTGCGCTTGTCAGCCGGGGCGGGTGAATTAAGTTCGATCCCCATACGCCGCCAGATGCGAGTCGGGGGATCGCGACGCCTGAACGGGCGTTCTTGCGGAACAGAGGAACCGGCCTGCATGAGCCTGATCGTCAAGGAACCCCAGATCAGCGAGAAGGACATGATCGCCGAGGCCGAGAAGGCGCTCGCCGACATCTCGCGGGTGCGCACCGGTGTCGGCCGGGTGATCTTCGGCCAGGAAGCCGTGGTCGAGCGCGCGCTGGTCGCCCTTCTGGCCGGCGGTCATGCGCTGCTGGTCGGCGTTCCCGGCCTAGCCAAGACCAAGCTCGTCGAGACGCTCGGCACCGTGCTCGGTCTCGATTCGCGGCGCATCCAGTTCACGCCCGACCTGATGCCGTCCGACATCCTCGGCTCCGAGGTGATGGAGCAGGACGAGCACGGAAAACGCTCCTTCCGCTTCATCCCCGGCCCGATCTTCGCGCAGCTGCTGATGGCCGACGAGATCAACCGCGCCAGCCCGCGCACCCAGTCGGCCCTGCTGCAGTCGATGCAGGAATACCATGTCACGGTGGCCGGCGTGCGCCACGACCTGCCGTCGCCGTTCCACGTGCTGGCGACGCAGAATCCGCTGGAGCAGGAAGGCACCTATCCCCTGCCCGAGGCGCAGCTCGACCGCTTCCTCATGCAGATCGACATCCTCTATCCGGAGCTCGAGGCCGAGCGCCGCATCCTGATCGAGACGACCGGCGTCGAGGACGCCAGGGCCGAGAACGTCCTGTCCCCGGAACGGCTGAAGGCGATCCAGCATCTGATCCGCCGCATGCCGGTACCGGAAAGCGTCGTCGAGGCGATCCTCGCCCTCGTCCGTTCGGCCCGGCCGGGCCAGGGCGACGCGGAGACCGACAGGCAGGTCGCCTGGGGGCCGGGGCCGCGTGCGAGCCAGGCGTTGACGCTGTGCGCCCGCGCCCGCGCGCTCTATGACGGCCGCCTGGCGCCGTCGGTCGACGACGTCCACGCGCTCGCCGAGCCGGTCCTCCAGCACCGCATGGCGCTGACCTTCGCCGCGCGCGCCGAAGGGACGACGGTCCGCGACGTCATCGCGAGGCTGGTGAAGGCCCGGGGCTGACATGGCGCAGTCGCGCGGAAAGGCTGCCTGATGGCGCGGATCGGCGAAGCGACCGCGCCGGTCGCCACGCGCGACGCGCTGGCACGGGGACGGTTGCGCGCTTCGCTGGTTCCCGACCTTCTCGTCGAGGCGCGGCGTATCGTCAACACGGTCATCGCCGGCTGGCACGGACGCCGCAAGCGAGGCATCGGCGAGAATTTCTGGCAGTTCCGCCCCTATGTCGAGGGCGAGGAGATGACCCAGATCGACTGGCGACGCTCGGCGCGCGACGACCACATCTACATCCGCGACCGCGAGTGGGAAGCCGCGCACACCGTCTGGCTCTGGGCAGACCCCTCGCCGTCGATGCTCTACAGGTCCGCAGGCGCGACCGTGTCGAAGGAGTCGCGCGCGCTGGTCCTGATCCTCGCGCTGGCCGAACTGTTGTCGCGCAGCGGCGAGCGGATCGCCTGGCCCGGCCTCACCGATCCCTTCGCCGCGCGCGACGGGGCAGAGCGCATCGCCTCGCGGCTCGCCCACGCGCCGGCGTTCGCGGTCCGCCCCGATCTGTCCGCGATCCGGCGCTTCTCCGACATCGTTGTCGCCAGCGATTTCCTCGACCCGCCGGAGGAGACGATGGCGTGGCTGGAGGTGCTGTCGCGGCGGGGCGTCCGCGCGCATCTGATCGAGATCGCCGATCCCGCCGAAGAAACCTTTCCTTTTTCCGGCCGCACCGAATTCACCGATCCGGAGACCGGCGAGAAGATCACCGCCGGGCGCGCGGAGACATTTGCCGCCGATTACCGCAACCTCTACGCCGCCCGCCGCGCCGAACTCGCCGCGTGGTGCAAGCGGCTCGGCTGGAGCTACACGGTCAACCACACCGACCGCCTCGCCTCCGAGGCGCTGGTGCGCGTGCACCTTGCCATGACCGTCGACGCCGGTCCCGCCGGGGTGCCGAAATGAGCTGGCTTCCGCTCAGCTTCGGCGCGCCGATGGTCCTGTGGGGACTCGTCGCTCTGCCGGTCATCTGGTGGCTGCTCAGACTGACGCCGCCGCGCCCGCAGACCGAGGTCTTTCCGCCGCTGCGCATCCTGGCCCGGGTGCTGAGAAAGGAGGAGACGCCGCACCGTAGCCCCTGGTGGCTGACGCTCCTGCGCCTCGCATTGGCCGCGCTGATCGTGCTGGCGCTGGCGGCTCCCGTGTTCAACCCGCGCGAAAGCGTGCCCGCCGGCGGCAACGGCATCGCCGTGGTGCTCGACAACGGCTGGTCGAGCGCGACCGACTGGCCCCGCCGCCTGGCCACGGCCGAGCGACTGATCGCCGACGCCGGCGAAGCGGGACGGCCGGTGATCCTGGCGCTCACCGCCGACGCCGCCAATGCCGAGATCGGACCTTTCGACGCGGAGGCGGCGCTGGACCGCCTGCGGGCCGCCGGGCCGCGCCCGGTACCGGTCGACCGGCCGGCGGTCTACGCGCGCGTCGCCGCCGCACTTGCCGCCCTCCCCGGCGCCAGCGTCGCCATCCTTTCCGACGGCCTCGCCGCCGACGGCGACGAGGCGGCGTTCAGGACGCTGCTGACGCCGGCGCCGGCCAGTCTCGTCTGGATCGCGCCGGAACGGATCGGGATCGCGGGTCTCGTCGCCGCCGAGAACGGGATCGACGGCTTCGCCCTCCGGGCGATCCGTCCGCCCGGCGATCCGGCTCCGCGCACGGTGAGCGCCGGGGCCTTCGACGAGAAGGGCCGCCGCATCGCCGACGCCACCCTCGAATTCGCCCCCGGTGCGACGGAGGCGACGGGCCTGATGGCGGCGCCCTTCGAACTGCGCAACGACTTCGCCTCGATCGCGCTCGACGGCGAGCAGCACGCCGGCGCCGTACGCATGCTCGACGAAAGCGCCAAACGCCGCCGCGTCGGCCTGCTCTCGCAGGGCGAGGCCGACCAGGCGCAGCCGCTGCTCTCGCCCCTCTTCTACATCCGCCGCGCGCTGGAACCCTTCGCCGACCTCGTCGAGCCGCAGAGCGCCGACCTTTCCGAGGCGATCCCGCAGATCCTCGAGCAGAAGCCGGCGATGATCGTCATGGCCGACGTCGGCACGATGCCGGACGCGGCGCGCCAGCGCCTGATCGAATGGGTACGCAACGGCGGCATGCTGGTCCGCTTCGCCGGCTCGCGCCTGGCCGCCGCCGAGAACGACGAGGAACTGCTTCCGGTCCGCCTCCGACTCGGCGAACGCTCGCTCGGCGGCGCGCTGTCGTGGACGACGCCGCAGCCGGTGACCGACTTCCCGACCGGCGGGCCGTTCGCCGACCTCGCCGCGCCGCGCGAGGTGACGGTCTCGCGGCAGGTGCTCGCGGAACCTTCCCCCGACATCGTCGGCCTCTCATGGGCGACGCTCGCCGACGGCACGCCGCTGGTCACCGGCGCGCGCCGCGAGAAGGGCACCGTGGTGCTCTTCCACGTGACGCCCGAGGCGACGTGGTCGAACCTGCCGATCTCCGGCAGCTTTGTCGAAATGCTGCGCCGGCTGGTCCAGCTGTCGCGCAACCAGGGCGCCATCGCGAGCGGAGCCGAAAGCCCCCGGGCGGCGCTGCCACCCTTCCGCATGATCGCGGCGAACGGCGCGATCGTGCCGCCGCCGCCCGACGCCAGGCCGCTCGCCGCGGGCGCCGGCCGGAGTCCCGTGACGCTGGAGAATCCGCCCGGCCTCTACGGCGGCGACGACGGCGTCGTGGCGCACAACCTGCTCCCCGCCGACGCGGCGCTGGGGCCGATCGAGCGGCCGCAGGTCGCGGCGCCGACCTGGGAGATGCGCTATGCCTTCGACGCATCCCGCGATCTGAAGGGTCCGCTCATCGCCGCCGCGCTGGCGCTGCTGGCGTTGGACACGCTCGCCGTCTTCTGGATGGGCGGCGTATTCGCCAGCCGCCCGCGACGGGCGCGGACCGGCGCGTCGGCCGCCGTCGCGCTCGTCGCCGCGGGATTGCTGCTGACGCCCGGCCGCGCCGACGCCCAGGACGCCAGGCCGACGGACGCCGAGGCCATCGAGGCGATCACCGTCACCCGCCTCGCCTACGTGCTCACCGGCGATCCGCAGATCGATTCGATCAGCCGCGCCGGCCTTTCCGGCCTGTCCCGATTCCTCGCCGAGAAGACGGCGCTGGAACCGGGCGAACCCGCCGGCGTCGACATCGCGAAAGACGAGCTCGCCTTCTATCCGCTCATCTACTGGCCGGTCGACCCGGCGGCGCCAATGCCGAGCGAGGAGGCCATCGCTCGCGTCGACGCCTACATGCAGCAGGGCGGCACCGTGCTGTTCGACACGCGCGACGAGTACGCGCAAGGCTTCGGCGCCAGCGACACCAGCCCGGCGACCCAGCGGCTGAGGAACATCCTCGCCGACCTGAACGTGCCGCCGCTCGAGCCGGTACCCGATGACCACGTCCTGACGAAGTCCTTCTTCATCCTTTCGGAATTCCCCGGCCGCTTCAACGGCAGCCCGCTGTGGGTCGAGGCCTCGCTCGACGCGTCGAACAGCGAGAACCGCCCGGTGCGCACCGGCGACGGCGTCTCGCCGATCATGATCACCGCCAACGACTTCGCCGGCGCCTGGGCGGTCGACGCCAGCGGCGACGCCCTCCTGCCGACCGTTCCTTCGGATCCGATGCAGCGGATCTACGCGTTCCGCTCCGGCGTCAACATCGTGATGTACATGCTCACCGGCAACTACAAGTCGGACCAGGTGCACGTGCCGATCCTGCTCGAGCGGCTGGGGCAGTGACGTGAACTGGTCCCTCTCCTTCGAGCCGCTGCTTTCGTGGACCTGGCTCGCCGTCGTCCTGATCCCGATCGGGGTCGCGGCGGTCGCCGGCCTCGCCCTTCGCCGGCGCGGCGCCTGGCTCCGCTTCGCCGCGGCGCTGGCGCTCGCCGCCGCCCTGGTCAACCCCGTCCTGCTCGACGAGGAACGCGAGCCGCTGAAGAGCGTGGTAGCGCTGATCGTCGACAAGAGCCAGAGCCAGGACATCGGCACCCGCAACGCGCAGACCGCTGCGGCGGTCGAAGCCCTCAAGGAGCGGCTGTCGCGCTTCAAGCAGTTCGAGGTCCGCGTCGTCGAGGCCGGGCGCGGCGACGCCGCCGACGACCGCACCCGCACGCGCCTCTTCGAGGCGCTCGATGGCGCCTTCCGCGACGTGCCGCCCTCGCGCATCGGCGGCGCCGTGATGATAACCGACGGCCAGGTCCACGACGTGCCGCAGTCGGCCGACGGGTTCGATGCGCCGCTGCATGCGCTGATCACCGGCGACGAGGGCGAGACCGACCGGCGCATCCGCTTCGAGAAGGCGCCGCGCTTCGGCATCGTCGGCAAGCCGCTGGCGATGACCTACCGGGTGATCGGCGCCGACGGCGCTTCGGGGACGGTCGCCGTGCGCGTCCTGGTCAACGGCGTCCAGGTCTCGCTCGAAGAGGCGCCGATCGGCGCGGAGATGCCGCTCGACATCACCGTTCCCGGCGCCGGGCGCAACATCGTCGAGCTGTCGATCGAGCGCGCCGAGGGCGAACTCACCGACACCAACAACCGCGCCATCGCGCTGGTCGACGGCATCCGCGAGAATTTGCGCGTCCTGCTCGTCTCCGGCGAGCCGCACGCCGGCGAGCGCACCTGGCGCAACCTGCTGAAGTCCGACGCCTCGGTCGACCTCGTCCACTTCACGATCCTCAGGCCGCCGGAGAAACAGGACGGCACGCCGATCAACGAGCTGTCGCTGATCGCCTTTCCGACGCGCGAGCTTTTCGTCGAGAAGATCAACGACTTCGACCTGATCATCTTCGACCGGTACCAGCACCGCGACGTGCTGCCGATCCTCTATTACGACTACATCGCAGAGTATGTGGAAAAGGGGGGCGCCCTCCTGATCGCGGCCGGGCCCGAATATGCCGGTCTCCAGTCGATCTCGCGCACCCCGCTGATGGCCGCCCTGCCGGCGCTGCCGACCGGCGACGTCATCGAGGAGGGATTTTATCCGCGCCTGACCGAACTGGGCAAACGCCACCCGGTGACCCGCGGCCTCGAAGGTTCGGGCAGCGAACCGCCGGCCTGGAGCCGCTGGTTCCGGCTGATCGGCATCGACCGGCCCGAGGGCGAGACGGTGATGAAGGGTCCCGGCGACCGGCCGCTGCTGGTGCTCAACCGCAAGGGCGAAGGCCGTGTCGGCATGCTCCTGTCCGACCAGGGCTGGCTGTGGGCGCGCGGCTTCGAGGGCGGCGGGCCGCACGTGCAGCTCTACCGCCGCATCGCCCACTGGCTGATGAAGGAGCCCGAACTCGAGGAGGAGCGGCTCACCGCGACCGGCCGGGGCATGACGCTCGAAATCGACCGGCAGACGATGAGCGACGATCCGGGTCCCGCACAGGTCATCACGCCCTCGGGCAAGACCGTCACCGTGCCGCTCGCCGCCTCGACGCCCGGCGTCTTCGCCGGATCGATGCCGACCGACGAGATCGGCCTCTACCAGATCGGCAACGGCGACCTTTCCGCGCTCGCCCATGTCGGGCCGGTCAACGCGCCCGAATTCGCCGACACGGTGTCGACGACCGAGGTGCTGCGCCCCTTTGCCGAGGCGACGGGCGGCAGCGTGCGCCGGCTGGGTCCGTCCGGCTCGGTCGAACTGCCGGGCATCGTGCCGGTGAGGGGAACCGCGCAGGCCGCCGGCCGCGACTGGATCGGCCTGCGTACGACGGGCGATACCATCCTGAAGTCGGTCAGCCGCATTCCGCTCTTCGCCGGCTTCTTCGGACTGGTGCTGCTGCTCATGGCGCTCGGCTCGATGTGGTACCGCGAGGGGCGGTAGCGGAACCCGCATACTCCTCACGCCCCCACCATGCATCGCATGGTCCCCCTCCCCCGCTGCGCCGGGGAGGAACCGTCCGGCCTCACGCCGTGACGCGCAGCCGGTCCTCGTGGTCGATCATGCCCTGGATCAGGGCGACGGCGCCCGGCTTCAGCTCGTAGGCGAGCACGCGGCCGAGGTCGACGGGGCGCGGCATCGACACCTGGCCGCGCGGGATGCGCCTGAAGCCGAGCGGCCCGTAATAGGGCTCGTCGCCGACCAGGATGACGGCGCCGGCGCCCGCCCTCTCCGCCGCCTCGACCGCGATCTTCACCAGCCGGCGACCGATGCCGACGTTCTTGTAGGCCGGCTTCACCGCGAGCGGCCCGAGCATCAGCGCCCGGCCGGCGCCGGCGGCGACGCGGGTCATGCGGACCGAAGCGACGACGTGGCCGCCGTCCATGGCGACGAAGGACAACGCCCGCTCGTGCGGCCCGCCTTCGCGGATCTTGTAGGCGGCGCGCACGAAGCGTCCGGGGCCGAAGGCCTCCTCGTTGATCGCTTCGATTTCGGGGTCGTGCGCCGGCGTTTCCGGCAGGTAGGCGACGTCGTCGGCAGTCATGGCTCTCGTCCGGTCGTTTGGCGAATGAAGGGGCCGCATGGGGGCGGCATGGCCTGTCGGCGCCTGGTCAGGCGCGGGCGCTCATTCGTCGTCGCTCGATCCGGAACGTGAAGGACTGCTGCATGGGTAGCCCCGCTATCATCATTTGACCGCCCCGTCCATCGCCATGTTTCGTCTGAACGCGGGACCGCCGCCGGCTTCCGCTCGCGGTGACGGACTGTTTCCGGCGCCGAAGATGGTCTTCGATGGCCGGCGGCCCTAAATGGTCGGCGAAACGACAGGAGACCGCGATGGGCATGCTGGTCGAAGGCAAGTGGCACGACGTCTGGTATTCCACCCGGGAGACCGGCGGGCGTTTCCAGCGTCAGGATTCGCTCTTCCGCAACTGGGTGACCGCCGACGGCGCGCCCGGCCCGACGGGGACCGGCGGCTTCCGCGCCGAGCCGGGCCGCTATCATCTCTACGTCTCGCTCGCCTGCCCCTGGGCGCACCGGACGCTGATCTTCCGCGCGCTGAAGAAGCTGGAGGAGGCGATCTCGGTGTCCATCGTGCACCCGCTGATGGCCGAGCACGGCTGGACGTTTCTCGCCGAGGACGGCGCCACCGGCGACACGCTCTACGGCCTCGACTACCTCCATCAAGTCTACACGCGCGCCGACCCGGCCTATTCGGGCCGCGTCACCGTGCCGGTGCTGTGGGACAAGGAGCGGCGCACCATCGTCAACAACGAATCCTCCGAGATCATCCGCATGTTCAACTCGGCCTTCGACGCTTTCGCCGACGCCTCGCTGGACTTCTATCCGAAGGCGCTGCGCGGCGAGATCGACGCGCTCAACGCAAAAATCTATCCGGCGGTGAACAACGGCGTCTACCGCGCCGGCTTCGCCACCACGCAGGAAGCCTACGAGGAGGCCTTCGAGGAGCTGTTCTCCACGCTGGACATGCTGGAGGACCGGCTGTCGCGGCAGCGCTATCTGGCGGGCGAGCGCCTGACCGAGGCCGACTGGCGGCTGTTCACCACGCTGGTTCGCTTCGACCCGGTTTATGTCGGCCATTTCAAGTGCAACCGGCAGCGCATCGCCGACTACCCGAACCTGTCGAACTATCTGCGCGATCTCTACCAGGTGCCGGGCGTCGACGGGACGGTCAGCCTCGACCACATCAAGCGGCACTATTACCAGAGCCACACCGGCATCAACCCGACCGGCATCGTGCCCAAGGGCCCGGCGGTCGACTACGCCGCGCCGCACGACCGCGGGCGGTTCGCCGCGCAAGCGGCGCGCCGCGCCGGGTAGGCCGGCGGCCATTCACTCATCCTCGAGCGCAGGAGAGCCTTGGCGCCGACATCCTCCGCCGGCGGCCGTACTTCACGCACAAGCGGGATCGCGCCCTCGAGGGCCTGGCGGATCGGCGGATTCGGGGTTTTCTGAGGAAGGGCGACCGTCAGGACGTGTCGGGCGGCCGCAGAAGCGGGCGCGCGACGGG
>DUSC01000259.1 GCA_012842935.1 Hyphomicrobiales bacterium | reverse complement strand
GGCCGCCGCCTTGATCAGCAGCGGATAGCCGAGGCGCCCTGCCTCCGCGGCGAGATGCGCCGGCGACTGATCCTCGCCCGCATAGCCGGGAACCACCGGCACGCCCGCGCGCTCCATCTGGACCTTGGCGCGCGCCTTGTCGCCCATTGCACGGATCGCCGCAGGCGGCGGGCCGACGAAGACGAGACCGGCCGCGGCGCAGGCCTCGGCGAAGGCGGCATTCTCCGACAGGAAGCCGTATCCCGGATGGACCGCGTCGGCGCCGGCTTTGAGAGCCGTTTCGACGATCGCCGAAGCGTCCAGATAGGTCGCCGAAGCCGCGTCGCCGGGAAGCCTCAGGGCCAGGTCGGCGGCGCCGACATGGGGAGCTGCCGCGTCGGCGTCGGAATGGACAGCGACTGTCCGCAGGCCCATGCGCCGCGCCGTTCGGATCACGCGGCAGGCGATCTCGCCGCGATTCGCGACGAGAAGCGTGCGGATCGGGCGCAGCATCAGCGCTTCCCTGCGAGCCTGTTGCCCGTTCCCGGCAGCGTGCCCTCCAGCTTGCAGATGATGCCGAGCATGACCTCGTCGGCGCCGCCGCCGATCGAGATCAGGCGGGTGTCGCGATAGGCCCGGCTGACGGGATTGTCGCGGGTGTAGCCCATGCCGCCCCAGTACTGCAGGCAGGAATCGGTCACTTCGCGGGCGAGCCGGCCGCATTTCAGCTTGGCCATGGAGGCCAGCCGGGTGACGTCCTTTCCGGAGACGTACTGCTCGACCGCGCTCCACGTCAACGCCCTCAGCGCCTCGACTTCGGTGCGCAGCTCGGCGAGACGGAAGTGCACGACCTGGTTGTCGAGGATCGACCTACCGAAGGCCTTCCTGTCGCCGGTGTACTCGATGGTCAGGTCGATCAGTCGATCGAGGCCCTTG
Source organism: Hyphomicrobiales bacterium (assembly GCA_012842935.1). GTDB lineage: Bacteria > Pseudomonadota > Alphaproteobacteria > Rhizobiales > Rhizobiaceae > DUSC01. Next base: position 1,131 of record DUSC01000259.1, on the reverse strand, counting down.
ATCGAACTCATGGCGCCCCACAGCCGCTCCTCCTGGAACTGCAGCATCTGCATGGTGAAGCCCATGCCTTCCTGGCCGATCAGGTTGGCGACGGGGACGCGGACGTCGTCGAAGAAGAGCTGCGCGGTATCCGACGAGTTCATGCCGATCTTGTGGATCTTCTGCCGCGCGATGCCGCGGGCATCCATCGGAACCACGATCAGCGACTTGTTGCGGTGCGGCTGTCCGTGGGAGGTATTGGCGAGAAGACAACACCAGTCGGCCTTCATGCCGTTAGTGATCCACATCTTGGTACCGGAGATGACATAGTCGTCGCCGTCGCGGCGCGCCGTGGTCTTCACCGCCGCGACGTCGGAGCCGCCTCCCGGCTCCGAGACGCCGAGGCAGCCGACCACATCCCCGGCGATCGAGGGCGCGAGGAAGTTGCGCTTGAGATGGTCCGAGCCGAAACGGTTCAGAGCGGGCGTGCACATGTCGGTGTGGACGCCGATCGCCATCGGCACGCCGCCGCAATTCACCAGGCCGAGTTCCTCGGCCATGACCATGGAATAGGAGAAGTCCAGCCCGAGCCCGCCGTAGTTCGGGTCGTATTTGATGCCGAGCAGGCCGAGGTTGCCGAGCTTCTTGAAGATTTCGTGCGACGGAAATTCCTCGGCATCCTCCCAGATGTCGACGAAGGGATTGAGCTCCATCTCGACGAACTTCGCCACCGTGCGGCGAAGGTTCTCGTGTTCAGGCGTGAAGTGCATTCCATCCTCCGGTCGGTCGTTGTTCGTCGGTAGTATCGCCGCTGACGTTCGACCGACGTCCGACGACCGACGACCGACTTCTTCTTCCTTCACATCCTCGCCACGCCGAAGCTGTTCGGCCTCGGCACGCGCCTGTCGCCCTCCGCAGCGATCGAGAGGCAGAGCGCCAGAACTCGTCGGGTGTCGCGAGGATCGATGATACCGTCGTCCCACAGCCGCGCCGTGCCGAACAACGCGCTCGATTGCTGTTCGACACCATGCCTGATCTGCGCCGACATCATCTCGAGCATTTTCCCGTCGACCGGCCGGCCCTCGCGCTCCGCCTTGCCGCGGGCGACGATTTCCATGACGCGGGCGGCCTGCTCGCCGCCCATCACTGCGG
>DUSC01000258.1 GCA_012842935.1 Hyphomicrobiales bacterium | reverse complement strand
TCGCCACGCTGCTGGCGATCGATCGGGAGGGCTTTTCCAGTCCACCCACCGAGATCGTGCTCGGAACGCGTCCATCGGCGGCGACCGGTCGTCTCCTCGGGCTGGCCGTCGGCGTCGACCGCTACCCCGGGATGCCGGGCGCGGACTTGCGCTTCGCCGCCGCCGATGCGCGCAGGGTCGCCAAGGCCGTGGCAGCTTCGCCGATCTACGCTTCCGTCGACGTCGGGATGCTGCTCGACGGGGAGGCGACCGAGGCGTCGATCCTTTCCCGCCTCGACACCATGATCGCGGCGGCAGGCGAACAGGACACGCTGCTTCTCTCCTTCGCCGGACACGGGCTGATCGGCAGCGACGGGCGACTGCGGCTCGCGCTCTCGGCGACTGACCGCGCCGACTTGGACGGCACCAGCCTCCCCTTCGACCGTGTTGCCGCGCGCATCAAGGCTGCGAAGGCGCGCGTCGTCGTGCTCCTCGACGCCTGCCATTCGGGCGTTACCGGTCAGGCAGATCCGGCGACCAACGAGGATGCGGTGGCCCAACTCGTCACCGAGGGCGGCGCCGGCATCGTCATCCTCTCGGCATCGAAGGGTCGCCAGTTCAGCGAAGAACTCGCTGGATTGGGCGGCGGCCGCTTCTCGGTGGCGATCGCCGACGCGCTGGCTGGCGGCCGCGCGCGGGCCGATACGGACTCCAACGGCGCCATCAGCCTGCTCGAGCTTTACCGTGCCGTGAAAGCCTCCGTCGCCGGCGGCTCCGAGGGGAGGCAGATCCCATGGATCGCGCGCAACCAGATCTACGGCGACTTCGACCTTTTCTGAAAATTCCCGCCCGGCCCCGAATTCGCCGCAAGCGTGCGCTTCGCCGTCGCGGCCAATTCTATCGACCCCCGCCGCGAATGCGTGTATATCGCGGCCCGCGCAATCCCGTCGCCCCTGGAACCGCCATGGAAGAGTTTCACAAAGTCCGCCGCCTTCCGCCCTACGTCTTCGAGCAGGTGAACCGGCTCAAGGCCAGCGCGCGGGCCAACGGCGCCGACATCATCGACCTGGGCATGGGCAATCCCGACCTGCCGACGCCGAAGGCGATCGTCGACAAGCTGGTGGAGGTGGTCCGAGACCCGCGCACCCACCGCTACTCGTCCTCGCGCGGCATCCCGGGTCTGCGCCGCGCCCAGGCCAACTACTACGCCCGCCGGTTCGGCGTGAAGCTCGACCCGGAGACGCAGGTCGTCGCGACGCTCGGTTCCAAGGAAGGTTTCGCCAACATGGCACAGGCGATCACGGCACCCGGCGACGTGATTCTCTGCCCGAACCCGACCTATCCGATCCACGCCTTCGGCTTCATCATGTCGGGCGGCGTCATCCGCTCGCTGCAGGTCGAGCCGGACGACAATTTCATCCCGGCGCTCGAGCGCGGCTTCCGCCATTCCATTCCGAAACCGCTGGCGCTCATCCTCAACTATCCGTCGAACCCGACGGCGCTGGTCGCCTCGCTCGACTTCTACAAGGACGTGGTCGCCTTCGCCCGCAAGAACGATCTGATCATCCTCTCCGACCTCGCCTACTCGGAGATCTATTTCGACGGCAATCCGCCGCCCTCGGTTCTCGAGGTGCCCGGAGCGATGGACGTCACCGTCGAGTTCACCTCGATGTCGAAGACCTTCTCCATGCCCGGCTGGCGCATGGGCTTCGCCGTCGGCAACGAGCGCCTGATCTCGGCGCTGACCCGGGTGAAGTCCTATCTCGACTACGGCGCCTTCACGCCGATCCAGGTAGCGGCGACGGCCGCACTCAACGGCGACGGCTCCGACATCGCGGAGGTGCGGGAAGTCTATCACCGCCGCCGCGACGTGATGGTGGAGTCCTTCGGCAAGGCCGGCTGGAAGATCCCGGCGCCCGCCGCCTCGATGTTCGCCTGGGCGCCCATCCCGGAGCCGTTCCGCCATCTCGGCTCGCTGGAGTTCTCCAAGCTGCTGATCGAGCACGCCGACGTCGCCGTGGCACCGGGTATCGGCTTCGGCGAGCACGGCGACGACCACGTGCGCCTCGCCTTCGTCGAGAACGAGCACCGCATCCGCCAGGCGGCGCGCTCCATCAAGCGCTTCCTCGCTTCGGCCGAAAAGCAGCCGAACAACGTCGTCCCGCTTGTGGCGCGGCGCTGACGCGGCGGCAGCGACTTCACGATACGTCATTCAGGGGGACCCGCCGGTCATGGCCGAAGCATTGCGTGTTGGGATTGCCGGGCTCGGCACCGTCGGTGCCTCCGTTGCGCGATTGCTGGCGACGAAGGCATCCGAACTCACCCGGCAATGCGGCCGCGACATCGTCGTCTCGGCGGTCTCGGCGCGCAGCCGCGGCCGCGACCGTGGCGTCGACCTCTCCGGCGCGACGTGGTTCGACGATCCGGTCGAAATGGCGAAGTCCGCACCGATCGACGTCTTCGTCGAACTGATCGGCGGCGATGAGGGCGCCGCCCGCGCCAGCGTCAAGGCGGCGCTGGACGCAGGACGCCATGTCGTGACCGCGAACAAGGCACTGCTCGCCAAACATGGCGTCGCGCTCGCCGAAGTCGCCGAGAAGAAGGGAGTCCTGCTCAACTACGAGGCGGCAGTCGCCGGCGGCATCCCCGTCATCAAGACCATGCGCGAGGCCCTCGCCGGAAATTCGGTGACGCGCGTCTTCGGCATCCTCAACGGAACCTGCAACTACATCCTGACCCGGATGGAGGCCGAGGGGCTCTCCTTCGACGCATGCCTGGCGGACGCCCAGCGGCTCGGTTACGCCGAGGCGGACCCGACCTTCGACATCGAGGGTCACGACACGGCGCACAAGCTGTCGATCCTCTCTAGCCTCGCCTTCGGCCATCGCATCGCCGCCGACGACATCTACCTCGAGGGGATCTCGAACATCACCCAGGCCGACATTCGCGCCGCGGGCGAGCTCGGCTACCGCATCAAGCTGCTCGGCGTCGCCCAGCGCACCGAGAGCGGCATCGAACAGCGCGTCCATCCGACCATGGTACCGACGGCTTCCGTCATCGCCCAGGTCCACGGCGTCACCAATGCGGTGGCGATCGAGACCGACATTCTCGGCGAACTGCTGCTGTCGGGACCCGGCGCGGGCGGCAACGCCACGGCGTCGGCCGTCATCGGCGACATCGCCGACATTGCCAAGAGCCGCCCCGGTTTCCAGCACGGGCCGGTGTTCGGCCGCCCGGCGAAGGAACTCGCGCCCTACCGCAAGGCGCGCATGCGCTCGCATGAGGGCGGCTACTTCATCCGCTTCACCGTGCACGATCGCATCGGCGTCTTCGCGGCGATCGCCAGGCGCATGGCCGACAACGAGATCTCGCTGGAATCGATCGTCCAGCACGCCGGCGGGACGGCCGACGCCGCGCAGAAGACCGTCATCCTCGTCACCCACGAGACCACGGAAGCCGCCGTGCGCAAGGCGGTCGACGGCGTCACCAAGGACGGCCACCTGATCGACAAGCCGCAGGTCATCCGCATCGAGCGCGCCGGTTGATCTGAGGCAAAGGCCTTCAATCGATTGAGTCCTGGCCGGCGCTGCCGAAAGCCCGCCGCGGGCCTTGCCGTCCTCAAGGCGGTTTGACAAAAGAGGCGCGCCGCCGCGCTGTTCGCGGCGCGGCTCGAATTCGACCTAGCAGGATGGACCTCATGGCCAAAGCCGCGACCGCCGGTCTCGACCGGATTCTCACCCTCGAACTCGTGCGCGTCACCGAACGTGCGGCGGTGGCTGCGGCGCGGCTGCGCGGCCGGGGCGACGAGAAGGCTGCCGACCAGGCCGCGGTCGATGCCATGCGCTCCGAGCTGAATCGCCTGCCGATCAGGGGCACCGTGGTGATCGGCGAAGGCGAGCGCGACGAGGCGCCGATGCTCTACATCGGCGAAGAGGTCGGCCTTGGGGAGGGACCTGAAGTCGACATCGCACTCGATCCGCTGGAAGGCACGACCATCTGCGCCAAGAACCTGCCCAATTCGCTGGCCGTCATTGCCATCGCCGAGAAGGGCAGCCTGCTTTTCGCCCCCGACGTCTACATGGACAAGATCGCCATCGGACCCGGCTATCCGGCCGGCATCGTCGACCTCGATGCGCCGGCGGCCGAAAACATCGAAAACCTCGCCAGGGCCAAGGGCGTGCCGGTCTCGGAAATCACGGCTTGCATCCTCGATCGCCCGCGCCACGCGCGTCTGATCGATGAGGTGCGCCAGACGGGTGCGGCCATCCGCCTTATCGGCGACGGTGACGTCGCCGGCGTCATCCACACCACCGATCCGGACGAGACCGGCATCGATATCTATCTCGGCATCGGCGGCGCGCCGGAGGGCGTGCTCGCGGCGGCAGCGTTGCGCTGCATCGGCGGCCAGATGCAGGGCCGCCTCCAGCTCAACACAGAGGAAAAGATCGCCCGCGCCGCCAAGATGGGAATTGCCGATCCGAACAAGGTCTATCGCATGGACGAGATGGCGCGCGGCGACGTGCTGTTCGCCGCCACCGGCGTCACCGACGGCAACATGCTGTCGGGTGTCAAGTTCGGCCGCGTCGACATCCAGACTCACACGATCGTCATGCGCTCGTCGTCGAAGACGGTGCGCGAGATCAAGGCCCGCCACCAGGACATGGAAAAGTTCTGAACCGCCGCGCTTTGCGCGCCGCCGGCCGCTTCGGCTATCGTCCCGCCGTGGACCGGGACGATTCCAGCAGATGACTGCGGACAGGCGCTATTTCCTCGACGTCCGGCGCTCGGCGACCGGGCTCGCCTGGGAGCACAGGCTTTCCGACCGCCAGGAGATGGTCGCGCTGGCGATCGCCCAGAGCCATGGCACCGGCGACCTCGTCGCTCGCGTATTGGCCGGCCGCGGCGTTACGGCCGAAGAGGCGCCGCGCTTTCTCGAACCGACGATCCGCGACCTGCTTCCCGATCCGGCGACGCTGACCGACATGGCGAAGGCCGCGGCGCGGATCGCCGAGGCGGTGCGCCGCCGCGAACGTGTCGCCATCTTCGGCGACTACGACGTCGACGGCGCTGCCTCGTCGGCACTGCTGAAGCGTTTCCTCGGCCACTACGGCATCGACGCCGAGATCTACATCCCCGACCGCATTTTCGAGGGCTACGGGCCCAATCCGGCGGCGATGCGCGAGCTCGCGGCGCGCGGAGCCGCCCTGATCGTCACGGTCGACTGCGGCACCAACAGCGCGGCGTCGGTCGCTGTGGCGAATGAGTCCGGCGCCGACGTCGTCGTGCTCGACCACCATCAGGTCGGCGGCCCGCTGCCGCCGGCGGTGGCGATCGTCAATCCCAACCGCGAGGACGACCTGTCGAGGCAGGGGCACCTGTGCGCGGCGGGCGTCGTCTTCCTGACCCTTGTCGAGACCGTTCGCGTGCTCCGTGCCGTTGCGCCGGACAGGGCTCCGCCCGACCTTCTCGGCTGGCTCGACCTCGTCGCCCTGGCGACGGTGTGTGATGTCGTCCCGCTCGCAGGCGTCAACCGGGCCTTCGTCGTCAAGGGGTTGCTCGCCATCCGGCGCCAGGAGAATGCGGGGCTGGGCGCTCTGGTCCGCGTCTCGCGCATCGGCGAGCCGGTCAACGCCTTCCATCTCGCCTTCCTCATCGGGCCGCGCATCAACGCCGGAGGCCGCATCGGCGACGCCGCGCTCGGCAGCCGCCTGCTTGCCACCGACGATCCCGTCGAAGCCGATCGCATCGCGGAAACGCTCGACCGCCTGAACCAGGAACGGCAGGCGATGGAGCAGGTGATGCTCGAAGCCGCCCGCGCCGAGGTCGATGTCGAGATCGCCGGCGGCGGGCCGGCGATCCTCGTCACCGGTAGCGAACGCTGGCATCCGGGCATCGTCGGCCTGCTCGCCTCGCGGCTCAAGGAGCACGCGCGCCGCCCGGTCTTCGCCATCGCCTTCAACGCCAGCGGCGTCGGCACGGGTTCTGGCCGCTCGGTGACGGGCTTCGACCTCGGCCGGCTAGTGCGCGATGCCCTCGCCGAAGGCCTGATCGTCAAGGGTGGCGGCCACGCCATGGCAGCCGGCATCACGGTGGAGCGCTCGCGCCTCGGCGACCTGCGCGCCTTCTTCGAGGCGAGGGCGGCAACCGAAGTGTCGCGCCTGCGCGATGCCGAGTCGCTCAAGATAGACGCCGCGCTGTCGGCCGAAGGTGCCACCCAGGACCTGCTCGACCTCCTCGAAAAGGCCGGGCCGTACGGTGCGGGCCACCCGCAGCCGGTCTTCGTCCTGCCGCGGCATCGCATCGTCGACGTGCGCGAGGTCGGCACCGGGCACCTGCGCGTCGACCTGAAGTCGGAAGCCGGTGGCACGCTGCGCGCCATGGCGTTCCGCTCGGTCGGTACGCCACTCGGCGAATTCCTCACGGTCAACCGCGGACGCACGGTCCACGTTGCCGGCAACATTTCGGGCAACTACTGGAACGGAGCGCGCAACGTGCAGTTCCGCGTCCTCGACGCCGCTCTCGCATGACGGCGGCGAAGCCGCCGGATCACGCCAGCACTGACTGCAGCCGCTTCAGTTCCGGCAGGTGCGCCCGCGCCGCCTCATAGCCGAGTTCGATCGCTTCCTCGGCACGATGGAATTCGGAAAGCCCGATATGGCCGAGCTTCGGCTGCAGCGACATGTCGGGCGGATCGCCTGCGAGCCGCGCTCGGGAAATGCGGTCCTGGATGATGTTGAAGGCCTCGACCATCACGCCGGTGATGCCGAGGCGTGCCTCGCGCGTGTCGGAACTCTGGCCTCGGCGCGGAATGGCATCCTTCTCGACGACGAGGTCGCCGGCATTGTGCTTGATGACCGCAGCGCGCCCGTAGAGGTCGTAGTGCAGGTTAACGGCGACCACCAGCGGTTGCTCGTGGGCGCGGCAGACCGAAACCGGCACCGGATTGACCAGCGCGCCGTCGACCAGCACCCGCTTATTGCAGGTCACCGGCTCGAAGACGCCCGGCAACGCATAGGAGGCGCGCATGGCCGTGATCAGCGACCCGCTGGAGAGCCAGATCTCGTGGCCGGTGCGGATTTCGGAGGCGACGCAGACAAAGGGGCGATCGAGGTCCTCGAAGGTCATGCCGTCCATGTGCTGGCGCATGCGGGCGTCGAGCTTCATGCCGCCGAGCAGGCCGGCGCCGCCCAGGTGAAAATCCATCAGGCCGAACATCTTTCGCTTTGTCAGTCCCCGCGCGAAATGCTCGAGCTCGTCGAGGCGCCCGGCGAGGTAACATCCGCCGACCAGCGCCCCGATCGAGGTGCCGGCGATCATGTTGATGTGGATGTCGGCCTCGTCGAGGGCGCGAAGGACACCGATATGGGCCCAGCCCCGTGCCGCGCCGCCGCCGAGGGCGAGCGCAATTCCCTGCTTTCGAGGCGGCTTGGTTTCCGTCGCGCCCGTGATCGACGAGAAACCGTTGGCTTCCCGGACGTCGGGCCTGCTCCGCATGGACGCCCATTCGAGCATCACACTCTCCCATCCATCCCCCCGTATGTCCTTTCTACAGGGCCTCGGTATCGAAAGGATGAACCTGTGTGGTTTCGAAATGACTTAAGATTCACCGATTAGCGTTCGCTGCCGGATGGATAGACGGATGCGGGGTCGAATGCCGGCGCGCTGCCGTCATGGGCGAGGAAGACGCTTCCGTTCTTCATCTCCACCGTCCGGTAGAAACAGGAACGCCGACCGGTGTGGCAGGTTGCATCGTGTCCGGCGACATCGACCTTGAGCCAGATCGCGTCCTGGTCGCAGTCGACACGGATCTCGCGCACGTACTGCAGGTTGCCCGACGTCTCCCCCTTCTTCCAGATCGCGGCGCGCGACCGCGACCAGTAATGGGCGATTCCGGTCTCGAGGGTCAGCGACAGCGCCTCGGCATTCATGTGCGCCAGCATCAGCAGTTCGCCGTCGCCGGCGTCGGTAACCACGGCTGTCACCAGCCCCGTGGCGTCGAAGCGTGGAGCGAAAGCGCGGCCTTCCTCCGTTTCCGCCTTGTCTGGCGATGGCGGATCGAATGCGACGGTCATGGGGCGTTCCCGGCTCGAGGGGGGCGTCAGCTCGACGAGCCGGCGCGGATCATGGTGACGAAGCGGACCTGCTCTTCCGGGCTGTCGCGAAACACGCCGGTGAACGTCGAGGTCAGCGTCGTCGATCCCTGCTTGCGGATGCCGCGCATCGCCATGCACATGTGTTCGGCCTCGATCATCACGGCGACGCCGCGCGGATTGAGCACGTCCTGGATGACGCCGGCGATCTGCGCCGTCATCGCTTCCTGCGTCTGCAGACGGTGGGCGAAGATGTCGACGACGCGCGCGATCTTGGACAGGCCGACGACCTTGCCGTCGGGCAGGTAGGCGACGTGCGCCTTGCCGATGATCGGCACCATGTGATGCTCGCAGTGCGAGTGGAAGCCGATATCCTTGACCAGGACGAGGTCGTCATAACCGGCAACCTCCTCGAAGGTGCGGCCGAGTTCCTCGGCCGGACACATGTCGTAGCCGCCGAACATCTCGCGAAAGGCCTTGGCGACCCGCTTCGGCGTATCCTTCAGCCCCTCGCGCTCCGGATTGTCGCCTGTCCAGCGCAACAGCGTGTATACGGCCGCCTCGACTTCTTCCTGCGAAGGCCGGTCGGTGACCGGCTTTTCCATGTATTCGGCCTTGGGCATCAACTTTCTGATCACGGCATCCATAAAGGCGTCTCCCGTAGTCCCGGGTCATGCGGGACGAGTTGAACGGTTACGCGCCAGTTACGGGTTCCGGAGGCAGAAAGTTTCCAGTCCCGACGGCGTCTCTCGCTCCCCGCCTGACGAACTTGTCGAGGCGGGAACGCGAGCATTATATAAGGCCCCGGGCGCGCATTGAAAGAGAGCCTGCGACATCCGCCGGCCATCGACCGGCAGGGAAATGGAAGACGATGATCAACGACGTCTACAATGCGAAGATCCTCGGTTTCGCCGGCAACATCGCGCGTCTCGGCCGCCTCGACCATCCCGACGCCAGCGCCACGGCGCATTCCAGGCTGTGTGGTTCGACGGTAACCGTCGATCTCGTCATGGACGGCGACACCGTCACCGATTTCGCCCACGACGTGAAGGCCTGCGCGCTCGGCCAGGCTTCGTCCTCCATCATGGCGCAGCATGTCGTCGGCGCGACCGCGGACGAGTTGCGCGCCGTGCGCGAGACGATGCTGAAGATGCTGAAGGAAAACGGTCCGCCACCCGAGGGGCGTTTTGCCGACCTGAAATACCTGGAGCCGGTCCGCGACTACAAGGCGCGCCACGCATCGACCATGCTCACTTTCGACGCCGTCGTCGATGCCATCGGCCAGATCGAGAAGAAGCGGACCGAGCGGGCGGCCTGACCCACAGGCTGCGTGTCGCAGCGCCGCCGCCATCTGTCAGGCCAGCATGTCGCGGACCATCGGAATCACTTTCGTCCCGTAGAGCTCGATGCTCTTCATCATGTGCTCGTGCGGCGTCGGCCCGCCGGAATATTTCATGTCGAAGCGGCTGACGCCGAGCGTCTTCATCGTCTCGGCGATCTTCCTCGCCACCGTCTCCGGCGATCCGACGTAGAGCGAGCCCATGTCGGCCTCGGCCTCGAAACGGCTGCGCGTCGTCGGTCCCCACCCGCGCTCTCCGCCGATGCGGTCGTGCATGGCCTTGTAACCGGGCCAGAGCTGTTCGCGTGCCTCTTCGTCCGTCTCGGCGACATGGCCCGGCGAGTGCACGCCGATCGGCAGCGTCCTGTCGCCGCCCAGCTGGTCGAGCGCGCGGTGGTAGAGATCGACGAACGGGCGGAAGCGCTTCGGCTCGCCGCCGATGATGGCGAGCATCAGCGGAAGGCCGTAACGCGCCGCACGGATCACCGATTCAGGGCTGCCGCCGACGCCGATCCAGGTCTTGAGCGTGCCTTTCTCGATCGGCGGATAGATCGGCTGGTCCTTCAGCGGCGGCCGCACGCTTCCCTGCCAGGTGACCGGGCCGCCGGCGATGATGGCGGCGAAGAGGTCGAGCTTCTCCGTAAACAGCGTCTCGTAGTCGTTGAGGCGGAATCCGAACAGGGGAAAGGATTCGGTGAAGGAACCGCGGCCGAGGATCACCTCCGCGCGACCGCCGGAGATCGCGTCGACGGTGGAAAACCGCTGGAAGACGCGGATCGGGTCGTCGGACGAAAGCACCGTCACGGCCGAACCCAGCCGGATACGGCTGGTGCGGGCGGCGATCGCGGCGAGCACGACCTCCGGCGCGGATACGGCAAAGTCGTCGCGATGGTGTTCGCCGACCCCGATGAAGTCGATGCCGACCTGGTCCGCCAGCACGGCCTCCTCGACGACGTTGCGGATCACCTGCGCCTGCGGGAGCAATACGCCGTCCGCGCCGAGAGTGACGTCGCCGAAGGTGTCGAGCCCGAGTTCGATCCGGTCCGCCATGAGATGCTCCGCGAGAATTTCCGGACGACTGGATCCGGCCTGGTTGAGGGTTCACACATAGGCCGGCGATCGCGCGCGATCAAATGCGCCGATCGGGGGACGCACTGTTCACCGCCTGGCGAGGTTACCTTCCCCATGCGCCGCCTGCGGCACGCCACCGGCTGCGCAACACGCACCGCCGTTGAAATCGCGGGGCAGAAGGCGCACCTAAGCGTCCGGAAGGATACGCGGAAGCAATGGCGAGGCACGATCATCGGACGACGCCGGCTGTGCGGCGGGCCGGCCGCAACTGGGCAGGCCCCTGGCGGAAGACGCCGGGGCGGCTCGTCGGCACGGGTTTCGTCCGTCTCTACCAATTGACCCTGTCCGGCTTCACCGGCAATTCCTGTCGGCATTTGCCGACCTGTTCCGAATACGCTTACGAGGCGATCGCGCGCCACGGACTTTGGAACGGCGGCTGGATGGGCCTGTTCCGCGTCGTCCGGTGCGGTCCGGGCGGCACGCACGGCATCGACAACGTTCCGGAATCTCTCGACGAGAACTATCGCTGGTATCTGCCGTGGCGTTTCTGGCGGGTGGGCCGGAACGCCGGCGCCTGCGACCATCACCGATGACGCTCTACGGCCCCGGCGCCCCGCGGCGAGGCTTTACGGCGCCGGAAAGTCCCAATAGAAGACCGCTCGCCCGCCGGACTCAACCGGCCTTTCACCACCCGCGTTCGTATGCGGGACTGGATAGGAGATACCCCGATGGCAAATCCCGTTTCCCTGAAATTCCCCGACGGCTCGATCCGCGAATACGATACGGCGACGACCGGTGCCGAGCTGGCCGAATCGATCTCGAAATCGCTCGCCAGGAAAGTCGTCGCCTATGCGCATGACGGCGTGCTGCGCGACCTCGCCGATCCGGTCGGCCGCGACGGCGGCATCGAGATCATCACCCGCGACGACCCGCGCGCGCTGGAACTGATCCGTCACGACGCGGCCCACGTGCTTGCCGAAGCGGTGCAGGAACTGTGGCCGGGAACGCAGGTGACCATCGGGCCGGTCATCGAGAACGGCTTTTATTACGACTTCGCCCGCAACGAGCCGTTCACGCCCGAAGACTTCCCGGCGATCGAGAAGAAGATGCGCGAGATCATCGCCCGCAACAGGCCCTTCACCAAGGAGGTCTGGGACCGGGATCGCGCGAAAAGGGTGTTCCGCGACAAGGGCGAGGCCTACAAGGTCGAGCTGATTGATGCGATCCCGGACGATCAGGAACTCAAGATCTATTACCAGGGCGACTGGTTCGACCTCTGCCGCGGCCCGCACATGGCCTCGACCGGCCAGATCGGCCAGGCCTTCAAGCTGATGAAGGTGGCCGGCGCCTACTGGCGCGGCGACAGCAACAATCCGATGCTGACGCGGATCTACGGCACGGCCTGGGCCGACCAGGCCCAGCTCGACGCCTACCTGCACATGCTCGAGGAGGCCGAGAAGCGCGACCACCGGCGACTGGGGCGCGAGATGGATCTCTTCCATTTCCAGGAAGAAGGCCCCGGCGTCGTCTTCTGGCACGCCAAGGGCTGGAAAATGTTCCAGAACCTGGTCTCCTACATGCGCCGCCGCCTCGGCGACCTCGGCTACCAGGAGGTGAACGCCCCGCAGGTTCTCGACAAGTCGTTGTGGGAGACGTCCGGCCACTGGGGCTGGTATCGCGACGCCATGTTCAAGGTGACGGTCGCCGGCGACGACACCGACGATGACCGCGTCTTCGCATTGAAGCCGATGAACTGCCCGGGACATGTCCAGATCTTCAAGCACGGTCTGAAGTCGTACCGCGATCTTCCGGTCAAGCTTGCCGAATTCGGCAACGTCCATCGATACGAGCCGTCGGGTGCCTTGCACGGCCTGATGCGCGTGCGCGGCTTTACCCAGGACGACGCGCACATCTTCTGCACGGAGGAACAGCTCGCCGACGAATGCCTGAAGATCAATGACCTGATCCTGACCACCTATGCCGACTTCGGCTTCACGGACATCCACGTCAAGCTGTCGACCAGGCCGGAGAAGCGCGTCGGCTCGGACGAGGCATGGGACCATGCCGAGGAGATCATGAGCGACGTGCTCGCCACGATCGAGCGGCAGTCGGGCGGCAAGATCCGCACGTCGATCAATCCGGGCGAGGGCGCCTTCTACGGGCCGAAATTCGAGTACGTGCTGAAGGACGCCATCGGCCGCGACTGGCAGTGTGGCACCACCCAGGTCGATTTCAACCTGCCCGAACGGTTCGGCGCCTTCTATATCGGCTCTGATTCCGAGAAGAAGCAGCCGGTCATGGTCCACCGGGCCATCTGCGGCTCGATGGAGCGCTTTCTCGGCATCCTGATCGAGAACTATTCGGGCCATTTCCCGCTTTGGTTCGCGCCGCTGCAGGTGGTGGTGGCGACGGTCACCTCTGACGCCGACGCCTATGCCGCCTCCGTCGTGGAAAAGCTGCGGGCCGCGGGCCTCACTGCCGAGGCCGACCTGCGCAACGAGAAGATCAACTACAAGGTCCGCGAGCACAGCCTCGCCAAGGTCCCGGTCATTCTCGTCTGCGGCCGGCGTGAGGCCGAAGAGGGCACGGTCAACGTGCGCCGCCTGGGCTCTCGAGAGCAGGAATCGATGACGCTCGATGCCGCGCTGGCGGCCTTCGCCGAGGAGGCGCAGGCGCCGGATGTGCGCCGCCGCCGCGCCGCACGTCCGGCCTGAGCAAGGCATCGGCTAGAAACAGCGTGGGGGGGGGCGATGCGCCGTCCCCCCTTTGCTTCACATGTCCGTCACATGACTGGGGCATGACGCGGGTGTCGCCATCCGGTCACCACGCGGACATGCTCTTTCCCGATCTCTCCTATGCCAACGACGCCCAGCCGCGCGTCAAGCGCTGGTTCATCCGCTCCGTCGAGGGCCTGTCCGGCCGCGACCGCTATGCCCGGCTCTACGATTTCTGGCGGCGCGAGATCGTGCCGACGCGAGACCGCGTCTTCGGCCGGATGCTGGCGCTGATCGACGTGTCGCTGCGCGTCGACGGCGCCTGGCCGCCGCGCGACCTGCCCGACGGACCCCTGGTGATTGTTGCGAACCACCCGTTCGGCATCGGCGACGGTGTCGCCATCCTCTCGCTTGCCGAGCAGATCGGGCGGCCGTTCCGCGTCATGATCAACGCCGAGCTGCTGAAGATCCGCGAGATGGAAGCCTATTCGCTCCCCGTCGACTTCAGCGAGACGCGCGAGGCGCTGAAGAACAACCTCGCCGTGCGCCACGAGGCGCTGCGCCTTCTCAAGGAAGGCACGACCGTCGTTGTCTTCCCGGCGGGCGGCGTCGCCACCGCGCCGAGCGCTTTCGGCCGCGCCGTCGACCTGCCGTGGAAGATGTTCCCGGCACGGCTGGTCCAGGAGGCGCGTGCCACGGTCATCCCCATGCACTTCGCCGGCCAGAACGGGCGTCTGTTCCACATTGTCAGTCGGCCGATGGGCCTTCTCGAAAGCGACGGCAGGCTGAAGCGTTTCGTCGGCAACGTCTCGCTGACGCTGCGCACCGCGCTGCTGATCCGGGAGTTCGCGCGGCTTTCGGGCCGGCAGATCGTCGTGCGCGTCGGTTCGCCGATCGCGTGGAATGCCATGGCGCCGCTGGCCGACCGCAAGGCGCTGCTCGGTTTCCTCCACGAACGCGTCTTCGCGCTGGACAAGGGCGACGAACGCGGTGCGGAGCGGCCGCAGGCCGCCTGATGTCTGCCGCGCCTGGCACCGCCCAGCCCGGCCTTGCGTGCTCGGAAACTCAGTCCGCCGTGTCCGCAGCATCCGCGGCGTCCGCCGCGGTACCGTCGGTGGCCAGAACCTCGACCTCCTGGTTCTGGCCGGCGACCACGGTGAAGTCGCGCTGGTAAATGCGGTCGCGGTTCTTGGCGATGATCGTGTATTCACCCTCCGCGAGAACCATCGAGGCATAGGCGCCGACGGCTTCGCGCACCGGATCCCCCGAATCGGCCACGATCGACCACGACGTGTCGGCGATGGCTTCGCCGCCGGGTTCGCGGACCAGTTTCAGCGTGAGTTCGGCGGCGTGATGCTCGACGGTCGCTTCCGTCAGCTTGCCGGCCTCGACCCGGATGTCGGAGCGCACCACCGCGTTGACCTGACCGTATCTCGAGACGACGTGGTATGTTCCGGCATTCAGCCGCACGACGGTGTTGGGCGGCACGCCTTCGATGATTGCGGCGCGGTCGCCGTTGGCGTCGGTTTCCGAATCGTAGATCGAGAACTCCAGCTTGCGAGCGGGAATGCGCCGGTTGCCGGCGAGGACGGCATCGAGCTTGAGGCCGCCGGCTTCGAGCACGAGGTTTTCGCGCTGCGCCCCGCGGCCGACGGTGATCTTCTTGGTGGCGCCAGCGCGGCCGAACGCAGCATGAACGAGGTAGCTGCCGGGCGGGAGCGGAAACGTGCTCGTTCCGCCCTGTCCCTGGGCGATCAGCGGCAGCTTGCCGTCGGGGCCGGCCTCCGTGGCGAAGACCCGCCACACGAGGCCGCGGGTCAGGTCAGGCCCCCCTTCGGTCAGTTGCGCCGCGAGCGTCAGTTCGCCCTCGCCGGCGGCGAGGGCCGATTCCTGGCGCGGCGGCGCATAGCTGGTGACGCCGGGCAACCCGGCGTCGGCGGGCTGCGTCTCCTGCGCTGCGCCAGGCTGCGGCAATGCCGCAATCACTGCGGCTAGCAGGAATCGGCCAAGCGGTCTCGTCATACCGGCGATCATCCCTTGCCTTGAAGACCAAGGCGATGGCAATTTCAAGACGGACGGTCCATCCCGGCGTGTGCCGCACCGTCCCCAAGCCGCGCGGCCGGGATGTCGATTCCGTTCGGCAATCCGGCGGCATTTCGCGATCTCCCGCGCGCTACAACCCTTGGAGAAGCCTTCTTGACGAACCCGGTCATCGATTTCCTGCTGCGCCGCACGTCGGCGCCGATTCCCGAACTGCGCGCGCCGGGTCCCGGCGAAGAAGATATCGCAACCATGCTCAGGGCCGCAGTGCGCGTCCCCGACCACGGCCGTCTGGCACCGTGGCGGTTCATCCTCTATCGCGGGGAAGTGCGCCACCGGATCGGCGAGCGCCTGGCCGAGCTGGCGGAACGCCGAGAGGGACCGCTGTCCGAAGGCCGCCGCCAGCAGGAGCTGACCCGCTTCTCGCGCGCGCCGCTGGTGATCGGTGTGATCTCCAGCCCCAAGGAGAACCCCAAGATCCCGCAGTGGGAGATGTTCCTGTCGGGCGGCGCCGCGGCGATGAACCTGCTCATCGCCGCCGGCGCGCTGGGTTACGGCGCCAGCTGGATCACCAACTGGTACTCGGATACCGAGGAGGGCAGGGCGATCCTCGGACTGGCCCCGCACGAGCGCGTCGTCGGTTTCGTCCACATCGGCACCTACGAAGGTACGGCCCCCGACCGTCCGCGTCCCGACCCGGCGACTCTGGTTTCCGAGTATGTCGGTCCCTGGGAGTCCTGATTGTTCTACGAGCCGTCCAAGGGGCACGGCCTGCCCCACGATCCGTTCAAGGCCATCGTCGCGCCACGGCCGATCGGCTGGATTTCGACCATGGGCCGCGACGGCGCCCTCAACCTCGCGCCGTACTCGTTCTACAACGCGCTGACAACCGATCCGCATCTCGTCTTCTTTTCGGCCGAGGGCGACAAGGACAGCGTCGTCTTCGCCCGCGAGACCGGCGAATTCGTCGTCAATCTGGTGGGCCGCGGCCTGGCCGAAAGGATGAACGCCAGTTCGATCGACGCACCTCTCGGCTTTAACGAGTTCGAATATGCCGGCCTGGCCACCGCACCGTCGCGGCTGGTCAAGCCGCCGCGTGTGGCAGGAGCGCCCGCGGCGCTCGAATGCAGGCTCACCGAGATCTTCCGCCCGAAGACGATCGCCGGCGCGGACTCCGCGGCCCATGTCGTCATCGGCCAGGTGATCGGCGTCTACATCGACGACGCGATGCTGACCGATGGCCTGTTCGACACCGTCAAGGCGGGCACCACTGCACGTCTCGGCTACATGGATTACACGACGGTCACGGATATCTTCGCCATGCGCCGCCCGCGCTGGAAGGCCGACTGACGCGCGGCCTAAGCCTGCATGCCGGCGCGTGCGAGCAGCCGCTCCGCGAGCCGCAGGTGCGGCCGGTCGTACATCTTGCCGCCGATGGCGACGACACCGGGATTGCCGGCCGCGCGGAACGCCTCGACCACGGCCATGGATTTCGCCACCGCTTCCGCTGACGGCGTGAACACGGCATTGATGACCGCGACCTGGTCGGGGTGGATCGCCAGTTTCGCGGTAAAGCCGTCGCGTTCGGCCTCCTCGCACTCCCGGCGGAAGCCTTCCGCATCGCGAAAGTCCGGGAACACGGTGTCGATGGCGACGGTGTCCGACGCGGACGCGGCGAGGATCGTCAGTGCCCGCGCCATGCGGAAGACGTCCGTGTAGCGCCCATTGCCGTCGCGGGCGGTACGTGCGCCGACCGAGGCGGACAGGTCTTCGGCACCCCATGTCAGGCCCGCGAGCCTCTGTTCCGGCCGGTAGCTGGGCGTCGCAAGTACGGAGGCCGCGGTTTCGGTAATCAGCGGCACGATGCGCGTGGCGCCGTCGGCAAGCCCGTTTTCGGCCTCGAGCACCCGCAGTTTCGCCGAAAGCCTGGTAACGTCCGGTCCGCCGGTGCATTTCGGAAGCATGATCCCGTCGGGGCGTGACGCCATCACCGCGGCGAGGTCTTCGTCGGTCATCCCCGTCGTGAAGTCATTGACGCGGACATAGACCGCCGCCGGGGTCTCGTGGCGCCGTTCGCGGAGGAAAGCGGCGGCGATGCGACGGGCCGCCGCCTTGTCGGCAAGAGCGACGGAATCCTCGAGGTCGACGATCAGCGCATCGGCGCCCGAATTCAGCGCCTTCTCGAGCTTGCGCTCGGAGTTGCCCGGCACGAACAGCATCGAGCGCATCAGGCCGGCCTCTTCATCATCATGGCCTGTCGCGTGCACTTCGCCACCAGGACGCCATCCTGATTGTAGGCCCGGTGCTCGAACTCGGCGATGCCGCGGTCGGGGCGCGAACGGGATTCGCGCACCGACATCACCGTCGTCTCCACGCGGATCGTGTCGCCGTGAAAGACCGGGTGCGGGAATACGGTATCGGTCATGCCGAGATTGCCGATCGTCGTGCCGAGCGTCAGGTCGTGGACGGAGATGCCGATCATCAACCCGAGCGTGAACAGCGAGTTGACCAGCGGCCTGCCCCATTCCGACTTCGCGGCGAAATCGAAGTCTATGTGGAGAGGCTGCGGATTGAGCGTCATCACCGAGAACATCATGTTGTCGCTCTCGGTGACGGTCTTGCGCAATGCGTGATGGTAGACCCGGCCCGGTTCGAGTTCGTCGAGATAAATCCCCGCCATCACGTCCCTCCCTGGTTTCGCGGGCTTGATACGCGCCGCGACGGGTGCGGACAAGCCGGTTAAGGAACATGGTGAACCGTTCGTAAACCATTTCGCGCCTAGCGTCGGGTCGGGCGAGACTCGGGGAGAGCGCAGGGTTGATGGTGGTCCACTACTTTCTGAAATGGATCGACACCGCGCGCGTCGCCGAGCGGGCTGCCGCCGCGCACGCCCTCGCCGTCGCCTACGTAAACGGCGATCTCGCCTTCGAGGACCGCTGTGCCGCGGAAGCGGCACTGACGCTGCTGCTCGACGATCCGTCGCAGAAGGTGCGGATGGCGCTTGCAGAGGCACTGTCCACGAGCGCCAAGGCGCCGCCGCAGATCATTTCCGCGCTCGCCTCCGACCAGCCGGAGATCGCCGCCCTCGTGCTTTGCCGGTCGCCGCTGCTTTCGGACGCCGACCTGATCGACCGCGTCGCCGCCGGGCCGGGCGCCGTGCAACGCCTCATTGCCGGGCGCCCGGGGATCGGCATCGCCGTCGCCGCAGCCATTGCCGAAGTCGGCGAGGCCGAGGCCTGCCTCGCGCTGCTGCGATCCGGCAACGCCTCGATCGCATCGCTGTCCTTCCGCCGCATCGCCGAGCGCCACGGCGACGTTCCCGCCGTTCGCGAGGCGTTGATCGCGCATCCCCGGCTGCCGCCGGACTGCCGCCACATGCTTCTCGTCAAGGTCGGCGAGGCGCTCAGGCGCTCGCCTCTGGTCAAGGCGCTCATCGGCGCGGCGCGCGCCGACCGCGTGACGCGGGACGCCTGCGTGCGCGCCTCGCTCGCCGTCATCGACGGCACGCGCATCGAGGAACATGCCGCCCTCGTCGAGCACCTGCGCCTTTCCGGCGAACTCACGCCGGCTTTCGTCGTGCGCACCGTCGCCCACGGCAAGATCGATTTCTTCGGCTCCATCCTGGTGGCGCTCACCGGCTACGACGAGGCGCGCATCGTCGCGTTGCTCGCACAGGGCAGGGACCTCGCACTCTCCGCGCTGTTCCGCACGGCCGGACTGCCGGAGCCGGTCGGCGCGGCGGCGCTCCGTGCCCTGAAGGTCTGGCGCGACGTCGCCAACGGCCGCCGCGTCGCCGGCGTCCAGGAGGTCAGCTGGCTGATGCTGAAGGAACTCGGCGAGCCCGCCGCCGACGCGGACCTCGCCGCCTTGCTCAAGGCGATCCACCTCGACGCCCTTCGCGACAACGCGCGCCAGCACGCCCTGGCGATCGCGGCAGCCTAGAGGATTTCCTGCCAGATCGATCCGAGGCCGCGGGCGCCGGCCGGCGGGAAACCCTGCGGGCCAGGTGCATTTGGCTCGAATCCTCCGGGCTCCGGCTCGGCCGATGCACGCCATCGACCTTCATCGAAACCCTCGACGTAGCGTCGGAAGCCCTCCGGCAGTACGATCCGGGCTGGGTAGGGAATGCTCCAGGCCGGACCCGGCGTCGCTGCCCGCCGTCAGATGTCCAGCGCGTCCTCGCTGGCGAACTCGGCGCGTTCCTGGATGAAGCGGAAGCGGGCCTCCGGCCTCGTGCCCATCAGCGCATCGACCGAGGCCCTGGTGCCCTCCGGATCGGTCTCGTCGACATGGACCCGAAGCAGCGTGCGTTTCTTCGGATCCATGGTGGTTTCCTTCAGCTGCGACGCCATCATCTCGCCGAGCCCCTTGAAGCGGCCGATTTCGACCTTGCCGCGGCCGGTGAACTCGGTCCTGAGCAGCTGGTCCTTGTGCGCGTCGTCGCGTGCGTAGAGCACCTTGCCGCCCTGGCTGATGCGGTAGAGCGGCGGCACGGCCATGTAGAGATGGCCGCCGCGGATCAGCTGCGGCATCTCCTGGTAGAAGAAGGTAATCAAGAGCGAGGCGATGTGTGCGCCGTCGACGTCGGCGTCGGTCATGATGATGACCCGGTCGTAGCGCAGGTCCTCGTCCCGGTATTTCGAGCGCGTGCCGCAACCGAGCGCCTGGATCAGGTCGGCGATCGTCTGGTTGGCGGCGAGCTTGTCGTTGCCGGCGCTGGCGACGTTGAGGATCTTGCCGCGCAGCGGCAATACGGCCTGCAACTGCCGGTCGCGCGCCTGCTTGGCCGAACCGCCGGCCGAATCGCCCTCGACGATGAACAGTTCCGCGCCCGCCGCGGCGTTCTGCGTGCAGTCGGCAAGCTTGCCGGGCAGGCGCAACCTGCGCACGGCGGTCTTGCGGCTGACTTCCTTCTCCTGGCGCCGGCGCACGCGCTCGTCGGCGCGCGCGATCACCCAGTCGAGGAGCTTGCCGGCTTCCTGCGGATTGTCGGCGAGCCAGTGGTCGAACGGATCGCGGATCGCCGTCTCGACGATGCGCTGCGCCTCGATCGTCGCCAGCCGGTCCTTGGTCTGACCGACGAATTCGGGCTCGCGGATGAAGACGGACAGCATCCCGGCCGCCGAGATCATCACGTCCTCGGAGGTGACGATCGAGGCCCGCTTGTTGCCCACCAGCTCGGCATAGGCGCGCAGGCCGCGCGTCAGCACGTTGCGGAAGCCGGTCTCGTGGGTGCCGCCCTCATGGGTCGGGATCGTGTTGCAGTACGAGTTGACGAAGCCGTCGCCGCCGAACCAGGTCACCGCCCATTCCAGCGAACCGTGGCCGCCCTGCCTGTCGCTCCTGCCCGAGAAGATCTCGCGCGTCACCTGGAACTCGTCGCCGAGCGATGCGGCCAGATAGTCCTTGAGGCCACCCGGAAAATGGAAGGCCGCCTTCGCCGGCGTCTGGTCGCCCTCCTTGATCAGCGAGGGGTCGCACGACCAGCGGATCTCCACCCCGCCGAACAGATAGGCCTTCGAGCGCGCCATCCGGTAGAGGCGCGCCGGCTGGAAAGCCGCGCCCTTGCCGAAGATCTCGGGGTCGGGATGGAAGCGCACCTTCGTGCCGCGGCGGTTGTGCACTTCGCCGAGGCTCTCGAGCGGTCCCTGGGGCACACCGCGGGCGAAACGCTGCCGATAGAGCTGGCGACCGCGCGCCACCTCGACCTCCAGCCGGTCGGAGAGCGCGTTGACCACGGAGACGCCGACGCCGTGCAGGCCGCCGGACGTCTCGTAGACCTTGGAGTCGAATTTTCCGCCCGAGTGTAGCGTCGTCATGATCACTTCGAGCGCCGACTTGTTCCTGAACTTGGGATGCGGGTCGACCGGGATGCCGCGGCCGTTGTCCGTGACGGTCAGGAACCCGTCGGCGGAAAGCTCGACGTCGATGAAGGTGGCGTGGCCGGCGACGGCCTCGTCCATCGAGTTGTCGATCACCTCGGCGAAGAGATGGTGCAGTGCCTTCTCGTCGGTGCCGCCGATATACATGCCCGGCCGCCGGCGTACGGGCTCCAGCCCCTCCAGCACCTCGATGTCGGCGGCGCTGTAGCCTTCGCTGCCGTCGCGGGCCGCGGGCGGACGCTTCGCCGCCTGGACGATCGGGTCGGCGGGCCGCGGCGAGGGCCGCGCTGGGGCCGGCCCGCGGTCGAGTCCGGCGAAGAGGTCGTTGGTGTCGTCCATCGAGTCTCCGGCTTGGATTGGGCGAATCGCCCGACGATAATGCCACGCTTCGCACGGCGAAGCGACCGAGGTTCCCGTTCCGTTCAGGCAGCGGGGCGGAACAGATACGCCGCCTCCCGCAGGCGATCAACCGCCATGTCGGCGATCGTTCGAAATTGAAGCAAACGTCTTCCGGTTTTTTCAGGTTTCGCGTCCATCCTCGCCGCAACAAGAAGAATTGGGGCGTTCCGGGTTTGAACCGCAAGATCATGACCATGATCGGCATTGCCGCCGTGTTCGGCGCCGTGTCGATCTTCGCGGCCGACCTCTGGATCAAGAGCGCCGCGAGCGCTCGCATCCAGGAGGTTTCGGTCCCGGTCGCAGCGGACCAGCCCGCGGTCGCCTTCAAGACCATCGTCGTCGCCAGCCAGCCGCTGCGCTTCGGCATGACGCTCGACCGCGCCCAGCTGACCGAAATACCCTGGCCGCAGGAGGCGCTGCCGCAAGGCGCGTTCTCCACGATCGACGCCGCGCTCGCCGAGGCCGGCCGCGTCGTCCTGTCGCCGATCGAGGTCAACGAGCCGGTCCTCCTCGCCAAACTGTCGGGGCCGAACGGCCGGGCTACGCTCTCCAACCTGCTTTCTCCCGGCATGCGCGCCGTCACCATCAAGACGGACGAGGTCGCCGGCGTCGGCGGCTTCGTCACGCCGGGCGACCGCGTCGACGTGGTCCTGACGCGCGACGCGGGGGCGATCCAGGAGGTCGAGCGCAATGCCGCGGGCGCTACCGGTTCGACGATCGCCACCGAGGTCGTCGTCGAAAACGTCAAGGTGCTCAGCGTCGGGCAGGGTGCCGACGAACGCGCCACGAGCCCGCAGGTCGCGACGTCCGTTACCCTGGAGGTCACCACCGAGGGAGCGCAGAAGATCGCGCTCGCCAGGAACGTCGGACAGGTGTCGCTGTCGCTGCGCGCGGCGGGTGAGGCCGGCGATGGCGCCGTCGACGGCGTGACGACCATCTCGGCCTTCGGCGGATCGGTGGCGGCCAGGACCACAGGGGCGGCCGCCGCGCTGTTCCAAGCCGTCGCCGAAGAGCAGCAGAAGCCGAAATTCCGGACGGTCATCGTGACGCGGGGGATCGAAGCGCAGACCTACCAGGTCGTGGCGCCGGCGCAGGATTGAACGAAACCGGCCGGGACGCCGGCGGGGGGACGCGGATGTTCGCTTGGACTTCTTCCTTTACGGCCTTGCTGACGCGCCGGGATTCGACCGGGAATCGCAGTCGCGCCACGCTCGCCGCCGCACTGCTCGCGGCCTTCTGCCTCGCAGGCATCGCGCCCGCCGCGGCCGGCGGCGACGTCCTGAAGATCTCGTCCAGCCAGAACACGGTGCTGAAGATCGCCAAGGGCAAGCCGAAGACGATCCGTACCTCCGCGGCGTTCTACGAGATCGTCATCGGCGATCCGGAGATCGCCAACGTCAATCCGCTCACCGACCGTTCCTTCTATGTGCTCGGCAACAATCTCGGCACGACGGGCATCGCGCTGTTCGACGAGAACAAGCAGCTGGTCGGCTCCATCGACGTCGAGGTGACGCTCGACACCGACCGCCTGGCAAGCACCATCCGCGAGAGCGTTCCGGGCGCCAACATCACCGTCAATTCCGCCAATGGCCGCCTGATCCTGTCCGGCGAGGCGCAGGATGCGGTGGCAGCCGAAAAGGCGAGCAGCATCGCCACACGCTTCTCCGGCAAGGAGGACATCATCAACACGGTGAAGATCTCGTCCTCGCAGCAGGTCCAGCTGAATGTGCGCTTCGTCGAGATCAACCGCCAGGCCGGCCGCGAACTCGGCACCAAGATCTCGGCGAGCTACATGACCGCCGCAGGCGGTATCACGTTCAACTCCAGTCCCGCCGCGACCACCTCGTCGCCCGCGGCCAACCTCGTCGGCGCGCTGACCCAGGGCAACTTCTCGATCGACGTCGCCATCAAGGCGCTGGAGGACCGCGGCATCGCGCGCCGGCTGGCCGAGCCCAACCTGATCGCACGTTCCGGCGAAAAGGCGAGTTTTCTCGCCGGCGGCGAATTCCCGATCCCGGTCGCTCAGGACGACAAGAAGATCACCGTCGAATACAAGCGCTTCGGCGTCGGCCTCGAGTTCACGCCGACCGTGCTCGCCGATGGCCTGATCAGCCTCGACATCGAGCCAGAAGTGTCGTCTGTCGACAATTCCGCCTCCTACAACGTGGGAGACATCTCGCTGCCGGGCTTCTCGGTCCGCCGGGCGCGCACCTCCGTCGACCTGAAGAGCGGCCAGAGCTTCATGATCGCCGGCCTCCTGCAGACGCAGAACGACATGAACACGCAGCGTGTCCCCGGCCTGGGCAGCCTGCCGGTCCTCGGCGCGCTGTTCTCCTCCAAGGCCTACCAGCGCCGCGAGACCGATCTCGTCATCATCGTGACGCCCTACCTCGTGAAACCCATCGACCCGTCGAAGAAGATGGCGACGCCGATGGACGGCACGGTTGCCGCGAACAACGTCGACTATTTCCTCGGCAACGTCGAGGAACCGAAATCCGTCTCGGCGGGACGCACCCAGTTCGCGTCTGCCGCCGGCGCCACCGTGGTACCGGTCTCCGGTTCGGGCCATTACCTCGATCTGCCCAAGGAGTAGCCGATGCGAAGCCCGATCCCGATCGCATCCGTCCTGTCGCTGTTGGCCGCCGGCGGCTGCACGACCGACGACAGCCTGCGCATCGACGGCATGACCCCCGGCGCCGGCAACGCCCAGGCGGCGAACACGGTCATGCAGATGGTCGATCCCTGGCAGCCGGGCGTGCAGGACACCAAGCTCAAGGTGCCGGCCGACCGCCGGGCGACCGCGCCGGCCTCCGCGGGCGACGATACCGGTACAGACAAGCCGGTCACCAGCGACAACTGAGGGGCAGCGATGGCGACGACAGGCAAGGCGAAGCGGATTGTCCTTGTTTCGCAGGACAAGGCGTTCGTGCAGGAGACTAAGGCCGCGCTGGCCGCGTCGGACGCCTTCGATCTCGTCGCGATCGAGCGCGGCGTGCTCGACCTGCGCGGCGAAATCCAAGAGGCGGACTGCGGCGCGGCGATCATCGACATGGATGCCGCACGTCTCGATCAGGTCGAAGCCCTGCAACGCATCATCCGCCGCCTGGAGGGCAAGACGCCCATCATCGTAGCCACCCAGGAATTCAATGCGGCGGCGGTGCGCATCCTGGTCCAGCTCCAGGTCGCCGACTTCCTCGTCAAGCCGGTGTCGACCGCCGACCTCGTCCGCTCCTGCCTGCGCGCGCTGCACGGGCCGGGGAGGGAGGAGAACGCCGAATCCCAGATCTATGCCTTCATGCCGGCCGCCGGCGGCGTCGGCAACACGACGCTGGCGCTGCAGACGGCCTTCCAGCTCCACCATTCGCTGACGCGCGGCGCCGCGACCTGCGTGGTCGACCTGAACTTCCAGCAGGGCGCCTGCGCCGAGTATCTCGACCTCGAGCCGCGCTTCGACATCGCCGAGATCGAGAACCAGCCCGAACGGCTCGACCGGCAGCTTCTCGACGTCATGCTTTCCAAGCATGCGAGCGGGCTCTGCGTGCTCGCTGCACCCACCAGGCCATCGGAGATGCGTACCTTCAATACCGAAATCGTCGTGCGCATGCTCGACCTGGTCTCGGCCTATTTCGACAATGTCGTCATCGACCTGCCGCGCACCTGGTTCCCATGGACCGAGACGGTGCTGCTCGGCTCCAACAAGCTCTACCTCGTCACCGAGATGACCGTGCCCTGCCTCAGGCACACGCAGCGCCTCATCCAGGCGATCTACGACACGGTCGGCCGCGAGGTGAAGCCCAACGTCATCGTCAACCGCTTCGAGCAGAAGATGTTCGAGAGCGGCATCCGCCAGGCCGACGTCCAGGAAATCCTCGGCGACCATTTTGCCGGCGGCATCGCCAACAACTACAAGCTCGTGCGCGAGGCGGTCGACCGCGGTGTCCCGCTCCACGAGATCGATGCGAACGCCAACGTCATCGCCGACCTGCGACGAATCATCCTGCCAGAGGAGGCGGCCGCAGCGGCACCGAAGAAGGCGCGGTCGCTGTTCGGTCTCGGCAGCGGCCTGTTGAGGAAGCGCGCATGACGAGCCGCTTCTCGGCCCTGCACCGGCGCTTCGACATTGGCGAGACGGCGACGCCGCCGCCCTCGCCGAAGGAGCAGGGTGTCGTCATCCCCAATTCGCGCCGGCCGGCGCCGAAGGCCGAAACGGCTCCGCAGAAGGCGAACCGCGTGCTCGACGCGCGCGACCGCATCCACCGGATGCTGATCGAGGAGATCAACCTCGTCGCGCTGGAGCGCCTGCCCAGGGACGAGATGCGCCGGCAGATCCACGACTTCGTCTCCGAGAAGACGCGCGAGGAGCGGCTCGCCGTCAACGTCGCCGAACTCGATTCGCTGGTCGACGACATCGTCGACGAGATGGTCGGGCTCGGGCCGCTGGAGCCGCTGCTCAAGGATCCCGAGATCAACGACATCCTGATCAACGGACACCAGAACTGCTTCGTCGAGAAGCGCGGCAAGCTCCAGCAGATCCATGTCCCCTTCAAGGACGAGGCGCATCTGTTGAGAATCATCAACAAGATCGTCGCCGCGGTCGGCCGCCGCGTCGACGAATCCTCGCCGATGGTCGACGCGCGCATGCTCGACGGCTCGCGTTTCAACGCCGCGATCCGCCCGGTCGGCGTCGACGGGCCGCTCGTGTCGATCCGCAAGTTCTCGAAGAACAAGCTCGGCCTGCACAAGCTGGTCGAGTTCGGCGCGCTGACCCAGAACATGGCCGAGGTGCTGGCGGCGGCGGTCTATGCGCGGAAAACCACGATCATTTCCGGCGGCACCGGCACCGGCAAGACCACCATGCTCAACGCGCTTTCGGCCTTCATCCCGGAGGACGAGCGCCTCATCACGATCGAGGACGCTGCCGAACTTCAGCTGCAGCAGCCGCACGTGGCGCGCATGGAGACACGACCCGCCAACATCGAGGGCCATGGCGAGATCCGTCAGCGCGACCTCGTCAAGAACGCGCTGCGCATGCGCCCCGACCGCGTCATCCTCGGCGAGTGCCGCGGCGAGGAGGCCTTCGACATGCTGCAGGCGATGAACACCGGCCACGAGGGCTCGATGGCCACCATCCACGCCAACACGCCGCGCGACGCCATCGGCCGTCTCGAGCAGATGCTCGGCATGACCGGCATGCCGATGACGGTCGCCTCGATCCGCAGCCAGATCGCCTCCGCTCTCGACATCATCGTCCAGCTGACCCGGCTCTCCGACGGCAAGCGCAAGGTGACCAGCGTCGCCGAGGTGACCGGCATGGAAGGCGACGTCATCCAGATGCAGGAAATCTTCCGCTTCGTCCGCACCGGCATGGAGGCCGACGGCCGGATTCTGGGCCATTTCGAGGCGACAGGCCTGCGTCCGCGCTTCCTCGATGACCTCAAGGCCATGGGCATCGAGTTCCCCGGCAAATATTTCGAGCCCGGCCGGCCGCAGGACTAACCCGGTGGACGGCGGCGCGACGCTCTATGCCATCTACGCGGCGGCCGGCCTCGCCGGCATCATGCTGGCCGAGGCAGCCTACCTCCTGATTTCCGGCAGCCGCGACCGGCGAACCGCCATCAACCGGCGCATGCGCCTCCAGGAGAAGCGGCTCTCCCAGGAACAGGTGCTGATCCAGCTGCGCAAGGAGCGCGGCGTCGACGGCAGCCGCTCGATCTTCTCCATCGACCGGTTCCGCGCGCTCAGGGCCCAGTCGGGCCTGACGATGCCGCTGCCGCGGTTCCTCCTCATCAACGCGGGCGTCGCGCTCGGCATCGCTTTCGTCGCCGTGTGGCAGGGCGTGCCGCTGCTTCTCGGCCTCGCCATGGTGCCGCCGCTCTGCGTCGCCTTGCCGGTCCTTTCGCTGCGCCACCTGCGCAAGCGCCGGCACAAGCTGTTCGGCATCCAGCTGCCCGAGGCGCTGGAACTGATCACGCGCAGCCTGAAGGCTGGCCACCCGGTTCCGGTCGCGATCTCGATGGTCGCCCGCGAGATGGCCGATCCGATCGGCACCGAATTCGGCATGGTCGCCGATGAGGTGACCTACGGCTCCGACCTGGTCGGCGCGCTGCAGAACATGCAGGAGCGCGTCGGCCACGACGACCTGCCGCTGTTCGTCACGGCGGTCTCCATCCAGAGCACGTCGGGCGGCAACCTGCGCGAGATCCTCGACGGGCTGTCGACCGTCATCCGCGAGCGCGGCAAGCTGAAACGCAAGGTCCGCGCCATCTCCACCGAGGGACGCATGTCGGCCTATATCCTCACCGCCGTGCCGGCGCTGCTGATGACCGGCATCATGGTACTGATGCCGCAGTTCTACGCGGAGGTCTGGGACGAGCCGATGACCTGGTACCTGCTCGGCGGCTCCATTGCCTGGCTGATGCTGGGCAACGCCATGATGTTCAAGATGTCGAACTTCCGCTTCTGAGATGGACGCGCTCGTCAGCCTCGCCGACACATTCGCCGCCGCGCCCCTCATGCCGGCTGCGGTCCTCCTGCTCGTCCTCGGCGGCGCCGCGGTCCTGTGGCCGGTGCTCGCCGGCGGCGGCAGCCGCTCCGAACTGAAGCGTCGCCTCAAGGTCGAGGTCGCTGCCGCGCCCGCCGCCGAAGCCGCGCCGACGCCGAAGAAGGGCGCCAGCATGGTGCGCGAGAAAGCCGCCCGCACGGCCCAGGACTTCTATGTCCGCTCCGACCCGGAAAACGTCGCCCGGCTGAGGCTGAAGCTGATCCAGGCCGGCTACATGGACCCGCGCGCCGTCGGCATGTTCTTCCTGATCCGCTTCGCCACGTTTGCGGCCGGCGCCGCGCTGGCCCTGCTCGCCGACAGCTGGGTCGCGGCCGACGCGGCGGCGATGAGCCGCTGGACCTTCGTCGTGCTCGCCGGCGCGGCCGGCTACTTCCTGCCCGGCCTCGTGCTGTCGCAGCAGGTGAGGGGCATGATGCGCGAATACCGCAACGGCTTCCCCGATTTCATGGACCTGATGATCGTCTGCTCGGACGCCGGCATGAGCATGGAGGCGGGCATCGAGCGCGTCTCGCGGGAATTGTCGCTGAGCTATCCCGCGCTCAGCCAGAACCTGCAGCTGGTGTCGCTGGAGCTGCGCGCAGGCCGCAACCTCGACGACGCGCTGAAATCGCTCGCCGAGCGGCTCAGCCTCGACGAAGTGCGTTCCTTCGCCACGCTCCTGCAGCAGTCGAAGGAGCTCGGCACCTCCCTGTCGGGCGCGCTGCGCGTCTTCTCCGACGAGATGCGCCACAAGCGCATGTCGCTCGCCGAGGAGAAGGCGCACGCGCTGCCCGCCAAGATGTCGGTGCCGGTGACCGTTTGCATCCTGCCCGTGGTCATGATGATCGCCATCATTCCGATCATCGTGAAGATGACCGCCGAGTAGCAGGAACGGCTTTTCCGGCATTTGAATCAATTCGCCGCCGTGCGCTCACCCGAAGCTTAAGAGGCTCCGTGCTAGGCCTTCGTACATGCCGCTTCTTGCGGGCTTTCTGGGTAGGGGCAATGACGGTCTTCAGAATCGCCGCGGGCGCGGCGCTGCTACTTTCTGTCGGGCTTTCCGGCTGCACGACGGCCGGCATCGACACCACCGAGACGACGGCGATCGCCGCCCAGCCGGCAGCGCCGGGCGAAGCGGATCTGGAGTCGGGCAAGGCCCAGTTCCGGCAGGCGAACTATGGCCTTGCCGAGCAGCATTTCCGCAAGGCGATCGAACTCAACGCCAACAGCGCGGAAGCCTGGATGGGGCTCGCCGCCTCCTATGACCAGCTGGGCCGCTTCGACTTCGCCGACCGCGCCTACGAGCAACTGCTCAAGGTTGCCGGCCGCAGGCCGGAGATCGTCAACAACATGGGCTATTCGCAATACCTGCGCGGCAACAGGACAAAGGCGCGCAAGCTTCTCGACGAGGCGCGTCGCGGCATGGCCGACACGACGCTGGTGGACGCGAACCTCAGGCTGTTGGCGAAGGGATAGGCCGGAGCACCACTCGAACCTGCGGGATGCGCTCGCGTCTCAAGGCGTCCCGGCCGCCCGCCACGTGGCGCCGTCGACGTCCTTCAGCCTTGCGAAGCCGACGCCGCGCGCCTTGAGCGTAAGAAGTCCGGCGACCAGGCCGCCGCCGGCCGCGTGCTTCGGCTGGTTGATGTGGGCAAGGACCACGTCACTGTCGCGCGCGGCCTCGACCCGCCGCTCGGTCTGTGCGGCGCCGAGCAGCGATCCGCCGTCGGCGTTCAGCGAATAGCCGGCGACGCGGAAGCCGAGGGACTCGATCCGCGCCATGGCGGTCGGCGTGTATTTCGCCGTCGCGCCGCGGAACCAGCGCGGTTCCGGCAGGCCCGCCGCACGCAGCGCGTCGGCGCCGCCCAGCACCTCGCGGCCGACCGCCTCGGCGCTGCCGGCGGCCGCGATGCCGTAGACGCTCGCCGGCCGGTCGATCGCCGGCACGTGGCGCGCGCCGTGGTTCTCGATCTCGAACAGGTCGGGATGCGCTTTCATCACGGCGAGGACTTCCGCGTTGCGCCTGAGCCAGATGCCTGTGACGAAGATGGTTGCCGGAATGCGGTTCTCCACGAGGGCGGAAAGGATGCGCATGTCCGTTCCGCCGCCGCAAGCGTCGAGCGTCAACGCCACCCGCACCGCGCCGGGCGAGGTCGAGGCGGGCAGACGCAGGGCGGGCTCGACCAGCCGAAACGGATCGGCGTATGCCGTCCCGGTGGCGGCGATGAGGAGAGCAAGGAAGACGACGAGGCGCATGGGGCAGATCCGGAAGCGTTTCGAAAAGGGGACCGTGCTCCCTTGTCGCGGCGGATCTACGGCCGAACGGACGCCAGGTCCATGGCTCGCGCCGATCATTGCGCCGAGATGCCGGAAGGCGGGCCGATGTCGGCGGGGTAGTCCGGCTGCCAGGCCTCCAGCAGCCGCGTGATCAGCCCGGCGTCGTGGACGCGGTAGAGTTCGTATCCGCTCAGCCAGAGCGCACCGGGCCTGGAAAGATAGCCGTCGCGAAGCAGCATCTGCAGGAATTCCTCTTTGACGCCGGCCTTGCGCAGCAGGTCGAGGCCGCGGCAGGTCGCGGCGAAAGACGGGATGGTGGAGCCGGGCGGGCAAACGCCGTGAAACACCCAGACGCTGGCGCCGCCGGCGCTGCGCCGTTCGCCCTGCGCGAAGATCCCCACGCAGGCCGAGGCACAGATTGCGCCGTGCCTAACCAGCGTGTCGACGCGCGCCGACTGTCTCAATCCCTCGATGAAGGCGATGATCTTCTCGGTCTCGATGAGTTCGCCGCCGATGCTCTCGAGGTCGAGGAGAAGGCGCCCGATCTCCACCCCGCGCGAAGACCATGCGCGGCGCAGGTCCTCGGTGGTGCCCGGGGTGATCTCGCCGGTCAGCCTCACGACCATCAGTTCGCGCGGAATGGTGACGTTGTCGTCGGCCGTCAGGACAGAGAGGTCGGCGGCAGCCGCACTGCGGGGCGAAAACGCCGGCGCCGAAACCAGCGCGCCGCCGCCCAGGACCGCGGCGATGCAGGCAACAAGGTTCAGGCAGGTGCGCATCATCCCCCAGCGTGCCGGCGGTTCCTATCCCAACATCCTCCTCGCCATGCCGGCGAGCCGCCTGACGCCGGCGGTATAGGGCGGGAACAGCATCGGCAACGACGAGAAGCGGTTCTCCATGATCGCCCGCTCATGGCTGAAGGCGAGGAAGCCGTGCTCGCCATGGGCGGCGCCGATGCCCGAATTGTTGACGCCGCCGAAGGGCAACCCGGGGTGCGTGTAGTGCATGACGGTGAGGTTGACGCCGACGCCGCCCGAAGAGGTCGCGGCGATGATCCTTTCGGCGAACGCCCGGTCGCGGTCGAAGACGTAGAGCGCGAGCGGCTTGGG
>DUSC01000257.1 GCA_012842935.1 Hyphomicrobiales bacterium | reverse complement strand
ACTGTCGCCGATCTCGCCCAGCACACGCGTCAGAACCGTCATCGAGCGGTCTTCAACATCGCTCGACCAGCCCGCGGCGATCCTCTCGAGAAGCGGGACAGCCTTGTCGACGAAGGCGGCGGGCGTCGCCAGCGCCGCGCGGATCGCCGCCTCGGGAACCTCCTCGGATTCGGCGAAGCTGCGGATGATCTCGTCAAACGTCATGTCGCGCACCTTTCTGCCGCCTGTACGCCGACGGCCTGCCCCGCCGCGGAGGCAAATTGCACCGTCCGCCGAACCTATCCACCGCGATGGCGCGGTTCCCTCGTACGGCTCCTATTTCCGGGGTTCCCTACCCGGTGTTCCTCCCCTATAAGGCCCGCCTAGCCCGACACCAGAATCTCCGCGCACCGGCCGGGAAATCCCGCGCCGGCCTTTCGCGCACCGACCGCACGGACGAGCACAATGCCCAAGCGCACCGACATCCAGTCGATTCTGATCATCGGGGCCGGCCCCATCGTCATCGGCCAGGCCTGCGAGTTCGACTATTCCGGAACGCAGGCCTGCAAGGCGCTCAAGGCGGAGGGCTACCGCGTCATCCTGGTCAATTCCAATCCGGCCACCATCATGACCGACCCGGAACTGGCCGACGCGACCTATGTCGAGCCGATCACCCCGGAAGTGGTGGCCAAGATCATCGCCAAGGAACGTCCCGACGCGCTCTTGCCCACCATGGGCGGCCAGACGGCACTGAACACGGCCCTTTCACTTCGTCGCATGGGCGTGCTCGACCGCTACGGGGTGGAGATGATCGGCGCCGACGCCGCCGCGATCGACAAGGCCGAGGACCGCGCCCTGTTCCGCGAGGCGATGGCCAGGATCGGCCTGGAGACGCCGCGCTCGATGCTCGCCAACGCCACGGCGGTCAAGGACGAGGACCGGCGCAAGCACGAGGCCAGGCGCGCCGAGCTGAAGGCGTCCAATCCCGCCGACCTCGACGCCGCGCTCGACGCGCTGGAGACCGAGTGGAACCTCGGCGAGGGCGACCGCAAGCAGCGCTACATGAGCCACGCCATGGCCGTCGCCGCCCAGGCGCTCGACACGGTCGGCCTGCCGGCGATCATCCGCCCGTCCTTCACGCTCGGCGGCACCGGCGGCGGCATCGCCTTCAACCGCCAGGAGTTCTTCGACATCGTCCAGTCGGGCCTCGACGCCTCGCCGACCACGGAAGTGCTCATCGAGGAAAGCGTGCTCGGCTGGAAGGAGTACGAGATGGAAGTCGTCCGCGACAAGGCGGACAACTGCATCATCGTCTGCTCGATCGAGAACGTCGACCCGATGGGCGTGCACACCGGCGATTCGATCACCGTCGCGCCGGCGCTGACCCTGACCGACAAGGAATACCAGATCATGCGCAACGCCTCGATCGCGGTGCTGCGCGAGATCGGGGTCGAGACCGGCGGCTCCAACGTGCAGTTCGCCGTCAACCCGGAGAACGGCCGCCTCGTCGTCATCGAGATGAACCCGCGCGTGTCGCGCTCCTCGGCGCTCGCTTCCAAGGCGACCGGCTTC
This sequence comes from Hyphomicrobiales bacterium, assembly GCA_012842935.1. Taxonomy (GTDB): domain Bacteria; phylum Pseudomonadota; class Alphaproteobacteria; order Rhizobiales; family Rhizobiaceae; genus DUSC01. The sequence continues at coordinate 1,847 of DUSC01000257.1, read as the reverse complement.
CCGATCGCCAAGGTCGCGGCGAAACTCGCCGTCGGCTATACGCTGGACGAACTCGAAAACGACATCACGGGCGGCGCGACGCCGGCCTCCTTCGAGCCATCGATCGACTACGTCGTCACGAAGATCCCGCGCTTCGCCTTCGAAAAATTCCCCGGTGCGGAGCCGGTGCTGACCACCGCCATGAAGTCGGTCGGCGAAGTCATGGCGATCGGCCGCACCTTCCAGGAGAGCCTGCAGAAGGCGCTGCGCGGGCTGGAGACGGGACTCACCGGTCTCGACGAGATCGAAATCCCAGGTCTCGGCCGCGGCGACGATCGCAACGCCATCCGCGCCGCGCTGGGCACGCCGACGCCCGACCGGCTGAGGATGGTCGCCCAGGCGATGCGCATGGGCACCTCGATCGAGGACGTGCACGCCATGTGCAAGATCGACCCGTGGTTCCTCGAACAGATCGACGGCATCCTCGCCATGGAAGCGCGCATCCGCGAGCACGGCCTGCCGCAGGACGCCGAGAACCTCAGAATGCTGAAGGCGATGGGCTTCTCCGACGCCCGCCTCGCCTCGCTGACCCGCACCGACGCGGAAGCCGTCGCCGCGCTGCGCGACAAGCTCGGCGTCCACCCCGTCTACAAGCGCATCGACACCTGCGCGGCCGAATTCGCCTCGCCGACGGCCTACATGTATTCGACCTACGAGACGCCGTTCGCCGGAAGGCTCGCCGACGAGGCCGCGGTGTCGGACCGGCAGAAGGTGGTCATCCTCGGCGGCGGGCCGAACCGCATCGGCCAGGGCATCGAGTTCGACTACTGCTGCTGCCACGCTGCCTTCGCGCTCGACGAGGCCGGCTACGAATCGATCATGGTCAACTGCAACCCGGAGACGGTATCGACCGACTACGACACGTCGGACAGGCTCTATTTCGAGCCGCTGACGCCGGAGGACGTGCTGGAGATCCTGCGCGCCGAACAGAAGGCCGGGACGCTGCACGGCGTCATCGTCCAGTTCGGCGGGCAGACGCCGCTGAAGCTGGCGGACGCGCTGGAAAAGGCCGGCATCCCGATCCTCGGCACCTCGCCGGACGCCATCGACCTCGCGGAAGACCGCGATCGCTTCCAGAAGCTCCTCCACAGGCTCGGCCTGACCCAGCCGAAGAACGGCATCGCCTGGTCGGTCGAGCAGGCGCGGACGGTGGCCGGCGAGCTCGGCTTCCCGCTGGTGGTGCGCCCCTCATACGTGCTCGGCGGCCGCGCCATGCAGATCATCCACGACGAGGGCATGCTGCAAAGCTACCTGCTCGACACGGTGCCCGGCCTGGTGCCGGAAGACATCAAGCAGAAATACCCGAACGACAAGACCGGCCAGATCAACACGCTCTTGGGCAAGAACCCCCTGCTCTTCGACACCTATCTTTCGGGCGCCATCGAGGTCGATGTCGACTGCCTGTGCGACGGGAAGAACACCTATGTCTCGGGCATCATGGAGCACATCGAGGAGGCGGGCATCCATTCGGGCGACAGTGCCTGCTCGCTGCCGGTCCATTCGCTGTCGGACGCGATGGTCGACGAACTCGAGCGGCAGACGGCCGCGCTCGCCCGGGCGCTGCATGTCGGCGGCCTGATGAACGTCCAGTACGCCATCAAGGACGGCACCATCTACGTGCTGGAAGTCAACCCGCGCGCGTCGCGCACCGTGCCGTTCGTCGCCAAGACCATCGGCCGGCCGATCGCCAAGATCGCGGCGCGCATCATGGCCGGCGAAAGCCTCGACCAGGCTTTCGCCCATTACGGCGCGAAGCCCGACCCGCGCCGGCTCGGCCACATCGCGGTGAAGGAGGCGGTGTTCCCCTT
>DUSC01000256.1 GCA_012842935.1 Hyphomicrobiales bacterium | reverse complement strand
CCGCCCGTCGCGTGGGAGCCGGTCCTCGGACCGGCTCCCCTTGCCTTCGGCGACCGCTGGCGTTTCCGAACGTGCCGGGCTAACCCTAGGGAGACGGGCGGGGGACGGGGATGGAACGCGACCGGCGGCGATCAGGAATTTCCAGGCGCACGTTGGCCGGCGCCGTGGTGGCGGCGGCCGGCCTCGGCTGGGCCGGCATGACGCTGGCGCGTCTCAGTCGCGATCCCTCCGGCCCGAAGAGCCTCGGCCGCATCGCCGACATAGACGGCGTCCCGCTCGCCGCCGAGCCGCTCGCCCCGCCGCCCGCCTTCGATCCCGCCCTGCCGTGGTCGATGAAGGGCGGCGAGATGAACGATGCCAGCGCGCTGTCGCGGACGCCGGTCTACGGCGTCGTCGAGGTCACCGAAGAGGCGCACGTCGCCGCCGCGCTGGCCTTCGCCAGGCAGAACGGCCTGAAGGTCTCCATCGCTGCCGTGCGTCACTCGATGGGCGGCCACGCCTTCGACGACAATGCGCTGGTCCTCGACATGCTGAAATTCAACAAGGTCGAGCTCGACGAGGGGGCGCGCACCATCACCGTCCAGCCCGGCGCGCGCTGGCACGACATCCAGAACATTCTGCATCCACGGTTCGCCGTGAAGGCGATGCAGTCGAGCGACATCTTCTCGGTCGGCGGTTCGATAGCGGTCAACGCGCACGGCATGGACCATCAGGTGGGCTCGATCGCGCGCACCATCCGATCGATGCGGGTCATGCTCGCCGACGGCAGCGTGGTCGCCTGCTCGGCGAGCGAGAACGCCGATCTCTTCCGCCATGTCGTCGGCGGCTACGGCCTGTTCGGTGTGGTGCTTTCGGCCGTCATCGAGATCACCGACAATGTCGTCTACCGAACGACGCGCGAGGTCATCCGCACCGACGATTTCCCGGCGTTCTTCGAGGACAAGCTCGTGGCCGATCCGAACATCGGCCTGTTCTACGGCCACCTCTCGACGGCGCCAGGCAACTTCATGGAAGACATGATCGTCTACCGCTACGACCGCGTCGCCGATCAGCCGCCGCCGGGTACGCCGGCGCTCGCCGAGCCGTCGGGCGTGACGCTGAAGCGCCTGATCATGAACCTCGCCAAGCATGGCGGCGTCTTCCAGCGCATGAAGTGGTTCGCCGAGGAGACGCTGGAGCCCAGGTTCGAGGCCTGCACCGTGCCGCGCAGCGACGCGCTGACCGAGGCGGAGGCCTGCCTGGTCACCCGCAACGACCCGATGCACGACTCGGTATCCTATCTTTTCAACGACTTGCAGGACGACACCGACATCCTGCACGAGTATTTCGTGCCGCGCGCCAACTTCGCGTCCTTCGTCAAGGAAGCCCGCGAGATCCTGCGCGGCCAGCCGCTCCAGCTGCTCAACGCGTCGGTGCGCGTCGTCCATGCCGAGGACGTCGCCCTGACCTATGCGCCGGAGCCGGCCTTATCGCTCGTGCTCTACGTGAACCAGAGTGCCGACGAAGAGGGTAACAGGCGCATGCGCGCGCTCACGCGCGCCATGATCGACCTGACGCTCGCCCATGGCGGGCGTTTCTTCCTGCCCTACCAGCTGCACTACACGGCCGCCCAGCTGCGCGCGAGCTATCCCGGGCTTGCGGCCTTCCTGGCCTATAAGAAGGAGGTCGATCCGGACGAGTTGTTCGGTTCGACCTTCTATCGCGGGATGAAGCTGCTCAGTGGAACGGCCTGAGCGCCGTCAGAAGCCCGAGAGCGTGAGCCCGCCCAGCCGGTCGAGCGTCCAGCGGGCGGCGTCGAAGGTCGCGTCCACCGCCGAGCCGAGCGACTGGCGGACGACGACGTAGCCCTTGACCGTGCCGGCGAAGATGCGGCCGGAGGTCGGCGTCCCCGCCGCTGCGGATGCGGCCTGGACCTGCTTCGCCGGTTCCGGTGTCGCGGCGTCGGCGGCTGACGCGGCAGGGGCGTAACAGACGGCGATGACGGTCGGGTAGGCGGGACCGGCGCCGTCGAAGGTTCGTTTCCCGATCTCGGATTCGCAATCCTCGATCGTCGTCCATTGTACCGGCTCGTCGCGGATGTACTCGCACTGCCTGGCGTCGCAGTCGCAGCCGAGGATCGTCGCCGTGATCATCGCGGTCTTGAGCATGTCACTGTCCCTCACACCCCGCGCCCGGAACCTTGTCGCCCGGATTCGCGGCGGCAATTGGCCGGGATCGCGGTGGAAGGAAGGCGGGACCGCGGAGGCGCGGGTGCCCCGGCCGGCTCAGTAGTCGTAGACGTGCTCGAGGTGGGCGTTGTTCCTGGCGAGGTCCGGGATCGCGGTATGCAGGGCGTCGACGCGCGCGACCAGACCGGTGCGGCGGAGGCCCGGTTGCGCCGGCAGTTCGTATGAGAACAGCACTGCGGTGCCCTCCGGCGCCCCGATCTCCTCGTCCGACAGCACGGTCACCAGGATCTCGTCGTTGCCGCCAATCTCGACGAAGCTGACGCCCTTCGCGATCAGCCGGGGAATCATGTCGGTGAAGACCTGATAGCGCCTGGTAACGAAGACCGCGCCGTCGGCGCCGAAATCGCCCTCCAGCGCTGTGTCCGCCTCGCCGCTCACCGCCTCGCCTACCGGGCCCTTCGCCCATACGTGGATGTCGAGTTCGGCGGGCGCCGACGACGCGGCGAGGCCCGAACGGATCAGATCCGCATAAGCCTGCTTGATCGCATAGGCGAGGCCGTAGGCGGCCTTGCGCTCTCCGGTGCGGATGGCGTCCTCGTCCGGCGGTGTTGCCAGTGCGATCAGGCCGGCGCGCTTCTCGGCATAGGGGAACTCGTACCAGGGCACCTGGTCGAGGAAGGCGGCATACTCCGCCGCCGTCGCGGCGAGGTAGCGGTCTGCGGTGACCGGACTTCCCGAAGTCCACTCGGTGAGACGGCCGACGCTGTTCTCGTAGGCCCATTGCAGCACGTGCTCGATCGTGTGGCTCGTGCCGATGACGACGAGCATCAGGTGGTACTCGCCGTTGAACGGATAGGCGCTGCTGGCGCGGATCATCGTCGCGTAGTCCTGCCAGAAACGCCCGACATAAGCCCAGTAGGGGAACCCGCTCTCCCGCCGCCCGGCGACGAAGCGGGCATATTCGCGCGCCGCGTAGACGATCGCCCATTCCGGATAGGTGAGATAGGTCGATTCTTCCGGCCGCTGATAGCCAGGAATCTCCTTGCGCAGGCGCTCGCCGATCGCGGCCGGCGGAGGCGATGCCGAGGCGATTTCAGACTCCGGGGCCGATGTCGTGGCGAAGCCGTATACGAGGCCCAATACCGGGATCAGCAGCACCAGTACGACGAGGTAGACGATCGCCTTGACGAGGCGCCTGATCATCCGCAGCCCGAACATCGGGGGTCAGGCCAGCGCCGGGCGTCCGCCGGCGCGGTTCGCCAGGACGAAGCCGATGAAGACGGCCGCCCCGCCGATCACCAGGTGCGGCAGGTTGGCGAAGAAGCGCGTCTGCAGCTCGATATCCTGGAAGCCGTAGAAGAAAATGCCGCCGTCGAGGCAGCCGGAACCGGTGACGAGGCCGAGGATGCCGTCGAACAGGTAGACCGCGCCGAACAGGCGGAAGTAGAGCACCGAGGCCCGGTGCGACAGGATCGCCGCGGCGAGCGCCCACACGCCGGAGAAGCCGTGCAGAAGGTCGTCCCACCATTGCAGGCTGAACAGGCCGAAGAGCTGGCCGTTGGCGTCGTTGAACGCCGGCACGTAGCCGATTGCGACGACGGCGAAGAACATGACCGCGTAGGCGATTGCGAGTTTCTGGATCGTCGTCACCGCTGCCCCCTGCCTGTTGACCGTGGGGAAATCTAGCCAATTCGGCCGCCGCCGCACAGGCCCGACCGCAGGGGAATCTCCGTTCGGCGTGGAGAACCCGCGCGCACCGCTTCAGGGCGGTATCGCCGCGCCGCCGTCTCCGGTACTCTGTCGGCCACCCAAGGGGGGCGGCGTGAAGCGCGACCTCGGAGCTCTCGACAGCCAATCTTTCGACGTGCTGGTGATCGGCGGCGGGCTGGTCGGCGCGTCGATCGCCCGCGACGCCGCGCGGCGCGGCCTGTCGGTCGCCCTCGTCGAGCGCGACGATTTCGCCTGCGGCGCCAGCGAGGGCATGCCGCGCCTGGTCGTCGGCGGTATCGGCCACCGCCTGCCGAGGCGTCCCGGCGCGTTGCGACGAACGCTCGCCGAGGGGGCCGTGTGGTCCAGGATTGCGCCGCATCGGGTCGCTCCGCAGCGTTGCATGGTGCCGGTCACGACCCGGAACCCCGCCCGCAGCGCGGCGATGCGGCTGGCCGTCGATCTCTACCGCCGGGCCGGCGCCGGCTCGCTACCGGTTCTCGACCGCTCGGCCGAGCGGATCGGTGCGGCGGAGGCCGTGGATCTCGAGCCGGCGATCAACCAGCCCGCTCTCCGCGGTGCGCTCGTCTACACGGACTGGCGCATCGACGAGCCCGAGCGTCTCGTCCTCGCGCTCCTCAAGGACGCCGTCACTCATGGCGCGGTGGTCGCCAACCACGCCGAATGCGATGCCCTTGTCTATCTCAACGGCAAGCTCTCGGGCGCGCGTGTCTTCGACCGCATCGGCGGCGCCTGGCTCGAAGCCTGGTCGTCTGTCGTCGTCAATGCAACCGGTGCCTGGTGCGAGGCAACGGCGGCCCGCCTGCTCGGCGACGAACGCGGCGGCAGAACGAGGCTGTCGCGCGAGGTCCGCATCATCACGCAGGCGATCGCCCGCGAACACGCATTGGTGTTTCCCGAAGACGGCGATGTCGACATGACGATCGTGCCGTGGCGGGGCATGAGCGTCGTCGGGACGGCCACGGATGCGTTCGACGACGATCCCGCGAACGCAATCGCCGAGGCCGACGACATGACATGGCTCGCCGGCCGTGTCGGCGATCTTGCGCCTTCGGCGTGCGATGCCCTCGCGTTCCCCATAGACGGACTCGCGTCCGTGCGGGCGCTGCCGCGGACGCCGGACGGCAAGGCCGCTCATGCCCGGCTCGGCAGCTTCGTCGATCATGCCGGTACCGGCGTCCCCGGTTTCCTGTCGGTTGCCGGCGGCGACTGGACGACCGTCCGGCCGATCGCGGAACGGGTCGTCGACCGCGCCATCGCCGTTCTCGGGAGCGCCGCGCGACCATGCGATACGGCGGAAGCGCCGCTCGCCGAAACGCCGGACGGCGAGCCGACCGCTTTCGCCGCCGGATGGCGTCGTCACTATCCCTATTGGCCGGCCGGCGAGATCGAGACCTGGGCGTCTGCCTACGGTATGGCGCTCCCGGAAGTCGTGGCGCGTGCCGGTCAGGCCTTCCGCCCGGGCGAACAGGTGCGCGAGGCGGCGCGCTTCGCCTATGCTCAGGACGAGGAGATGGCGATCCTGCCCGACGATTTCGCGCGTCGGCTGGCGCGCTGGTACGAGGCATGGCGGCCAGGCGTGGGTGTCAGGGCTGCCGAATGGCTTGCGGGACGGTCCGGAGCGTCCGATCCTGTGCCTCGGGAGACAGGGCGCTAGAGGTGCCGGGAGGGGCGGAATGAGGGTCGGTGTGGTGGTCAATCCGGTCGCGGGAAGCGGCCGGATGCGGCGGCTGTGGCCGGCGGCGCGCGAGGCGCTCTCGCGACATTTTAGCGAGCTGATCGTCGAGGAGACCGCCGCCGTCGGCGAGGCCAGCCTCTATGCACGCAAGCTTGCCCTGGAAGGGGCGGAGATCGTCATCGCGGCAGGAGGCGACGGCACCATCAGCGAGGTGGCGGACGGCCTCTTGCGGGCCGGCGGCGGCGGCCAGCTCGGCATCATGCCCGCCGGAACCGGTTCCGACCTCGCCCGTAGCCTGGGCATCGACGGCGATGTCGAGGCTGCCGCGGCGCGCATCGCCTCCGGTTCGACGCGCACGATCGACGTCGGCTGCATCAACTATGTCGATGAGCACGGCGCGCTCGCCAGCCGCTACTTCATCAACATCTCCAGCCTGGGCGTCTCGGGCCCGACAGCGCGCGCGGTCAACGACGCCAAGACCGGCGACCGCATGAGCGGCAAGGCGGTGTTCCTCTGGCACACGGTACGCGAACTCATACGCTATCGCTTCCAGGAGGTGCGCATCGCGATCGACGACCAGCCTCCCTTCGAAGCCCGCATCGCGCTCGTCGCTGTCGCCAACGGCCGCTTCTTCGGTGGCGGCATGATGATCGCGCCCGATGCGGTTCTCGACGACGGCCTGCTCGACATCGTGGTCATCCGCGGGCGCTCGAAGCTGTCGCTTATCAAGGACATCCGCCTCGTCTACAGCGGTGCGCACCGGAGGCTCGCCAGCTGCACCTTCCTGCGCGGGCGGAGGGTGGTCGTCGAGCCGCTCGGTGATCCGCTCGAGAATGGCGCGCTGCTCGACGTCGACGGGGAATCGCCCGGCCATATTCCGGCGACGTTCGACATCAGGCCGTCGGCGCTGACGCTCCGCGGCTGAGGCGCTGCACGCGTCCGGCCGCAACTGTTGCGCGAAGCCCTTCGCGTCCTGGTTCAGGCCTTTGCCGGATCGATTCAACCGCTTCCGGCGTCGAGTCCGTCCTTCCACTTAAGCGATTGGAATCGAAATCCTTTCAGGGAAACAGCGGGTCCGGCGCCATGTGCAGGTGCAAGGCCTTGCCGCCGTAGGGATGCGCCTCGCAGACCGCCTCATCCAGTTCGACGCCGAGCCCCGGCTCCTTCGATGGGATGACGTTGCCGTCCTGCCACTCGATCTTCTTCTTGAGGAGCTCGGCGTGGAAACCGTCCCACTGCTTCAGCGATTCGAGGATCAGGAAGTTGGGCAGCGTCGCGGCGAGCTGGATGTTGGCGGCGCCGACGATCGGACCGCAATAGCAGTGCGGCGCCACCTGGATATGCCAGGCCTCGGCCATGGCCGCGATCTTCTTGGTCTCGAGAATGCCGCCGGAGCGGCCGAGGTCGGGCTGCAGGATGGTCGCCGCGCGCTGTTCGATGACGCGGGCGAACTCCCATTTCGTCGTCAGCCGCTCGCCGGTGGCGATGGGGATCGAGGTGCCGCGCGCCACCTGCGCCATGACTTCCGGCATGTCCGGCGGCACCGGCTCCTCGAACCACAGCGGGTCGTAGGGCTCGATCGCGCGTGCCATCCTCAAAGCCCCCGACGCGGTGAACTGGCCGTGCGTGCCGAACAGGATGTCGGCCCGGGTTCCGACCGCCTCGCGGATCGCCTTCATCATGCGCGCCGACAGGTCGATGTCGACGAGGCGCGGCTGGTGTCCGTCGAAGGCCGTGTACGGGCCGGCCGGGTCGAGCTTCACCGCGTTGAAGCCCTGCTTCACGTAGAGCGCCGCGCATTCGGCGGCGAGATCGGGATCGTTGTAGACGTTCCTCGGCGCGACGTCTTCCGTGTGGACGCTGCCCTCGTGGGGGTAGAGGTAGGTGTAGCAGCGCAACGCCTCGTGCACCTGGCCGCCGAGCAGCTTGTAGACCGGCTTGCCGGCCTCCTTGCCGACGATGTCCCAGCAGGCCATTTCCAGCGCCGAGACGCAGCCCATCATCGAGACGTCGGGGCGCTGGGTGAAGCCCGACGAGTAGGCGCGGCGGAAGAAGGTCTCGATGTCGTGCGGGTCGCGGCCGACCAGATAGCGCTCGGCGCAGTCCTCGATCATCTTCGCCGTGACGTGCGGGCCGAAGGTGGCGTTGTAGGCCTCGCCGTAGCCGACGACGCCGCCGTCGGTGGTGAGCCTGACGAAGATGAAATACTTGCCGCCGATGCCGGGCGGAGGGTTGCCGACAACCCAGGTTTTTACGTCAGTGATTTTCATCGGCACCGTCCTATCTCAAAAAGCCTATACAACAGGCGTGCGGTACATGCGTACTTTGCCCTATTTTCCCGACTAGGCCAGATTTTCCAAGTGATTGGTAACGGCAACTGCAGCGGCCTTCAATTGCCCAACGGTGATGTGCGGATGCTGTTGGTAACGATAGACGAAACATGGATTATAGTGGCAGAAACCCTGGTGCGGATGAATCATTTGTTGCACTCCGACCGCTCCATCTACAGGTCCGAAATTGAAATGATTCGGGAAATTTCCGGCATAATTTTCTCTTTCTTGGCGGTGATTTGGCCCGGCAAGATGCGGTACCTGCATCGTCAGTCTGAATTGATTCCCTTGCAACTGCCAGCCAACCTGTGTTCCCGGATTGTTGGGATCGATGTCAAAGTGATACCAGCAGTTGATAAGCGGTGTGTTGTTCGTGAAATTTACTTCAAGAGCGTATTTCTCTTGATCTACTCCAATTTCATGAAATTCATTATCGATCATCTGTCTGGTCGAAAAATATCGCGCTTTGCTTACCATCACGATTAACCGATTGTGGCCAAGCGCGTCGCGCTCTGCTTGTTGAAGGTTCACCGTCGTCTCGTCGCCGATATTATTGGCAGCTTGATCGATCAGTTCTTGCAGATGTTTCATTAGACATGCGTAATGGGTTATTAAGTCGTGTTCAAATCCCCCACCGTGTGGTGGCGCATGTACCAATATATTTTGAGACAATTCCCCATGAGACATGAACTTCCACTGGCGACCACCGAAAACAGCTACATTATTCTGCCATCCGGGCCTCATTAAACTAAGCAGGTATCGATTCGTATTGATACGATCGTTCCCATAGTTCGCCAGCTGAACTTCGTCCGGATAGCTGATCGTTTTGTTCTCTAGTTCGACCTCCTCGTACCCCGGCCATCGTAGTGTCAAATCTATCCTTCGATATTCTCGCAGCGCGGTTCGAGGCGTATTGATATTGGCGTTGTGTAAGGTTAGTGGTACGAACACCTCGTCAGCCCATGCAGGATGCGAGTTGAAAAACCAAGCTAAAATATTCGAACTAAAAAGCTCTCTGCCAGCCGACATAAGGTGGAACAACGGTTCGTCGCGTATTCTTCCTGCTAGTTCCTCAAGCATCTAGCCCTCCCAATTTACGTTCAGGTCTGATCCTCCAGCGCGATTTCCGCCCCCTTCCACCCGGTCATGATCGCCGGCGCATTGGTGTTGCCGGTGATGTTGCCGGGGAAGATCGAGGCGTCGATGATTCGCAGGCCGTCGATACCGTGCACCTTCAGACGCGGGTCGACGACGGACGTCGCCGGATCCGGCCCCATGCGGCAGGTCGAGCAGGGGTGGTAGACCGTGCCCGAACGGCGGCGGAAATCGTCGATCAGTTCGGCGTCGGACTGCACGGACGGACCGGGCAGGACTTCCTCCGCGATCACCTCGGCGATGGCCGGCTGCGCGGCGATCTTCCGCACGAACTTCACCGCCGCCAGCATCTCCTCGACGTCGTGGTCGGTCGAGAACGCATTGGCGACGATCTTCGGATACTGATGCGGGTCGGCCGAGCGGATGGTGATTTCGCCGCGCGAGGAGGGTCGCGCGTTGGACAGCCCGATCGAGAAGCCCGGCCACGGGTCGGGCGCCAGGATCGGACGCTCGCCGGCCCGCGGGATCACCGTCGAGAAGGCCTGGAAATAAAGCTGCATGTTCGGCCGCCCGCGCGTCGGATCGGTGCGGAAGAAGCCGCCGCCATTGTTGATCGACAGCGACAGCGGCCCGGTGCCGGTCAGGAGATAACGCATGCCGACGAGCGCCTTGCCCCACCAGGGCCGCAGGATCGAGTTCAGCGTCGGCACCTTGGCCTTGAAGGTGTAGTTGATGCCGACATGGTCCTGCATGTTGGCGCCGACATTGGCGTTGGCATGCACGACCTCGATGCCCAGCGACTGCAGCAGCGGTCCCGGCCCGATGCCGGACAGCTGCAGCAGCTGCGGCGAGTTGACCGAGCCGCCGCTGAGGATCACCTCGCGCCCGGCGCGCACCGTTCTCGTCTGGCCGTTCCGCTCGTATTCGACGCCGACAGCGCGCCTGCCCTCGAAGAGGATGCGGGTCGCCAGCGCACCGGTCTCGACGCGCACGTTCCCGCGCTTCATCGCAGGTCGCAGAAATGCCCGTGCGGCCGACATTCGCCGTCCGCCCTTGGTCGAAATCTGGTAGATGCCTACACCTTCCTGGCTCTCGCCGTTGAAGTCGGGATTGAAAGGCAGGCCGGCCTGTTTCCCTGCTTCGATATAGCGGTGAGTCAGCGGATGGACGGCGGGCGTCATGTCGGTGACGTGAACGGGGCCGCCCTTGCCGCGCCATGTGTTCGCGCCGGCCTCGTTGTCCTCGATGGCCTTGAACACCGGCAGCAGGTCGTTAAAGCCCCAGCCCGGATTGCCGGCGTCGCGCCAGCCGTCATAATCCTCACGCGCGCCGCGGATCCACACCATGGCGTTGATGGAGCTCGAGCCGCCGAGGATTTTTCCGCGCGGCCAATGGTCGGCGTTGCCGGCGAGCCCGGGGTCGGGCTCCGCCCTGTAGTTCCAATTGACCGCCGGATCGAAGAAGGTCTTGCCGTAACCGAGCGGCATCTGCACGTAGAAACGCAGGTCAGTGCCGCCGGCCTCGAGCACCAGGACGGAGAAGCGTCCGCTGGCGGAAAGCCGCTCGGCCACGACCGAACCGGCCGAGCCGGCGCCGACGACGATGAAATCGTAAACCTGCATGGACCGCCACGCGCTGAGGACAATGCCCAGACTAGCCACTCGTGCCGCTGCGCACAGCCCCGTCTTCCGGCATGGCTTGTGAGAAAAGCGACGGCAGAAGCGGGCATCCGCGGCGGGTGCCCCCTTCGCCGGCGAAGCCGGCTGTGAAGGAACGCGGACCCTCGGCGAGTCGCGTCAGCGATGCCCAGCCCGCGTTGACGCCGGCCCGCGCGCTATCTACGGAGTCCGGTGAAACGAGAGGAGCCCGCGATGGCCGACAATACCGCCGCCGATACCGCGCCCACCGGGGAGCTGACGCTGCGCACGCTGGCCATGCCCGCCGACGCCAACGCCGCCGGCGACATTTTCGGCGGCTGGGTCATGGCGCAGATGGACCTCGCTTGCGGCATCCGCGCCGCCGAGCGCGCCAAGGGCCGGGTGGTCACCGCCGCGGTCAAGGAGATGTCGTTCGCCAAGCCGATGAAGGTCGGCGACACGCTGTGCATCTACACCCACATCGAACGCGTCGGCCGCACCTCGATGGTGCTGAAGGTCGAGGCCTGGGCCCAGCGCTACCTCTCGGACCTGATGGAGAAGGTCACCGACGCCGACTTCGTCATGGTCGCGCTCGACGGCGAGGGCCGGCCGAAGCCCGTGCCGGCCGGGTGAGGGGGCGGGGCGGCCAACGATCGGCTTAAGGTGCCGAGAGCCGGCGTTCGCTTCATGACCCACGATCGATCGGCCGGGGGCTCCAAGGCTGTCCCGTCGGATGCGAATGGGGCGCTTGCGCCGTCAATCCCGACTGACCAGCGATGCGAACGATCTCGGTCTCTGTCGTGACGTGCTAGCGATGATATAGCGCTGCTATAGACATTCCTCTATAGCGGTGCTATATCGACCGCATGGACACACGTGATGCTCTTGTCGCTGCGGCGCTGAAGGTTCTCGAACAGGACGGCGAGGCCCAGTTCTCGACCCGAGCCGTCTGCGCCATCGCCGGCGTCTCGGCGCCGACCCTCTATCATCATTTCGGCAATGCCGACGGGCTCCTCAGCGCCGCCATGGCCGAAGCTTTTTCGCAGTTTCTGGCGAGCAAGATGGCAGCGGTGCAGTCGCCCGATCCGGCGACGGCGCTTCGCGAGGGCTGGGACGACTATGTGCGCTTCGCGGCGGCCCGACCGCGGCTCTACGTGGCCATGATGAGCCGCTTCCTCCAGGGCGCGGAAATCCCCGCGGCCGAACGGGCCGTCGCGCTGCTGCGCGAGCGCATCCGCGCCATCGCTGCGGAAGGGCGGCTGGCCGTCAGCGTGGAGGCCGCCGCGGACCATGTCTGGGCATCCGCAAACGCCGCGTCATTGCTCCATGTGACGGCGCAGCAGCGCAAGGCAATGCCGCCCGATCCGGCCGTCATCGACGACCTGCGCGAACGGACGATGCAGGCGATCCTCAATCCCGAGAAAAAGGACTGAAGCCATGAGACTCCTCGTTACGGGCGGCACCGGGTTCCTCGGCGGGCGGTTGATCGCGAGACTCGCGGAAGGCGGGCATCAGGTCTTTGCGCTGACGCGCTCGGCGTCATCCCATGAAAAGCTGATGGCCATGGGCGCAACGCCGGTGTCGGGCGATCTCGAGGGGGGCCGGCCGCTCTCGCTGCCAGCGGTGGATGCCGTGGTGCACGCGGCAGCCCGCTTCCGTTTCGCCGGTCCGCGCGCGCCGTACTTCCGCACCAATGTCGACGGCACGGTCGTGCTCCTCGCGGCAGCCGAGGCGGCGGGGGCAAGGACATTTATCTATATAAGCGCAGCCGGGATCGTCATGGACGATCGCGGCTCGCCGATG
>DUSC01000255.1 GCA_012842935.1 Hyphomicrobiales bacterium | reverse complement strand
CCCCCAGCCCCAGCCTCATGGCAGTCTCGGCATTGACCTGCTCGCCGCCCAGAATCATTTCCAAAGCCTTGCCCCGGCCCACCAGGCGGGCCAGGCGCCGGGTCCCGCCGAAGCCGGCCGCCGCACCGGCAGGCGACGCGCTGCGCGACGCCGTCGCAGCGCTCCATCCCGACGAGATGACGCCCAAGGAGGCGCTCGATGCGATTTACCGGCTGAAGGGACTGGCGGCGACGTGAGGCCGGCGCCGGCGGGCCCCTGCGGTATTCATGGCCGGCAAATCACGCTATAGAGCCGGCCCGTCATCGGAATACCGCAGAGGCGCATGAAGACCATTCCCCTGAAGCTGGAAGAGATCATCGACGGCGCCGTCCTACGCCGCGATCTCACGGCGCTGACAGCGGATTCCGGCAATGACGGCTCCGGCGCGGCGGTGCGCGCCCAGGTGCTGAAGCTGCTCAAGCAGCGGCTCGCCGACGGGCGCAAGGCCGCCGAGGCCATGCTGATGGAGGATGGCGGCGGCACGGCCTGCGCCGCCAGGCTGTCGTTCCTCATGGACGAAATCATCGCCGCGCTCTGCGACTTCGCCGTCACCCATGTCTACCGCTCGAAGAACCCGTCCGCGGCCGAACGCATGGCCGTCACGGCGGTCGGTGGCTACGGGCGCGGCACGCTTGCGCCGGGCTCCGATATCGACCTCCTGTTCCTGCTCCCCTACAAGCAGACGCCGTGGGGCGAGCAGGTCGTCGAGTACATGCTCTACATGCTGTGGGACCTCGGCCTGAAGGTCGGCCATGCGACCCGCAACATCGAGGAGTGCATCCGCCTCTCGCACTCCGACATCACCATCCGCACCTCGATCCTGGAGGCACGGCACCTGTGGGGCGAGGAGCCGCTCTACCGGGAACTTCTCGAGCGCTTCGACCGCGACGTGGTGCGCAACACGGGCGCGGAATACGTGCAGGCCAAGCTCGCCGAACGCGACGAGCGCCACCGCAAGGCCGGCGAGAGCCGCTATCTCGTCGAGCCCAACGTCAAGGACGGCAAGGGCGGCCTTCGCGACCTGCACACGCTGTTCTGGATCGGCAAGTACTTCTACCGCGTGCGCAGCGGCGAGGAACTCGTCGACAAGGGGGTATTCACCCACGAGGAATACAACGAGTTCCGCAAGGCCGAAGACTTCCTCTGGGCGGTGCGCTGCCACATGCATTTCCTCACCGGGAAGGCGGAGGAACGCCTGCATTTCGACATCCAGCGCGAGGTCGCCGACCGGCTGGGCTATACGAGCCATCCCGGCCTGTCGGCGGTCGAGCGCTTCATGAAGCACTACTTCCTGATCGCCAAGGAGGTGGGCGACCTCACCCGCATCTTCTGCGCCGCCGTCGAGGAAGAGCAGGCCAGCCACGTGTCGGGCTTCAACCGGCTTCTGCAGTCGTTCTCGCGCAAGCGGCGCAAGCTGGCCGGCACTTCGGACTTCATCGTCGACAACCACCGCATCAACATCGCCGACCAGAAGGTCTTCGAGCGCGACCCGGTGAACCTGCTGCGCCTGTTCTGGTTCGCCGACCGGCACGGGCTCGAATACCATCCCGACGCGATCAAGCTGGTGACGCGATCGCTGCGCCTCGTCGACCGGACGCTGCGCCGCGACGAAGAGGCGAACAGGCTGTTCCTCGACATCCTGACGTCGGACCGCAATCCGGAACTCAACCTTCGCCGCATGAACGAGGCCGGGCTGCTCGGCAGGCTCATTCCGGAATTCGGCAAGGTCGTGGCGATGATGCAGTTCAACATGTATCACCACTACACGGTCGACGAGCACCTGCTGCGCTGCATCGGCGTGCTCTCGGAAATCGAGCACGGCGACAGCGACCGTCTGCATCCGCTGGCGCACCAGCTGATGCCCGGACTGAAGAAGCAGCGCGAGGTGCTCTACCTCGCCGTCCTGCTGCACGACATCGCCAAGGGCCGCCCGGAGGACCACTCGGAAGCCGGCGCGCGGATCGCGCGGCGCATCTGCCCGGTGCTCGGGCTGTCGACATCGGATACCGAGACCGTCGCCTGGCTGGTGGAGCAGCACCTCCTGATGTCGATGACGGCGCAGACGCGCGACCTCAACGACCGCAAGACGATCGACGATTTCGCCGCGGCGGTGCAGTCGGTGGAGCGGCTGAAGCTGCTGCTGGTGCTGACCGTCTGCGACATTCGCGGCGTCGGCCCCGGCGTGTGGAACGGCTGGAAAGGACAGCTGCTGCGCACGCTCTACTACGAGACCGAGCTGCTGCTGACCGGCGGATTTTCCGAAGTCTCGCGCGCGCAGCGCGCCGACGAGGCTCGCGAGCGCCTGCGCGCCGCACTGGCCGACTGGCCGGAGCGCGACCGCAAGCGCTACGTGAAGCTGCACTACGACAACTACCTGCTCGCCGTGGACATCAAGGACCAGCTGCGCCACGCCGAGTTCATCCGCAAGGCGGACGGCTCCGGGCGGGCCCTGGCGACGATGGTCATGCCGCACGAGTTCGAGGCGGTTACGGAGATCACGGTGCTCGCGCCGGACCATCCGCGGCTGCTGTCGATCATCGCCGGCGCCTGCGCGGCAGCGGGCGGCAACATCGTCGACGCCCACATCTTCACCACCGCCGACGGGCGGGCGCTCGACACGATCCTGATCTCGCGCGAGTTCGACCGGGACGAGGACGAGAGGCGGCGGGCCGAACGTGTGGGCAAGCTGATCGAGGACGTGTTGTCCGGCAGGTCCTGGCTGCCGGAGATGATCGAGAAAAGGGCCAAGCCGAAGCGCGGCACCAAGGCTTTCAGGATCGAGCCGCGGGCCGAGATCCGCAACACGCTGTCCAACCGCTTCTCGGTCATCGAGGTGACCGGGCTCGACCGGCCGGGGCTTCTGTCGGACCTCACCGGCACGCTGTCGGACCTGTCGCTCGACATCGCCTCGGCGCACATCACCACCTTCGGCGAGAAGGTCATCGACACGTTCTACGTGACCGACCTGACCGGGCAGAAGATCGAGAATGCGACGCGGCTTGCGACCATCCGCTCGCGGCTGATCGAGACGCTGGAGGGCGAAGGTCAGCAGCGCGCCGCACGCGGCCGGGTCGCGGCCTCATGAAACGCCGCCGGCCGCAGCGTTCGATCCACATGGTGCCCCCCAGATGAGCCTCGTCCGCAAATTCGCCACCGTCGGCTTCGGCACGATGGCCAGCCGCATCCTCGGCTTTGCCCGGGAGATGATGATGGCGGCAGCCGTGGGCACCGGCCCGGTCGCCGAGGCCTTCTACGCAGCTTTCCAGTTTCCCAACACCTTCCGCCGGCTGTTCGCCGAGGGCGCCTTCAACGCGGCCTTCGTGCCGCTCTTCGCGCGCGAGATCGAGGCCGGCGGCATCGAGGGTGCGCGGCGCTTTTCCGAAGAAGTCTTCGGCGTGCTGTTCACCATCCTGATGGCCCTGACCATCGCCATGGAACTGGCGATGCCCTTCCTCATCCGCCATGTCATCGCACCCGGCTTCGCCAACGATCCGGACAAGCTGGCGATGACCATCGCACTGGCGATGATCATGTTTCCCTACCTGATCTGCATGTCGCTGGGCGCCATGATGGCGGGCATGCTCAATTCGCTGCGCCTGTTCCTCGCGGCGGCGATCGCGCCGGTCTTCCTCAACGTCATCCTCGTCTCGGTGCTGGCCGTGGTCTGGTACAACGGCATGGAGGGCCGCATCGTCGGCGAGATGCTCGCCTGGGGCGTGCTGGCGGCCGGCATCGTCCAGCTGGCAATCGTCTGGCTGGCGGTGCGCAGGGCCGGCGTCCGCATCGGCTTCCGCCGGCCTGCGCTGACGCCGAACGTGAAGCGCCTGCTCTGGCTGGCATTGCCCGCGGCCATCACCGGCGGGATCACCCAGATCAACACGCTGATCGGCACGGCGATCGCCTCGGGCAAGGCGGGCGCCGTCCCGGCGCTCAATCTCGCCGACCGCGTCTATCAGCTGCCTCTCGGAGTCGTCGGGGTGGCGGTCGGGGTCGTGCTCCTGCCCGAGTTGGCGCGCGCCCTGCGCGCCGGAGCCCATCGGGAAGCCGGCAACCTCCAGAACCGCTCCGTCGAATTCACCCTGTTCCTGACGCTGCCGGCGGCCGCGGCGCTGATGGTCATCTCGGAGCCGATCGTCAGGGTGCTCTACGAACGCGGCGCCTTCACCCACAGGGATACGCTGGTCGTCGCCGAGGTTCTTGCGATCTTCGGCATCGGCCTGCCGGCCTTCGTCCTCATCAAGGCATTCACGCCGGGCTTCTTCGCGCGCGAGGACACACGCACACCGATGTTCTATGCCGCCGTTTCGGTCGCCATCAACATCTCGGTGGCGCTGTTGCTCTTCCCGTCGATGGGCGCGCCGGGCATTGCCGTCGCCTCGGCGGTGTCGGGCTGGACGAACGCCTCCCTGCTTTTCGGAACGCTGCTGTGGCGCGGACATTGGGGCGCCGACCGGCCGCTGCTCGCCCGCATTCCGCGGCTGGTGGCCAGCGCCGCCCTGATGGCAGGCGCACTCTGGTGGGGCGCCGGCCGGCTCGCGGCCTGGCTGCAGCCGCAGTCGCGCCTCCCGGAACAGGCCGCCGCGCTGGGAATCCTCGTGGTCGGTGCCATGGTCGTCTATTTCGCCGTCGCTTTCGCCATCGGCGGCGCCGACTCCGGCATGATCCGCCGCAACATCCGGCGGCGCGGCGCGGCTGCGGAACCGCCGCCAGGTCCGTGAAGCGAAACTCGTCGGCTGTCGAGAGGATCGGCGTGCCGCGGTGTTTCGCGCGGGTGTGGCGGAAGCCGTCGGCAAGGCTGAGGCGGTCAGGGCTGGCGCCGAACCGTTCGGCTGCTTCGGCAGCGATGGCGACCGCCCCGATCGGCGGGGGCAGGTCGACCAGATCGATGCCGCGCGCTTCGAGGGAACGGCCAACCTGTTCAGCCCCGGCAGTCCGGGCGATCGCGCGTTTCCGCTCGCTCGCAAGGGCGAGCGCCGCTTGCCAGACGGCGATCGCAAAGGTCGTCCGGGGGCGGCAGCCGAGGCTGTCGCTTCGGCGCAGCGGCGGGCGCCGGCTTCGCCACTGAGAATGGCGGTCGGCGCCGCTGCGTCGACGAACATCAGCTGTCGCCGGCAAGATCGTCAAAGAAGGATTTCGGCAGAGGCCGGCGCATAGCCGCTCCGCGGTCCCGAGCGGCGATTCCTGCCGGCGGCGCCGCTCGATTGCCTCCGGCATGGCGGGGATCACCGCTTCGGACAGGCCGATCCCTTCCATCCCCGCCAGCCGGCGAGCGAGGCGATCCGCCTCCTTGTTGGCGACGTTGAAGGTCATTGCTGTTTCGCAAATGTAGAGGAACGTTTGTCGACGCTTCCTCCGGCAGTCGACGCGCTTCCCGCCCCCTTGCGCAGGAACGGCCCCTCCGCCATAAGCGCGCTGCTTCTTTCGCCGCGCGCGAAACGGCCCTCCACAAGCCACAAGGTCTCATCGCATGTCCACGTTCAAGCCCCTCGTCTTCTCCGGCGTCCAGCCGACCGGCAACCTGCATCTCGGAAACTATCTCGGCGCCATCCGCAAGTTCGTCGCCCTTCAGGAAAGCCACGACTGCATCTACTGCGTCGTCGACCAGCACGCGATCACGGTCTGGCAGGACCCGGTCGAACTGATGAAGTCGACCCGGGAAGTCACCGCCGCCTTCCTCGCTGCCGGCATCGACCCGAAGAAGCACATCGTCTTCAACCAGAGCCGGGTGCCCCAGCACACGGAACTGGCCTGGATCTTCAACTGCGTGGCGCGCATGGGCTGGCTCAACCGGATGACCCAGTTCAAGGAAAAGGCCGGGAAGGACCGCGAGAACGCCTCCGTGGGCCTGTTCGCCTATCCGGCGTTGATGGCCGCCGACATCCTCGTCTACCGCGCCACTCACGTGCCGGTCGGCGACGACCAGAAGCAGCACCTGGAACTGACCCGCGACATCGCCCAGAAGTTCAACAACGACTTTTCCGCCCGCATCGCCGACCTCGGCGTCGGCGTCGAGATGACGCTCGGCGAAGAGACCGTGAACGGGTTCTTCCCGCTGACGGAGCCGCTGATCGAGGGTCCGGCGACGCGCGTCATGAGCCTGCGCGACGGCCAGAAGAAGATGTCGAAATCCGACCCCTCGGACCTGTCGCGCATCAACCTGACCGACGACGCCGACACCATCGCCAAGAAGATCCGCAAGGCCAAGACCGACCCGGCGCCGCTGCCGTCCGATCTCGACGGTCTGAAGGAGCGGCCCGAGGCGGAAAACCTCGTCGGCATCTACGCGGCGCTGGCGGAGACGACCAAGGAGCGGGTGATCGCCGAATTCGGCGGCCAGCAGTTCTCGGTCTTCAAGCCGGCGCTGGCCGACCTCGCGGTCGAGAAGCTGGCGCCGATCGCCGGCGAGATGCGGCGCATTTCCGCCGACCGGGCCTATGTCGATTCGGTTCTGTCGGACGGTGGCGCGCGCGCCCGGGCGCTGGCCGAGGCGACGATGAAGTCGGTGCGGGAAATCGTCGGGCTCCTCAACGACTGAAGCGCACCGCGCCGGGGGAGATTGCCAGTCTCCCTCGCGGGTGGCAGATTGCGGCCGTCGGCCCCGGGGGCCACGCAGTGCGGGATCGCGAATGGTATCGAAACGACTGAGCCGGGAAGCCGGACACCGGCGGAAATTCCTGGCGATCATTGACGACACGCCAGAATGCGAACGGGCCGTCGCCTATGCCTCGCGACGGGCGCGCAGCACGAGCGGCGTGCTGGTTCTGCTCTACGTGATCGAGCCGGGCGACTTCAAGCACTGGCTCGGCGTCGAAAAGATCATGCGCCAGGAAGCCATGGACACCGCCCAGGCCGCGCTGGCGGGCTTCGCCACGCGCGTCCGCGAACAGGTCGGGAT
>DUSC01000254.1 GCA_012842935.1 Hyphomicrobiales bacterium | reverse complement strand
CCGTCTCGTCGTCACAAAGGCGGACGCGGCGGAGCCGGCCGTCATCGCCCGCCTGCTCGCGACGCTGAAAAAACTCAATCCTGATGCGCCGATCAAGGCGACGGCACACGGCAGCGAGATTGCGCTCCCCGACCTGCCTCGGGCCGAGGCGGAAGACTTGCCTGATCTCGGCGGCGCGACCTCGGCGCCGATCTTCCCGACCCGCATCAAACTCGGCGAAAACGTCGACTGGACCGCCTTCACCGTTTGGCTGTCCGCGCTGCTCCACGCCCGCGGCGACGACGTCATGCGCGCCAAGGGCGTCGTTCGCACCCCGGCCGGCCGGCTTTTGCTGCAGAGCGTCAGGAAGGTCGTACAGCGGCCGGAGATCCTTCCGCCGCAGCCCGACCGCGAGGACGATACCATCGTGCTCATCGGCCGCGGATACACAGAAGAGCAGATCCGCGCTTCGCTCGACTATTTCGTCCGCGCCGGCCGTCGCTGACGCGGACACGTCTGCCGCCTCAGGCGGCTCGCATCGACGCCCGGCGCGCTTCGGTCGCCGAAAGGTCGAGCCCCCAGTCGTAGCCATCGTCCGTCGGAGTCAGCACGACGCCGTAGACTTCATAGGCATGTGCGACGTCGATGAAGTCGTCGAGCACGTCGTCGAGCACCATCTGCGGATCGCGGTCGAGCGGGTCGCCATAGCCGCCGCCGGACGGCGAAACGTAGGTGACGACGTCGCCCGGCTCGACGCGCAGGCCGGAGACCTTTGCCGGGTTCTGCGTGACGTTCGACGGGTCGGCAACGTTGTAGGTCTCGAGCCGGCCGACCGCGCCGGGCTTTCCGCCGAACACGCCCCAAGGTGCGTCCTTGTGCCGGTCGGACTCGTGGGTGACGAAGCCCGGCGTCAGGAAGCGCTGCGACTTGACTACACCCTGGCCGCCGCGAAACTTGCCGGCGCCGGGGAAGATATCGCTGCGGCATTCGTAGCGGTCGCAGATGAGCGGGATGTGCATGCCGAGGTCTTCGAGCGGATTGTTGCGCGTGTTGCGCATCAGTTCCTCGATCGTATCCGGCCCGTCGGAGGCCGGGCGCCCGCCCATCGCCGCCTCGTTGACCTCGAGGAACACCCAGTAGTCGCCCGACGGCCTGACGCCCGAGTAGGCGGCGAACGACAGCGTCGCGGCATTGCCGGCCGTGCACTTGTCGGGGATGACCGGCGCCAGCGCCTTGATGATCAGGTCGACGACACGCTGGATCTGACAGAAGCGTGCTTCCGCCGCGACCGGCGGGATGGGGTTGAAGATCGATCCCCTTGGCGCCGTCACCTTGACCGGGCGGAACGAGCCCTCGTTCTGTGGAATGTACTCGCTGTGCGTATAGGTGTCGAGCAGGAGCGCGCGAAAGGCGAAGAAACAGGCGACCTTCGTGGAACCCTCGAACGGCACGTTGAACGCCGTCGGCACCTGCGGCGAGGAGCCGGTCAGGTCGACCTCTACACCATCGCCCGTAACGCGCACCGTCACCTTTATCGGCAGCGTCCTCTCGCGATTGCGGCCGTCGTCATCGAGGAAACCCTCCGCCGTATATTCCCCGTCGGGGATCTTGGCGATCTCCCGGCGCAACATCGCCTCGGTGTAGTCCATCAGCTGACGCGTCGCCTGGATGACGTCGTCGCGGCCGTAGGTGTCGAGCAATTCCTGGAATCGGCGAACGCCGAGCTCTGCCGAGGCTATCTGCGCCTCGAGGTCGCCCATCACAAGGCCCGGCACGCGCGTGTTGTTGCGGATGAAGTTAAAGATCGCCTCGTTGCGCTCGCCGCGGTCGTAGAGCTTGACGGCATTCATGAGCATGCCTTCGGCGAACATGTCGGGCACGTCGATGATCAGGCCTGGCGTCGCTGCGCCGATGTCGACATGGTGCGCAGTGTTGGCCGAGAACCCGACCAGTTCGCCCTTGTAGAAGATCGGCATGACCACGGCTATGTCGGGGGAATGGCTGGCGCCAAAATATGGATGGTTGTGCAAGACGCAGTCGCCCTCGCGCCACGCGTCCAGCGGAATCGTCTTCTCGATGCCGCGCAGGTAGCCCGGCAACGAGCCGATGTGCATCGGCGTGGAATCGGATTCGCACAGCGTGTTGTATTCGACGTCGAAGAGCCCGGCACCGAGGTCCTGGCTCTCGCGGATGATGGAGGAATACGACATGCGGTAGAGCACGTTGCCCATCTGCTCGGCGATCGAGTGCAGCGCGCCGCCGATCACCTGAAGCGTGATTGGGTCGACGTCCTTCGCACCGCTGCGAGAAGATTCGTTGTTAGCCGTTTTGTCCGACATGGATCGTCTCCGCGGTCTCAGGATTGCCGGGTCAGCCGGATGTCGCCGTGGCCGAGCACGGTCGCCCGATATTTCGGCGGCACCAATGTCGTCGAGTTGTGCTGGACGATCAGTGCAGGTCCGGTAACACAGTCATCGGCGAGCAGCCGCCCCCGGTCGTAACGCGGCGTCGCCACCGCCTGCCCGTCGTCGAATACCGTGTCACGCACGTAGAGCCTGGCCTCCGCCGGGTTCTCCCGTCCCCCTTTCGCGAGGTCCGGCAGTTTGAGCGTCTCGACCTCGGCCGTGCCGATCACGCGGACGGTGATGATCTCGACATGCTGGTCGTCGAAGGCGTGCCCGTACACCTTGCGGTGGGCGTCGTAGAAAGTGCGGATCACCTGACCGACGTTTTCGGCCGAGATCTCCTCCTGCGGCATGGCGGCGCGAAGTTCGAAGCCTTGACCTACATAGCGGCATTCGGCGACAGCCGTGTAGCGCCGGCGCTCGGGCGGGATACCGTCGGCCTCGAGCTGCGCGCCGGCCAGCGCCTTCAGCTCGGCAACCTGTCGGTTGAGTTCGGCGAATTCTGCTTCGCCTGCCGTGTCGGCGACCATCAGAACCGAGCGGGTGAACTCGTACTGGAGTTCCGTGAGCAGCAGGCCCATCGCCGCGGTGATGCCCGGATGCAGCGGCGCGATGACGTCGCGCGCACTGATGATCTCCGCGAGTGCTGCGGCATGCAGCGGCCCGGCACCGCCGAAGCCCATCAGCGTGAAGTTGCGCGGGTCGATGCCCTTGGCGACCGAATTGGCGTTGATGGCCAGCGCCATGTTGTTGTTGATCACGCGCAGAATGCCGAGCGCGGCTTCCCTGACGCCGAGCCCAAGCGGCCGGGCGACGTGCTCCTCGACGGCCTTGAAGGCGAGCGCCGGTTCGATCTTCAGGTCGCCGCCGAGAAAGTGCTCGGGATCGAGGCGACCCAGCACCACCTGCGCATCGGTGACCGTCGGCTCGAACCCGCCCTTGCCGTAGCAGGCCGGGCCCGGATCGGCGCCTGCCGAACGCGGGCCGACGCGGAACGCCCCGCCGGGGTCGATGTAGGCGATGGACCCACCGCCGGCGCCAATCGCATCGATGTCGATCATCGGCACCAGTACCGGGAGTGATGCCACTTCGGTGTCGCGCGGGTTCTTGATGCGCAACTCGCCGTTCTGAATCACCGAGATGTCGGCCGACGTGCCGCCGATGTCGATGGTGATGACGTTGCCGGTGTCGCATGCCCGCCCGGTCCACCGGCCGCCGATGACGCCGCCGGCGGGGCCCGACAGCAGCAGGCCGACAGGACGCGCCGACGAATTCTCGACCGTCGAGATGCCGCCGTTGGACTGCATGATGCGGACCAGCGCGTTGACGCCGTTCTCGCGCAGCCGGTCTTCCAGCCGGCGCAGATAGAGGGCCGTCTTCGGCCCGATATAGGCGTTCATGCCGGCGGTGGAGAAGCGTTCGTATTCTCGGATGACATTGACCACTTCCGACGAGCAGCAGATGTAGGCGTCGGGGAGAACCTCCTCGACGATCGCCTTGGCCCGCTTTTCGTGGCTGTCGTTCAGGAACGAGAAAAGAAAGCAGACGATCACGGCTCCGATGCCGCGCTTCCTGAACAGTTCGGCCGCCGCGCGCACCTGTGCCTCGTCGAGGGGGACGGCGACATCGCCGGTCGGCGGCATGATGCGTTCGTCGACGACGATGCGGTTGCGCCGCCGCACCAGAGGCTTCGATTGCCATGGCACGTCGTACTGGAGCGAAAAGTTGTGCGGCCGCTTGTGCCGCGCCATGTGCAGGATGTCGCGGAAGCCGCGCGTGGTGATCATGCCGACCTCTGCGCCTTTGCGCTCGATCACCATGTTGGTCGCCACTGTCGTGCCGTGGAAGACCATGTCGACATCGCCGGGTGCGATCCCGGCGATGGCGCAAATCTCCAGCACACCCTTGACGACGCCGATCGACTGGTCCTCCGGCGTCGAGGAAACCTTGTGCACGTAGATCGACTGGCCACCGCCGTTGGCGGTCTTCTCGAGGACGATGTCCGTGAACGTCCCTCCGACGTCGACACCCACTCGGATCATGTACCCCTCCTTCAGGCGACCACGCCGCCGCTCAGACGTCCAGGTCGTTCGAGTCGAGATAGGCGAGCACGTCGGCGAGTGACTCCACGTCGCCGAACTTCGCGTCGATGTCGAACAGGTTCCATTCCACGGCGCCGGCGATGCGGTCGCCGATGCCTTCGCGCACCGCGATCGGACGGAAGCCGTCGGCAATCGCGTCCTCGATCGAGTTGCGGACGCAGGCCGCGGCGGTCACCCCGGTGACGACCACCGTATCGACGCCCATCGTCTTCAGCATGCCGGAGAGGTAGGTGCCGTGGAACGCACTCGCGCGCTTCTTGACGATGACGTGCTCGCCTTCGCGCGGCGCGATGCGGCTGTCGATCGCCGCCGCCTCGGAGCCGACCTTCAGTACCTCGACCGGGATCTTGTAGTGCCACAGGCCCATGTCGCCCGGCGTCGAGCGGTCGGTCACGTCGTAGGCGGTGGTCGTGTAGACGATCGGGAGACCGCGGCGGCGGAAAGCCTCGAGCAACTTCTGGTTAGCCGGGATGATCTCTTCCATGTTGTCGCAGGTGAAGGCGTTACCCTCCCTGGTCCATGCATTGGCGAGATCGATGATCAGCAGCGCCGGCTTCTTGCCGTAGCCGATGCGACGCTGGAAGCCGCGGGTCGCATAGAACTGTGAATTCGCCTTGAACACGATATCGAGCGCGTTCTTGACTTCGTCGCTGGTCTGCATGGGTTTTCTCCTCGAAACGATGCTGGGGAGAGCTTCCGCCACGCGAAGGCGCCTGTGAAATGTTATCCTTTGATCGATTGATGCAAAATTGCTATCACGTCTTCGATGATCGACATTCGCCAGCTGAGGGCCTTTGTCGCGGTCGCCGAGGAGCTGAATTTCCACCGCGCCGCCGATCGGTTGCATATCGTACAGCCCGCGCTCAGCCGATTGATAAAGAATCTCGAAGATGAGGTCGGCGTTTCGCTTCTCGAGCGTTCGACGCGCCACGTGCGACTTACGGAGGCGGGAAAGGTATTCCTCGACGAGGCCCGAACGACGCTGAATCATCTGTCGAGCGCCGTGCGTGCTGCGCGCGAGGCAGACAGCGGCGCGACCGGCACGCTGCGCCTCGCCTATATGGATTTCTCCGTTCACCGGCTCCTGCCCGACATGGTCGCGGCCGCGACGCAGCGCGAGCCGGGCATCCGCGCCGAACTCGTCTACATGTCCACTGCCCAGCAGCGCCAGGCTCTGCTTGAGGGGCGCATCGATCTCGGCATCATCATCGGCACGATGAGTGCGCCGTCGGTGGAGACGCGCCTGCTCGCCGAGGAACCGCTGGTCGTCGTCATGGCGGCGGACCATCCGCTCGCCGCCCCAGCGCAACTGGCGCTGCACGACATCCTCGCCGAGCCGTTGCTGCTCGGCAGCGAGGGAGAGTGGTCGACCTTCCGCGACCGGGTCTTCTCGCTCTATGCCGAGCACGATTCCAGCCCGCGCATCGCCCAGGAGGCATCGAGCGCCGCGGCCCTGTTCGGCCTCGTCGCGCGCGGCGTCGGCATCACGCTCTATGCCGGCCAGCCGACCGTTTATGCGCATCCCGGTATCGCGGTGCGACCGCTGGCGGGCGTGCGCCCCCTTTCCGTCAGCGCGGCGTGGCGGCGCGGGCCTCGCCTGGCGCTGGTGCGCCGCTTCCTCGCCGCCTGCGACTCCGGCTGACCCCGCCGGACTCGCGCGGTTCGACACCGTCATATCGGCCCGAAGGTGTCTCACTTGCCGACGCTGGTGATCAGGTAGGAGCCACTTGCGTCGAGTTTCGCGGTCCAGCCGGGTTCGATGACGATGGTTGTCGTCACCTCCTCGATAATCGCCGGACCCATGACCGTGGCGCCGGCTCCGAGCTTCTCGCCGTCATAGACAGGCGTCTTCACCTTGTTTCCGTCGGCACTGAAGATCGCCTTGCGGTGGGCCTTGAGCGCCTTCTCCACTGCCACGCCCTTGGCCAGCTTCGGCGCCTTCGGCTTGTCGATCAGCCCGTAGACTGTCGACTCGATGTTGACCACCTCGACCGGATTGTGCCGTTCCGAATAGGTGTAGAGTTCCTCGTGGCGCTTGTGGAAAGCGTCCTTGACCCGGTCGATCGTCCTGGCGTTGATCTCGAACGTGCCGATATCGACGGTGCATTCGTGGACCTGGCCGACATAGCGCATGTCGAGACTGCGTTTGATCTTGATGCGGTCCTTGCCGAAGCCGTCCTTCTCGAGATGACGGACGCCCTGCTTCTCAATCTCCTTGAACAGCTTGTCGATGCGCTTGTACGCAGCGGCGTTGTCGAGGCGCGCCGGCGCGGTCGCCATGTAATTGTACTTCACATCCGAGATGATCTGGCCGAAGGCGCAGAGCCCCGAGGCGAGTTTGGGCAGGATGATCGTGTCGATTCCCATTTCGCGTGCCAGCGCGGTGATGTGCGCGGCCGTGGCCCCGCCCGCACCGACCAGCACGAAGTCGCGCGGGTCGAAGCCGCGTTCCACCGAGACGCGGCGAATGCCGTTCACCATGTTGTTGTTGACGATCGTGAACATGCCGTACGCCGCCTGCTCGACCGAAAGACCGAGCGGATCGGCGACCTTCGCCAACGCCTTGCGCGCCTTGGCTAGGTCGAGTGGCAGCTTGCCGCCGAGCAGGCCGTCCGGGTTGAGATAACCGAGCACGAGATTGGCGTCGGACGTCGTCGGCTCGGTACCGCCCTGGCCGTAGCACGCCGGGCCCGGCTCGGAGCCGGCCGACTGGGGGCCGACCTGGATGATGCCGAGCGAATCGATCCAGCCGATCGAGCCGCCTCCTGCCCCCAGTGTTTCCACCTGGATCATCGGCACGCCGATGCGGTAGCGCAGAAAATCGATGTTCTTGTTGAGGTTGGTCTGGCCGTCCTTGGTCAGCGTGATGTCGAACGAGGTCCCGCCCATGTCGACGGTGATGACGTTCTTCTTCCTGAAAGGCGCGGCGACGTAGAGGCCTGCCTGCGGCGCCGAAGCCGGACCGGAGTTGATGGCGTAGACCGAGCGGTCGGTCATCACCTGGCCGATGGCGAGGCCGCCGTTCGACTGGAAATAGCGAACAGGCTGCTTCGCGCCGAGCGCGCGGAAGTAGGCATCGACCGCGGCGACGTACTTGCGCATCACCGGCGCCAGGTAGGCATTGACCACTGCAGTCGAGGTGCGCGTGTACTCGCGGACCTGGGGGTAGAGCTCGCTGCCGACTGTAAGGATCGCGTGAGGCATCATCTCGCGGACGATCTCGGCGGCGCGGCGCTCGTGCGCGGTGTTGAGTACCGACCAGACGAACGAGATGGCGACCGTCTCGATGCCTTCCTTGAGGAACAGCTCGCAAGCCGCGCGGACGTCCTCCTCCTGCATCGGCGTACGCACCGAACCGTCGGAGAGCACGCGCTCGCGGACGCCCCTGCGCAGATAGCGCGGCACGAGCATTGTCGCTGCCGGATACTCCGGATCGTAGCGGTAGCCGTCTTCCTTGTGGCCGTTGCGGATCTCGATCGAATCCTCATGACCGGCCGTGCAGATCAGTCCGGTCTTGCCGCCGCGGTGCGTGATGAGGGCATTGAGGCCGACGGTCGTCCCGTTGATGCACAGGTCACAGTTTGAGACGATGTCCGGCACCGGGACACCGAGGCTTTCCGAGATGAGTTTCAGCCCGTTCTCGATCGCCTTGGTCGGATCCGACGGCGTCGATAGCGCCTTGAACAGCCTGACCTCGCCGCTGTCGCGGTCGGCGATGACGAAGTCGGTGAACGTACCTCCGGCGTCGATGCCGAGGCGGTAGTTGGTTTTCATGGTCATGGCTTCCTCACGCCGTTTTGCGGAGTCGCATGGTTGCGGCCATGTCGACTTCGAGCGTTTCGGCGTCGCTGATCACGACGCCATAGTCGCGCCTCGCACCTTCGACCGAGACAAGTCCATTCCTGACGTCCCACACGACCTTTTCGACCGGCCGCTCCAGCGGGTTGCCGTAGCCGCCTCCGCCGGGATTCATGTTGGTGACCGTCTCGCCGGGCTTGATCGTCTCCATGA
The DNA here is from genome assembly GCA_012842935.1 of Hyphomicrobiales bacterium. Taxonomy (GTDB): domain Bacteria; phylum Pseudomonadota; class Alphaproteobacteria; order Rhizobiales; family Rhizobiaceae; genus DUSC01. The sequence goes on along the minus strand of DUSC01000254.1, from coordinate 24,861 downwards.
TGTTGGTGCGCAGCACCTCGACCTTGCCGGACCTCTTTAGTTCGACGCGGCCGACCTTTTCGTCGACCATCGCGGAGCCGGCACCGGCTGCGCCCATAGCGGGAATACGCCGGCCCTCGCCGAAACCGATGCACATCATCTCCTTGTCGAGCGGCTCGACCTCCCAAGCCGTACCCGAGCCGCCCCGGAACTTTCCCGCGCCGCCGGAATCGGTCATCAGCGAATAGCGGTGGATGATGATCGGGTATGAGTATTCGAGCAGTTCGACGTCGCCCGAGGTCAACGCGCCGAAGCAGCATTCCGGGCCGACCGCGTGCCAGCCGTCCTGCTGCGGCGTCGCGCCACCGCCCGAGATGATGGTGGCAAGCACCATCGTCACGAACTCCTCGTTGGTACGCGTGTCCCACCCCGCGATGTTGAGGCCGTTGGCGTGGCCCCAGCTCGCCGCTACCTTCGACGGCATCGCCTTCTCGAAGGCCAGGCGCACGGCATCGGTCAGCGTCTCCATCGGCGTCGTCGTGCAGTTCATGTGCGGTGCCGGTTCCTGCGCGTTGCAGATCGTGCCCTTCGGCCCGAAGTCGACGGTCACGCAGCGGTAAAGGCCCTCGTTGTACGGAGGAGGTAGCGCCGCGAACATCATCAGGCCGAGATAGACGCCGGAGTGCGAGTTACCTTCGTAGGAGTTGATGAAGTAGGGAATCTGCGGCGGACTGGAGATGGCGATGTGGCACGTGTCCTTTCTGATCGTCACCGTCGCCTTGATCTCGAAGTCACCAAAGCCGTGGCCGGCGTCCTCGAGGATGGCTACGCCTTCATAGGTACCGTCCGGCACGGTGCGGATCAGGTCGCGCATGTGCCGGTCGGCCATATCGAGTAGCTCGTCGATGCAGGCTTCGACGGTCCGCTGACCGTACTTCTCGAGCATCGCGATGAGATTGCGTTCGCCCACCTGGCAGGCGCCGATCAGTGCGTTGAAGTCGCCTTCCTGGTCGCGGCGGGCACGCATGTTGGTGAAAATCATGTTGAGGATGTCGTGCCGCGGCTTGCCGCGGTCCCAGATCTTGATGGGCGGTATGCGCAGGCATTCCGCGTAGATCTCCTTGGCCGCCGGGTTGTAGCCTGCCGGCACGGGGCCGCCGATGTCGGTCAAATGACCCTTGCACACGGTCCAGTAGACTAGCTTGCCCTTGTAGAAGACCGGCTTGTACATGCAGGTATCGATGGCGTGGCTGCCACCGAAAGCAGGGTCGTTGTGCAGGAACAGATCGCCTTCGTGGATGTCCCCCTCGAAGAACTTGGCTACCGCCTTCATTGCCGGGATCAGCGAGCCTAGATGGATCGGGATATCCTGACCCTGCAGGATCATCTCCGGCCGCGCATTGAACAACGCCGTCGAATAGTCGTGGGCGAGGTTGAAAACCGAGGAACGCGCTGTCTTCTCCAGCGACAGCGTCATCTCGCGCTGCGTCGTCTCGAGGACGCCGCGCACGACAGAGAGTGTGATCGGATCGACGTTCGGTGCAGAGCCCTTCGACCCGGTGCCGGCGGATGCGGATTTGGTTTTCGCCTCGGGGCGCGCCTTTGACATCGGATTCTTCCTCCTAACGCTTGTCCGGCCCGGACGTAGCCCCGCGGCCGCGGGGCAGTGCCCGCACCTTTCATGTGCAGGGTAGCGACGCATCCGAAGCCGTGTCTTTGCATGGGAGGAACGGCGGTTTGTCCGCCAGCGCACTGGGCGCCGAATCGCATTTACAGCCTCGCCGAAACGTGACTAGACTTTTTTCGTAAGGAGGATTGCGGGCCGTGAAGAGTTCGATCATCACAACCCGAGGCGTTGCTCCTGCCAGCCGCAGCCGTCACTGGCACGAGGCGATAGCCAACACCTATTTCCCGCTCGACCTCGAGTTCGGTAACCCGGCTTCCTTCACCGGTGAACTGATCAACTGGCAACTCGGCGACGTGTCGATCTCGAGGCTCCAATCGCAGTCCCTGCAGTATCGCCGCCTGCCCAAGCACCTGAGGCCGGAACGCCGCGAAGAGTTCCTGGTCACGGTGCCGGCGCGGGGGGAAATACAGTTCAGCCAGTGTGGCCGGGAGGTACGCTGCAATCCGGGTGGCTTCATCCTGGAGCGCAGCGACGAGCCCTATGTGTTCAGCCATTCCGAGACGGCCGACATGTGGGTGCTCAAGGTCGACGCCTCGGCGCTCGGCGCGCGCATCCGCCAGCCCGACCGCTTCTGTTCGTACCAGTTCGACGCCACCAACGGCGCCTCGGCACTGTTTGTCGACATGCTCCACCTTATCCCCCGCCGCTACGAGGCAATGAACGATGAGGTCTGTGCGACCGTGGGCCGCCAGCTCATTGACCTCCTCGCGCTGGCGCTGGAGACCGACGAGCGGACGCTGACCGGTCATGGGTCGGCAGTACGCGCCTCGCATCTCACCCGCATCGACGCCTTCCTGCGCCGACATCTCCACGATCCCGAACTCGACCCACAGAAGGTGGCGCGCGGCTGCGGCATCTCGGTGCGCTACCTGCACCAACTCCTGCGCGACACCAACCAGACGCTCGGCCAGTGGATCCGCGACCAGCGGCTGGCCGCAGCGAAGGAGAAACTGCGCGACGGCAATGGCGGCGACTCCATCGCCCAGGTCGCTTATCGTTTCGGGTTCTCGGACCACGCGCAGTTTTCGCGCGCCTTCAAGGCCCAGTTCGGCGTCTCGCCGAAGGACTATCGGCAACAGCAGGCCCGCCGGACCAACTGAGCAGCGTCCGTCCGGGCGCAAGCAGAAGGCCGGCAGCCTCGCCACCGGCCTCTCTGCTTTTCCGCGATCCGGGCTGGCAGGCGATCCCGGCGACCGGCCGAAGACCGCCGCGCCCCGGCGTCAGGCGGCGAGTGCCTCGCGCACCTTCGCCAGCAGCGCCTTGCGTTCGCGCCGCGCGGCGAGCGCCTGGTCCATCGTAACCTCGACGAATCGCGACGGCGTGTGCGGCTGCAGCTGCCCGATCAGGTCCATGTCGGCGGAGATCACGGTGCCGACCATGAAGTATCCGCCGCCCGAGACGGCATCGCGGTGCAGCACGATCGGCTCGGTGCCGCCGGGCACCTGGATCGAGCCATAAGGATAGCAGGCGTCGACGATGTTGGACGGGTCGGAGCCGGCGCCGAAGGGCTGCTCGCGCGGCTCGAACGCCAGCGGCTTGCCGCCGCGGAAGCGGTAGCCCATGCGGTCCGCCTCAGGCGCAACCTTCCAGGTGTCAGCGAAGAACTGGCGTCTGGCCTCGGCGGTGATTCGGTGCCAGTAGAGGCCGGGAAGCACCCTGAGCTCGGCCGGCAGGCCGGGCTTGCGGCGCAGCGCCTCGGGGACTGTGCGGCCGACGGCTGCGCCCCTGCCGGCACCGACCGGCAGTTCGTCACCCGCGGCGATCGGCCGGCCCTTGAAGCCGCCCAGCGCACCGATGGCGTAAGTTGAGCGCGAGCCGAGGGCCAGCGGTACGTCGATGCCGCCGGAAACCGCGATGTAGATTCGGGCGCCAGACTTGAGGAAGCCGAACGACAGCTTCTGCCCCCTCTTCACGGAAAACGAGGTCCAGGTCTCCTGCTGTTCGCCGTCGACCAGGACCGGCAGCTCGGCGCCGGTCACGGCCACCGTAGCATCCTCGCCAAAGACGAGTTCCGGCCCCATGAACACCCCCTCGAGCACGGCCGCACCCTCATCGTTGCCGACCAGCATATTGGCGGCGCGTAGCGCGAACCGGTCCATTCCGCCCGAGAGAGGGATGCCGAGATGATAGTAGCCGGGGCGGCCGAGATCCTGGACGGTCGTGGCGAGACCCGGCGTGACGACCTTAAGCATGGAGGGCCTCCAGGAGCTTGGCGTTGTAGGCGTCGATGTTCCGGTTGAATTCGGCGAGGTCGAAGGTGACGTTGCGGATCGTCGGTACGAACCGGCCTGCATCGACGTCCGCCACCGCCTGATCGTATTCGTCGCGGCCGATCGGCTTCCACTTGACGATGTCGCCCGGGTTGAAAAGGCACATGAAGTCGCGCAGATAGCTGATCTTCTGCTCGGGATCGTAGATCGGCATGGGCGTGATGCCGAACATCTGGTAGCCGCCGGCGCCGCGAACCGAATAGATGCACGAGAAGCAGCCGCCATGGCCGACGGTCAGTTTCGGCGTGTCCGTGCGCGGGCGAAGGTACTTCGGCACCTGGATCTGCCGGCCACGCTCGACCATCTGATAGAGGAACGGCAGGCCCGCGACGAAGCCGACCATCGACACGAACCACGGCGAGCCGGAATGCGCGACGACGAAGTCGGCAACCGACGCGTAGCCGTTGATCCGCGCGCCGTATTCGATATCGGTCGACTTCGGGTCCTGGTGGCGCTCGCGGAAGCGCATCAGCGTCTCGTGCGTCCACGGGTCGTTATAGAAGACCGGGATCTCGATGATGCGGGTCCTGATCACCGGATCGGCCTTGTCGGCGGCTTTCTCAAGGCTCTTGATCTCGGCCAGAATGTCGTCCGGCGCGATCAGGTCCGGATCGAACTTGATCTGGAACGAGGCGTTCGCCGGGCAGATTTCGGTCACCCCCTTGATCTGCGCGTCACGAACCGCGTTGGTCATGGAGAGGCTCTTGAAGAAAGCCTCCAGCGACATCTCCTCGTCGATCTCGACGAAGACGTGCTCGTCTCCGCCGAACGAATACCGGGTCTTCATCGTCTGCCCACCTCTCGTGATCGCCTCACCGCCTGTCGCCGGGTTGGCTTTCAAGCCAGCCCTCCAGCCAGCGCGTATGGAACTTGCCGGCCTGGACGTCCGGATCCCTGCCCAGCCTCTCGAACAGGCTCTTCGTCGTCTTCGGCCCGCCGATATTGAGTTCGCCGAGCGCCACGCGCAGCCGCGCCAGCGCCGCAGGCCGGTCCTCGCCCCATACGATCAGTTTGCCGAGCAGCGAATCGTAGAATGGGGGGATCGAGTAGCCATCGTAGAGCATCGTGTCGAAGCGCACGCCCGGCCCGCCCGGGATCCTGAAGTCGGTGACCACGCCGGGCCCGGGCAGAAAGCCGTTGTCGGGATCCTCGGCGTTGAGCCTCACCTCGATGGCATGGCCGTTGCGATGTATGTCTCCCTGGCCGAAGCGCAGCGGTTCGCCGCCGGCGATGCGCAGCATCTCGCCGACGAGGTCGATGCCGGTGATCATCTCCGTCACCGGATGCTCGACCTGGATGCGTGTGTTCATCTCGAGGAAATAGAAAGCGCCGGAGGCATCGTCGTAGAGATATTCCACTGTGCCCGCGCCCGAATAGCCGACCGCCTCGGCGAGCGCGACGGCCGAACCGCACAACCTGGCGCGGACGTCCTCGCCCAGGCCGGCGAACGGCGCCTCTTCCCAGACTTTCTGGCGCCGCCGCTGCAGCGAGCATTCGCGCTCGAAACAGTGTACGGCGCGCTTGCCGTCGCCGAGAACCTGTACCTCGACGTGGCGGGCATTCTCGATGACCCGTTCGAGGTAGAGGCCGCCGTCGCCGAAAGCGGCCTTCGCCTCCGCGCTCGCCTGCGGCCACAGTCGCTCGAATTCCTCCATCGAACGCGCGATGCGGATGCCGCGCCCGCCGCCGCCGGCTGCGGCCTTGATCATCACCGGAAAACCGGTATCGGCCACGACCGCGCGCGCCTCGTCGAGGCCGTCGACCCGGCCGAGGCTTCCCGGCACGGTCGGCACGCCGGCGCGCGCCGCCATGGCGCGGGCGCTGACCTTGTCGCCCATGAGCCGGATGGCTTCCGCGCTTGGGCCGACGAAGGTCAGGCCGGCCGAAGCGACGGCCTCGGCAAAGGCGGCGTTTTCGGCAAGGAACCCGTAGCCGGGGTGAACCGCGTCGGCGCTGGAATCGAGCGCTGCTTCGACGATCCGGGCGATGTTCAGGTACGACTTCGTGGCGTGAGGCGGTCCGACATTGACCCGCGCGTCGGCGAGCCTGACGGCGAGCGAATCCGCATCGGCGTCGGAATAGGCCTGAACCGTGCGGATGCCCAGCGTCTTGGCGGCGCGGATGATGCGCACCGCGATCTCGCCACGGTTGGCCACGAGGAGCGTACCGATCGCCATCGCGTGCCCTAGAGTTCGACTTCGACGAGGGGATTGCCGGCCATCACCGGGTCTTCGTTGTCGACGGTGAAGCGCACGATCCTGCCGGCGCAGTCGGCTTTCACCTCGTGGAACGACTTCATCACCTCGATCAGGCCGATCACGTCGCCAACCGCGACCGAATCGCCCTCTTCCTTGAAGGCTGGCTGATCCGGCGACGGCCGGCGATAGAAGGTGCCCGGTAGGGGCGCGAGGATCGATTGGGTCGCCATCGGTGTCTCCTGGAAAAGGTCAGGCGGCTTCAAGATAGGGCGCGACGGCCTTGCGCACGGCCTCCGCGACCGCCACCGCGTTCGGCGTGTCGGAATGCACGCAGATCGACTCGCAGCGCACGGGGATGTCCTTGCCGCCGAGGCTTCTGGTCTTGCCTTCGGTGATAGCGCGCAGGCAACGAGCAGCCGCGTCGCCTGGGTCGCGCGCGTCGTGCTTGCGCGTAATCACCAGCTTGCCCTCGTCCGAATAGTCGAGGTCGGCGTAAAATTCGGCGATGAATGCGTGGCCGCGCGCCGCATAGATCGTCTCGTGCAGGGTTCCGGCCATGCCGAGCAGCGGCACCTTGAACACGTCTGCGGCATCGCAGACCGCGTGCGCGGCATGCTCCAACCTGGATGCCATACCATAGAGCACGCCGTGCGGCTTGATGTGATTGAGCGGCAGGTCGTGCGCGTCGAGGAAACCCTTCAGCGCACCGACCTGGTAGATGATGCAGTTTGCCAGTTCCTCTCGGCCCATCGCCATCTCGCGGCGGCCGAAGCCCTGCAGGTCGGGCAGCGAAGGATGGGCGCCGACCTTGACCCGGTGGCGCTTTGCGAGTGCGACCGTCGCATCCATGTGGTTGTAGTCCGAGGCGTGGAAGCCACAGGCGACGTTGGCGATCGAAACCAGCGGCATCAGCGCCGCGTCGTCGCCCATGTGGTAGAGGCCGAACGCCTCGCCCATGTCGCAGTTCAATGTGATTGCCACGCGGGGTCCCCTGAATGAAGCGTCGGTCCGCCCTTGTTCCTGCGGGTCTTGTGCAAATCGTGCCGGGAAGGCCGGCTATTGTAAAATTGAAAAATTTCACATTTGATATTCGATGATCGAATACCGTGGACCAGGGATTTGCATGAACCTCACGCTGCGCCAAGTCCGCTACTTCATGGCCGCCGCCGAGGCCGGCCAGATCTCCATGGCGGCGAAGGAACTCAACGTCTCGCAGTCGGCGATAACCATCGCGATCCTGCAACTCGAGGAGACGCTCGGTGTCTCGTTGTTCGACCGACAGCCGGGCGGCGTGAGGCTGACCGCGGAGGGCTCCCGCTTCCTCGGCCGGGCGCGCAACATCATGGCCGCCGTCAACGACGCGCTCCACTCGCCACTGCGCGAGAACGTTTCCGAGACAGGCCGCGTCCGTATCGGCCTGACCTATACGGTGGGCGGCTACTTCCTGCCGCGCCACTACGCCCGCTTCCGCCAGACCTATCCGAATATTGCCGTCGAACTCATCGAAATGCCACGCGAATCTCTGGAAACCGCCATCGTCGGCGGCGAGATCGACATGGCGCTCATGCTGGTCTCCAACCTCCGCAACCACCGTGAGATCGCCTTTGAGACGCTCCTGCGATCGCGCCGTCGGCTATGGCTGCCGGCCGGACACCAGCTGCTCTCCGCCCGGCAGATCACGCTCGGCGACCTTGCCGACCGCGACTACATCATGCTGACCGTCGACGAGGCCGATCAGACAGCCTCGCGCTACTGGCGGCGCGCCGGCTTCCAGCCGAAGGTGACCTTCTCCACCTCCTCGGTCGAGGCAGTCCGCTCCATGGTCGCGTCGGGAATGGGTCTGACGATCCTCTCCGACATGGTCTATCGACACTGGTCGCTCGACGGCCAGCTGATCGAGCGGCGCGACCTCGAGGACGACATCCCGACCATGGATGTCGGCATCGCCTGGCAGCGGGAACGGAAGCCGCAGGGCGCTGCGCTGACTTTCGTCGAACATCTGGCACTCACCTTTGGCGGCGCTGGCCGAGAGGCCAGCGATTGAGCCTGCGCCGCCCCCGGTGCAGGATCGCCCTCCGTCGTTGACCGGGAGCGAGCCATGTCCAGACCCTCCGCCGAGCCTGTCGTCCATATAGACCAGGGCCGTATCCGCGCCACCGAGTGGCGCTTCGAGCCGGGCGCCGAGACCGGCTGGCACATCCACGGCCACGACTACGCGGTTGTGCCCCTCACCGACGGCGAACTGCTGCTGGAGGAGCCGGGCGGCGGCACGCGGACCGCGCCGCTGGTCCGCCACGCGTCCTATTCGCGCAGGGCCGGCGTCCACCACAACGTCGTGAACAATGGCGAAAAGCCGCTTTCCTTCCTCGAGATCGAGGTCGTCGACGATCCATTGCAGGGTGAGCGCCTGCAGACGCTCATGCGCTTCGGCGACGCGTGGAACGCCCACGACGTCGACGCGCTGATGGCCTGCATGGCGGACGACTGCGCCTTCCACAGTTCGGCGGGCCTTGTGCCGGAAGGTGCCGTCCACTCGGGCCGCGAAGCCGTTCGCCGGGCCTTTGCGGCGATCTTCGAGGCCTTTCCCGAGTCGCAATGGACGCGGCCGCAGCACCGGGTCGCCGGCGACACCGGCCTGTCCTTCTGGCGGTTCGTCGGGCGCACCCGCGACGGCGTCGCGATCGAGGTCGACGGCTGCGACATCCTGCACTTTTCGGGCGCCCTGATCGCGCTGAAGGATTCGTATCGCAAGTCGATGGCCGCGCCGAAAGCGTGAGGCCGGACCGGCTTGGCCTGCGCGGCGACGAGACGCCGGTCCCGAGGCCGGCAGCGCGCCGGCCTTGACTTTGCAGGCGGTTCGGGATGAGCAAGGCGCAAATTCCGTGTGGAACAGGGACCGAACCATGACCGTCGTCAACGAAGCACACGCCCTCCTCTCGCGTCTCGGCGTCGACAGGAAACTCTACACCGGCGGCGCGATGGCCTCGCGCAGCCCCGTCACCGGCGAGGTTCTTGCCAGCCTGCCCGTCACCACCGCCGCGGAAGCCGCGGCGAAAATCGACAAGGCGAGCGATGCGTTCCGCATCTGGCGCATGGTACCGGCGCCGAAGCGCGGCGAACTCGTGCGCCTGTTCGGCGAGGAACTGCGCGCCGCCAAGGCCGACCTCGGACGGCTGGTCTCCATCGAGGCCGGCAAGATCCAGTCCGAAGGGCTCGGCGAGGTGCAGGAGATGATCGACATCTGCGACTTCGCCGTCGGCCTGTCGCGACAGCTCTACGGCCTCACCATCGCCACCGAACGCCCCGGCCACCGGATGATGGAAACCTGGCATCCGCTCGGCGTCGTCGGCGTGATTTCGGCTTTCAATTTTCCGGTCGCGGTGTGGTCGTGGAACGCGGCGCTGGCACTGGTATGCGGCAACTCGGTCGTCTGGAAGCCGTCCGAGAAGACGCCGCTCACCGCGCTCGCCTGCCAGGCGATCTTCGCGAAGGCCGCCGCGCGCGCCGGCGGCGTGCCGGAAGGCCTCGCCGAAATCCTGATCGGCGACCGCGCCGTCGGCGAGGTTCTCGTCGACCATCCGAAGGTGGCGCTGGTCTCGGCGACCGGCTCGACGCGCATGGGCCGCGAGGTCGGCCCGCGACTCGCCAAGCGCTTCGCCCGCGCCATCCTCGAACTCGGCGGCAACAACGCCGGGATCGTCTGCCCCTCGGCCGATCTCGACATGGCGCTGCGCGCCATTGCGTTCGGCGCCATGGGCACGGCCGGCCAGCGCTGCACGACGCTGCGCCGCCTTTTCGTTCACGACAGCGTCTATGACCGCCTCGTCCCGCGGCTCAGGAAGGCCTACGAGAGCGTCTCCGTCGGCAATCCGCTGGAAACCTCGGCCCTTGTCGGTCCGCTGATCGACGAAGCCGCCTTCAACGGCATGCAGAAGGCGCTGAAGGCCGCCGAGGCGGCCGGCGGCAAGATCACCGGCGGCAGCCGCGTCGAGACCGCCCATGCAGAGGCATTCTACGTACGTCCGGCGCTCGTCGAGATGCCGGCCCAGATCGGCCCGGTGCTGGAGGAAACCTTCGCGCCGATCCTCTACGTCATGCGCTACGTCGATTTCGACGAGGCCGTGCGCCTGCACAACGCGGTCGGCGCCGGCCTCTCCTCGTCGATCTTCACGCTCGACCTGCAGGAGGCGGAGCGCTTCCTCTCGGCCGAAGGTTCCGACTGCGGCATCGCCAACGTCAACATCGGAACCTCGGGCGCCGAGATCGGCGGCGCGTTCGGTGGCGAAAAGGAGACCGGCGGCGGTCGCGAATCGGGTTCGGATGCCTGGAAAGGCTACATGCGCCGCGCCACCAATACGATCAACTACTCGAAGGCGCTGCCGCTGGCGCAGGGCGTGTCGTTCGACATCGACTGAGCGGCAGCGCGGCGCCCTTCTTCGCCGACGAGCGGGTTCGTGCCCGGGAGGGCATCACGGATTCGCGGATTCGGGGACTGCGGTCCCGGACCGCGGGGCGTCACGGCGGTCGGGAAGGGCGGCGGTGCGCGGCGGCAAGGCCGAAGACCACCAGCAGCGGCCGGTCCGGCGCGGCGGGCGCGCGGGGCGACCAGCCGGCCCGGCCGGCGGAAAGGTCGTGGCAGCTCTCGTCCGCCTCGTCCAGCGCGCCGAGCACGGCGGCGAGCATGCGCAAGTTGAGCGCCAGGAGCAGCGCGTCGGCCGCGCCGTAACGTCTGGCGGTCGGTCCGGTGGCCCGTACGTCGAGACAGGGCAGGTCGGGGAAAGAAGCGGCCGGCCGGCCGGCTCCGATCGCGCGGGCAATGAAGCGGCGTGCGATCGCCTCGGCGCGGAAGAGGAGGGCAAGCACGAGGAAGCGGACGGGGAAGGAGCGACCGGCGGCGCGTTCGGCGAGCAGCGCCAGGGCGAGCAGCGTTCGGGCGATGCCGCGAAACGTCCCCCTGTCCTGCTCCGTACCCGCCATGTCCGGGCCTCCGTTGACCGCGGCGATTCTACGCCGGATGTTAGGGAGGGGGACAAGATCGCCGCCGGAGCCGGCCGGAAATCGCACAAGGCATTGATTTCGTTGAAGAGAGTGCCGGATTTTCCGCCCCGGCATTCCTCTCCGCCATCCCGGTCTTCGCCCTCGCCGTCCTCGCGTCGACAGTGAGAGGTCGCGGCGCCGCCGGCCCTTGTGCCGGGGTGGTGTGCAGAGAGTTCTGCACATGCGCGAAGAGGGGCGGTCATGGCCGGCATTCAATGTCCGACGACACCCGCTTCCCGCGAAGGAACGCCAGCGGGACCGAGACTCGAGGGTGGGGCCACCGGGGCCGCCGTCAAAGATCTCCGGCCTTGAGCCCCGGCGGGCTGCGCGAGGTCGTCCGCGCGGCGATGCAGGAGATTTCTGAAGCCCAGACAAACGGAACGCCTGGAGCCTCGAAGGGGGAACGCACGCCGGAGCGGCCGGGCGCCGGGGACGCGAGCCTTGCAGATTTCGTCATCGGACATGGCGAGAACAAAAGACGACGGCTGCCCGGGACGGGCGTCAGCTCAGACCGCAGTCTTCCGCAGTGCAACAACGGTCTGGAGAAAGCGCTGCATCTGTGAAAAGGTGACGGTTCCGAAGCCGACGCACGATCCGACCGGAGCGCCATGGCAATCCTCGCCGCCGTCCATCACCTGACCCACTATCGCTACGACCGCCCCGTCACACTGGGGCCGCAGGTGATCCGGCTTCGACCGGCCCCGCACTCGCGCACCAAGGTCTTGAGCCATTCGCTGCGCGTCCACCCGTCGAACCACTTCGTCAACCTGCAGCAAGACCCATACGGCAACTTCCTCGCCCGCTACGTCTTCCCCGAGCCGGTGACCGAGCTGAAGATCGAGGTCGACCTCGTCGCCGACATGACCGTCTACAACCCGTTCGACTTCTTCGTCGAACCCGAGGCCGAAAGCTGGCCGTTCGACTATCCGGACGACATCCGCGACGACCTCGCCATCTACCGCACACCCGAACCGGCCGGGCCGCTGCTCGACACCTTTCTGAAGACGATCGACCGCTCGCCGACCAACACGGTCAGTTTCATCGTCGCCCTCAATGCCCGCATCCAGCGCGAGATCGGCTACGTGATACGCATGGAGACCGGCGTGCAGACGCCGGAGGAGACGCTGCGCGTGGCCAAGGGCTCTTGCCGCGATTCCTCGTGGCTGCTCGTCCAGGTGCTGCGCCATCTCGGTTTCGCCGCGCGCTTCGTCTCCGGCTACCTGATCCAGTTGAAGCCCGACCTCGTTTCGCTCGACGGCCCGCCCGGCACCTCGGTCGACTTCACCGACCTGCACGCCTGGTGCGAGGTCTACCTGCCGGGCGCCGGCTGGATCGGCCTCGACCCGACGTCGGGCCTGCTCACCGGCGAGAGCCACGTGCCGCTCGCCGCGACGCCGCATTATCGAAACGCCGCGCCGATTTCCGGCATGGCGAGCTTCGCCAATGTCGACTTTTCCTTCGACATGCGCGTCGACCGCATCGCCGAACATCCGCGCATCACGAAACCCTTCTCCGACGAATCCTGGGAGGCGCTCGACCGGCTCGGCGAAAAGGTCGATGCCGCCCTGAAGGAAGGCGACGTGCGCCTGACCATGGGCGGAGAGCCGACCTTCGTCTCGGTCGACGACTTCGAGAGCGCGGAATGGAATACCGCCGCCGTGGGTCCGACCAAGCGCGAGAAGGCGGACACGCTGATCCGCAGGCTGCGCGAGCGCTTCGCACCGGGTGGCCTCCTGCATTACGGACAGGGAAAATGGTATCCCGGCGAGACACTGCCGCGCTGGACGTTTTCGCTCTACTGGCGCACCGACGGACAGCCGGTGTGGCGCGATCCGGCGCTGATCGCGGCGGAAAAGGCGGGCGGCAGGCCGTCGGCCGAGGACGCCCGGAAGCTGGCGGGGGAGATCGCCCGCGAACTCGGCATCGAAACCGATATGGTCGCCGAGGCCTACGAAGACCCCGGCGAGTGGCTGCTCAAGGAAAGCAGGCTGCCGGACAATGTCGACCCTTCCAATTCGAAGCTGGAGGATCCGGAAGAGCGTAGCCGCATGGCACGCGTCTTCGAGCGCGGCCTGACCGTGCCGTCGGGCTACGTGCTCCCCGTGCAGCGCTGGAACGCCGCGGCGTCCGGCCCACGCTGGCGCTCCGAAAAGTGGAAGACCCGCCGCGGCCGTCTGTTCCTCGTGCCGGGTGATTCGCCGGTCGGTTATCGCCTGCCGCTCGGCTCGCTGCCCTACGTTCCGCCGGCTCGGTATCCCTATATCGTGCCGATGGATCCCTCACTGCCGCGGCCGCCGCTGCCGCCGCGCGAGGCGATCCCCGCCGGCGAGACGGGCGCCGACGCCATGGCGCACCGCCAGGCCGAGGCCTCGTTCACGCCTGCCGGCGGACAGCAGGACCGCGTCGAGCAACATCTCGTCGAGATCGGCGGCGCGGTGCGCACGGCGCTCGCGGTCGAGCCGCGCGACGGCCGGCTGAACGTGTTCATGCCGCCGGTGGAGACGCTGGAGGACTATCTGGAGCTCGTCGCGGCGGCCGAGAATGCCGCCCGGCGTGTGGGCCTGCCGGTCCACATCGAGGGCTACGCGCCGCCCCACGATCCGCGCCTCAACGTCATCCGTGTCGCGCCCGACCCCGGCGTCATCGAGGTCAACATCCATCCGGCATCGAACTGGGCCGAATGTGTCGCGACGACGACGGCGATCTACGAGGAGGCGCGGCAGAGCCGGCTCGGCGCCGACAAGTTCATGATCGACGGTCGCCACACCGGCACCGGCGGCGGCAATCATGTCGTCGTCGGCGGTGCGACGCCGGGAGACAGTCCGTTCCTGCGGCGGCCGGACCTGCTGAAGAGCCTCGTCCTCCAGTGGCAGCGCCATCCCTCTCTCTCCTACCTCTTCTCCGGCCTGTTCATCGGCCCGACGAGCCAGGCGCCGCGCATCGACGAAGCCCGCCACGATTCGCTCTACGAGCTGGAGATCGCGCTCGCTCAGGTGCCGGCGCCAGGCGAGGGCGAGAGCCCCCTGCCCTGGCTGGTCGACCGCCTGTTCCGCAACCTGCTGGTCGACGTCACCGGCAATACGCATCGCTCCGAGATCTGCATCGACAAGCTGTTCTCGCCCGACGGCCCGACCGGCCGTCTCGGCCTCGTCGAGTTCCGCGGCTTCGAGATGCCGCCCAACGCACGCATGAGCCTCGCCCAGCAGCTGCTGATACGGGCGCTGATTGCGCATTTGTGGAAGAAGCCCCTCGACGGCCGGCTGGTCCGCTGGGGCACGATGCTGCACGACCGCTTCATGCTGCCGCACTATGTCTGGGACGACTTCCTCGACGTCCTCGCCGAATTGCGCGCCGGCGGCTTTGACTTCCGCCCGGAATGGTTCGAGGCCCAACTCGAGTTCCGCTTCCCTTTCTGCGGCGAGGTGGAATATGGCGGTGTCAAGCTGGAGCTTCGGCAGGCACTGGAGCCCTGGCACGTGATGGGCGAGCAGGGTGCCATCGGCGGTACCGTGCGTTACGTCGATTCCTCCGTGGAGCGGCTCCAGGTGCGCACCGAGGGCCTCAATCCCGAGCGCCACGCAATTGCCTGCAACGGGCGTCCGGTGCCGATGCGCCAGACCGCGAACCGCGAGGTCGCGGTCGCCGGCGTCCGCTACAAGGCCTGGCAGCCGGCGTCCGGACTGCATCCGGTGCTGCCCGTCAACACGCCGCTCGTCTTCGACATCTACGACCGCTGGTCGGGCCGCTCGCTGGGCGGCTGCGTCTATCACGTCGCCCACCCCGGCGGCCGCAACTACGAAACGTTCCCGGTCAACGCCAACGAGGCGGAAGCTCGGCGTCTCGCCCGCTTCGAGCATCTGAACCATACGGCCGGCGCGTTCCCGCTTCCCCGTGAGCAGCCGCCTCACGAATTCCCGATGACGCTCGACCTGCGTCGTCCCGCGGGGATCTGATCGTGGAGCGCAAGCCGTCGAGACAGGGCCAGAAGCGGCGCCCCTCCGCCCCGCTGCTCGACAACTACCAGCCGGTGCCCGGCGTCCACGACGAGATGGTCGACAAAGCGGGCAATCCGCGCCCGGCCTGGGCCTCCTTCGTCGAAGCGCTGGAGCGCCTTGGCGCCGACGAGCTCACGCGCCGTTTCGGCCGTGCCGACCAGTATCTGCGCGACGCGGGAGTCTATTACCGCGTCTACGACCGCGGCGGCGAGATCGAACGCGAGTGGCCGCTTGCCTACGTCCCTCTCCTGATCGCCGAGGACGAGTGGAACGGTATCGCGGCCGGCCTGGTCGAGCGTGCCGACCTGTTCGAGCAGATCGTCGCCGACATCTACGGCGAGGGCCGGCTGGTGCGCGACGGCCTTCTGCCGGCCGAGCTCATCGCGGAAAGTCCGGAATTCCTGCGCCCGATGGTCGGCGCGAAGCCGGCCGGCGGCCGCTTCCTGCATTTCTGCGCATTCGAACTCGGCCGCGGGCCGAACGGAAAATGGTGGGTGCTCGGCGACCGCACGCAGGCGCCGTCGGGCGCGGGCTTCGCGCTGGAGAACCGCGTTGCGACGACGCGGGCGCTGTCCGACATCTACGGCGACATGCACGTACACCGCCTGGCGGGCTTCTTCCGCGGCTTCCGTGACGCGCTTCTGGCGCAGGCCGACGCCGGTTCTCGCGCCGCGATCCTGACGCCCGGCCCGCATAACGAAACCTATTTCGAACACGCCTACATTGCCCGCTATCTGGGCATGATGCTGCTCGAAGGCGAGGATCTGACGGTTGCCGGCGGGCGGCTCATGGTACGCACCGTGTCGGGCCTGAAGCCGGTCGGCGTGCTCTGGCGCCGCCTCGACGCCGCCTTCGCCGACCCGCTGGAATTCAATCCCGAATCGCGGATCGGCACCCCCGGCCTTGCCGAGGCGCTGCGTCGCGGTTCGGCGATCGTCGTCAACGCGCTCGGTTCCGGCATCCTGGAAACCAGGGCGCTGCTCGCCTTCCTGCCGACGATCGCGCGGGCGCTGACCGGCAAGGATCCGGCGCTGCCGTCGATCGCGACCTGGTGGTGCGGGCAGGAGCGCGAGCGCAGCCATGTGCGCGACAACCTCGACCGGATGATGGTCGGTCCGGCCCTGTCGACGCGGCTCGCCTTCGAGGACGACGGCGCCACCGTGCTCGGTGCGGCGCTGGACGAAGGCGCCCGCGCCCGGCTGCTGGAGCAGCTGGAACAGGACGGCGCCTCGCTCGTCGCCCAGGAAGCCGTGAAGCTGTCGACGACGCCGGTCTATGTGCACGGCTGGCTGGAGCCGCGACCGGCGACGCTGCGTGTCTACCTCGCCCGCACGGCGGACGGCTGGGCGGTGATGCCCGGCGGCTTCGCCCGCATCGGCTCCTCGCTCGACCCGACCGCGATCGCCATGCAGCGCGGCGGCCAGGCCGCCGACGTCTGGGTGGTCAGCGACCGGCCGGTCATCCAGGACACGCTCCTGCCGCGCGAGGGCGAGGAGTTCCGCCGGAACGTGCCGGGCAGCCTGCCCAGCCGCGCGGCCGAGAACCTGCTCTGGCTCGGCCGTTATGTCGAGCGCTCGGAGGAAACGGTGCGCATCCTGCGCGCCTACCACGTGCGCCTCGCCGAGACATCGGACCCCGGCCTGCCGCTGCTGGCCTACGTGCGGGACAGCCTCGCGCCCTACGGCATCGACGTCGGCGAGGCGATCCCCGGCGCGCTCGTCGCGTCGCTCGACAGCGCGGTCAACAGCGCCGGCCGTATCCGCGACCGCTTCTCGCCGGACGGCTGGCTGGCGTTGCGTGACCTGTCGAAGACCATCCACGATTTCGCGGGACGGATCACGCCCGGCGACGATGCGACGCGCGCCATGACCGTATTGCTGCGCAAGCTCGCAGGCTTCTCCGGCCTGCTCCACGAGAACATGTACCGCTTCACCGGCTGGCGTTTCCTCGAGATCGGCCGGCGCATCGAGCGCGGCATCCAGATTTCCCGCTCGCTCGCCCGCCTGACCGCCAGGTCGGCGCCGGACGGCGCCCTCGACATGATGCTGGAGATCGGCGACAGCGTGCTCACCCACCGGCGTCAGTACAACGTACGCTCCGGCCGGCGAACCGTGCTCGACCTGCTCGCGCTCGACCCGCTCAACCCGCGCTCGCTGCTCTTCCAGCTGGAGCGACTGAAGACCGAGGTCGAGTTGTTGCCGGGCGGCTCGCCCAACAACATGACGGCGGCAGCAAAGGAAGTGCTGCGCCTGCACACGACCCTCGCCATAAAGGAGCCCTCGGACCTGACGAGCGCGGCGCTGGACGACCTTGTGGCCGGTCTTTCGGGCCTCTACGACGAACTGGCGCGGTTCTACTTCGCCTGACGGCGCCATGACACCGGCCGATCCCGGTGCGGCGGTGCGGTGCGCCCCTACCCAATTCCTGCCTTTGCCGCTACCAACGAACGGCGACCTCGCCTCGGAATCCGCCCGTGGAATACGACATCAGGCTCAGGCTTTCCTACGATTACGACGCACCCGTCGGCGGCGGACGTCACCAGGTGCGCCTTTCCCCGCGCACGTTGCCCGGCAGGCAGCGGGTCGTCGCCGCCTCCCTCGATTTCGCGCCGCGCCCCGCGGAACGTTCCGACTTCGCCGACTTCTTCGGCAATCCGGTCACCGCGATCGCCTATCGCGATCCGCACGAAGAGCTCGACGTGCGCATGAGCGCCCGCGTCTCGGTCACGCGGCCCGAACCGGGAAGCGACCTCTCGCCGAGACCCGGCGAGCTGAGGTCCGAGATACTCGCGATCCGCTCGCTCGCGCCCGAGGCGCCGCACCATTTCCTCGCCGCCAGCCGCCATGCGCCGCTCGACCCCGCGATCACGGCCTTCGCCCGCGCCTGCCATTCCGCGCAGACATCGACGGCAGGTCTTGCCGAGGCGCTGTGCCGGCGCATCCATGACGAATTCGTCTATGACGGCGACGCGACCACGGTCTCGACCAAGGCCGTGGAGGCCTTCGCGCTGCGCCGCGGCGTCTGCCAGGACTTCAGCCACGTCATGATCGCCGGGTTGCGCGGCTTGGGCGTGCCGGCCGGCTATGTCTCCGGCTTCCTCAGAACCGTCCCGCCGCCGGGCAGGCAGCGCCTCGAGGGGGCCGACGCCATGCACGCCTGGGTGAGGGTCTGGTGCGGCCGCGACGCCGGGTGGCGCGAGTTCGATCCGACGAACGGCATCCTTGCCGGCAACGACCACATCACCGTCGGCTACGGCCGCGACTACGGCGACGTCGCCCCGATCGTCGGCGTGCTGAAGACGACGGGAGGTCAGGCGATCCGGCACGCGGTCGACGTGGTGCCTGTCGGATAGTCGATCCCCGCCGGTGTGCCGCATCGCCGCGGTTGCCGCAATCTGCATGGCTTGTTAACGCGCCTCGGTCATTCTGCGCCGCTGACGACGACGCCGATCCAAGGTTGCCCGTGAGACCGCCTTTCAAAGCCTACGACCTGCGCGGCCGCATCCCGGCCGAGATCAACGCGCCTTTCGCCTACCGATTCGCCAAGGCGACGGCGAAGGTCCTGGCACCGGGTACCGTGGTGATCGGCCACGACATGCGCGCGGACAGCCCCGCCCTCGCCGAGGCGATGGCCCAGGGGTTCCTCGACGCCGGCGTAGGCGTGCTGCCCGTCGGCCTGTGCGGCACCGAGGAGGTCTATTTCCATACCGCCGACAGCGGCGCCGATGCCGGACTGATGGTGACGGCCAGCCACAATCCCGCGGACTACAACGGCATCAAGATGGTGCTGAAGGGCGCCGCAGCCGCTACCCGCGACAACGCGCTGGCGGCAATCGAGGACGCCGTCTTCTCCGACGATCCCTTCCCGTCCGTCGCCGCCTATTCGGCGCGCGGCCGGCTGGCTCCGACGCCGGACCGATCGCGCTACATCGAACGACTGCTCGGCCAGGTCCGCGGACAGAGACTCCGGCCGCTGAAGATCGTCTGCCACGCGGGCAACGGCTGCGCCGGGCCGATCATCGACCTGCTCGAGCCGCACCTGCCCTTCGACTTCATCAAGATAGACCACCGGCCGGACCCGACGCTGCCCAACGGCATCCCCAACCCGCTACTACCCGAGAAGCGCACCCGGGCCGCGAGGGCGGTCCTCGACCATGGCGCCGACCTCGGCATCGCCTGGGACGGCGATTTCGACCGCTGCTTCCTCTACGACCACCGCGGCCGCTTCGTCGAAGGCTACTACCTCGTCGGCCTGATCGCCGAGACGCTGCTGCGCGACGCGCCCGGCGCCACCGTTCTCTACGATCCGCGATTGACCTGGAACACGATCGAGAAGGTGTCGCGCGCGGGCGGCGTGGCGAAGGTCTGCCCGACGGGCCACGCCTTCTTCAAGGCCAAGATGCGCGCCGAGAACGCCATCTATGGCGGCGAGATGAGCGCGCACCACTATTTCCGTGATTTCGCCTTCTGCGATTCGGGCATGCTCGCCTGGCTGGTGGTCGTCGCCGACATGAGCCAGAGCGGCGCCACGCTCGCGGAGATCGTGGAGGACTGCATCGCCGCCTATCCCTGCTCGGGCGAGATCAACTTCACCGTCGCCGACGCCAAGGCGAGTCAGGGCCGCGTCGCCGACGCCTACCTGCGATTCGGCCCGAGGGTCGAGTCGATCGACGGTCTCAGCCTCGAGTTCGACGACTGGCGCTTCAACCTGCGCGCCTCCAATACCGAGCCGCTTCTCAGGCTCAATGTCGAAACCCGTGGCGACGCGGTCCTGCTCG
Organism: Hyphomicrobiales bacterium; assembly: GCA_012842935.1. Taxonomy (GTDB): domain Bacteria; phylum Pseudomonadota; class Alphaproteobacteria; order Rhizobiales; family Rhizobiaceae; genus DUSC01. Next base: position 4,918 of record DUSC01000254.1, on the reverse strand, counting down.
ACCGAAAGGTCGCCGAACTGAAGACGCTGATCGTCGGCTGAAAAGTCAGACTGCGCCCCTGATCCAGGCCTCGTAGTCCGAGACGAGCAGCCGGAGCGGCGGCTCGTCCTCCTCGACCGGCGAGAACCGGGCGAGGGGATCGGCGAAGACGTTGTCGGTAACGTCGTCGTTGACAGTCGACACCTCGCCGACGAGCACATCGGCGCCCTCGGCCCAGAAAGCATGCCAGATTCCGGGCAAGAGCGTGACGCTTTCCCCCGGTTCGAGCGAAAGCAGGCCGCCGGCAGACAACGACCGCTCGACGCCGTCGCAGGGCACCGTCACCGGCGCATCCGCGTCGATTCCGCCGTCCGCGCGCGACGCGTGGAGCCGCAGCACGAGCCTGCCGCCGCCGCGGTTGATGATGTCCTCGGCCTTCACGAGATGCCGGTGCATGGGCGAGAGCTGGTTCTTGCGCGAGATCATGATCTTCTCCGCATAGAGCATGCCCGAACCGCGGCCGAGATCCGCCGCCCGGCCGTTGCGCACGGTGAACAGGAACAGGCCGAGTTCGTCGAAGCGGCCCTGCCCGTAGTCGGTGATGTCCCAGCCGAGCCGCGCGCCGACAATGCCCCGGGGGCGCCGCTCGGCCAGCTCCTGCGGCGACCAGTAGGCGAAGGGAGGCAGGCGAAATCCGAAGGAGCGGATGAAGGCGTCGCCTTCGCGGATGATCTCGTTGATGCGTGAACGCTTCACGGGGGCCTCGTCCATGTTTTTCGCACGTCCGCCGAGCGGTCGCACATTCACGGAACGGAAGGAAGTCGTCTCTCAGGCGGTAAGCCGCGGGATCGCCCGCGGCCTCGAGACGGTAACGATCAGGAAGGGTCGGGCCGGGAGGCCCGTCCGCCGTCAGCCCTTGAAGAGCGAGAGGATGCCCTGGACGCTGGAGTTGGCGATCGAGAGACCCTGGATGCCGAGCTGCTGCTGGACCTGCAGCGCCTGGAGGCGCGTCGATTCCTCGTTCATGTCGGCATCGACCAGCGTTCCAACGCCGCGGTCGATCGCGTCCATGAGGTTGTTGACGAAGTCGACCTGCAGGCTGATGCGGCTCTTGGCGGCGCCGAGGTCCGAAGCGGAGTTGGTCATCGCCTGGAGCGCGGCGTCGACATAAGAGATCATCTCGTCGAGGTCGGCGAGATCGAGGTCCGAACTCGCGAGAGTCGAGATGTCGAGCGTCGATACCGAATAGGTGACGCCTCCGTTTGTCGTCGTGGTCTCGGAGTCGAGCAGGCCCGACTGGTCCGCGGCATCGAAAAGCTTCGCGGAATTGACGCTGATCGCGATGGTGCCGATCGAGACAGTGCCGTCGGAGGCGCGGGCGAAGGAGGAGACGATGGCCTTGGTATCGTTGTAGTCCGGATCGCTCGAGTCGACCGAGAGCCAGTTCTCGCCGGAGAAGGAGGCGGAAGAGGCGATACCGATCAGCTGCTGCTGCATCTGGCTGATCTCGGCCTGCACCTTGGCCCGGTCGACGCCGGGCTCGCGGGCCGCGACGAGCTTGGACTTGATCTCGTCGACCACGTCGATGGCGCTGTTGGTCGCCGTGTAGGCGATGTCGATCTTGGAAGCCCCGAGGCCGAGGGCGTCCTGGACGGTGAGCAGCGCCTTGTTGTCCGATCGCATCGTGGTGGCAATCGACCAGTAGGCGGCGTTGTCGCTTGCACCCGCCACCCGGTATCCCGTCGAGATTCGAGACTGGGTTTCTTCGAGGCTGCGATTGGTCGCCTGAAGGCTCTTCAGAGCCGTCATCGCGGAAACGTTCGTCAAGATGCTGGCCATTGGGCACCGACTCCTGGATCTTGCAACGCCGCCGGGCCGGGAATGTCCGGTCCGAAGGTGCAGAGTGGCCGTGAGCCGTCAGAGGTGGCGAACAGCCGTCTGCTGTTAACACCTATGAACGAACATCCTTAACAAAAGCCTAACCGAAACCTCCGGTTAACCATAATTGCGAGGGCAGCCGGAAAAATGCCGCCGGCTGCACAATTCGTTCACCGGCCTTCCCTTCCCCCGGCCTTGCGCCGACAGGTCCGCAATGAACGGGAACCGGCAGCAATCCCGCTCATGGCAAGTCAAACGTTAATCAGGCCGAAACCATTCCTCACGATACTCGACATACCGGGGCTTGGGCGCGATGCGACCGAAGGCATGATGCCGCGCTCCGGAACCGGCTGGCCCGGTATGTTCCTCCGAAATTTCAGGATGTCCGATGGTTGCGCCGACAGGTTCGCGCTCCTCGCTGCAGGAGCGCCTCGATTTCGTAGGCCTCGACGGCGAGGCACGCAAACGCCTCAAGCAGATGAAGCCCTTCATCGACAAGGCCATTCCGACGGCGCTCGACACCTTCTACAAGGCGGTTCGCGCACATCCGGAAGCCCAAACATTCTTCCGCGACGAGGCTCATCTCGCAGGCGCCAAGAACCGCCAGGTCGATCATTGGGGGGTCATCGCCGATGCCGAATACGGCGCCGCCTACGAGACCGCGGTGCGGGCGATCGGTCATGCCCACGCCCGCCTCGGCCTCGAGCCCCGCCTCTATATCGGCGGATACGCCCTCATCACCGAACAGCTGATCAGGTCTCTCGTCGCCGAGAATCGGCCGGGATTGTTCGACCGTTCCAGCAAGCGCGAAGATCTCGCTGCCTCGCTCGCCGTCCTGGTCAAGGCGGTCTTCCTCGACATGGATCTCGCCATCTCGATCTACCTCGAGGAACTGGACGCGCAGAGGAGCAAGGCCGAAGCGGCGCGCGCCGAAGCGGAGAAGAACCAGAAGCACGCGCTCGACGCCCTCACCGAGGCCCTGCACCGGCTCGCGTCGGGTGACCTGCGCACGCGCCTCACCGCCGACGTCGCGGCCGAGTTCCTGCAGCTCAAGGAAGACTTCAACAGCGCCACGGCGGAGCTCGAAAAGGCGATCGCCCGCGTCGCCGTGGCCAGCACCGCCATCAGCGACGGCACGGCGGAGATCGGCCAGGCTGCCGACGACATGTCCCGGCGCACCGAACAGCAGGCGGCGAGCCTCGAGCAATCGGCCGCTGCGCTCAACCAGCTCACCTCGGCGGTGAAACGTTCGACCATCGACGCCGCCGAGACCGCGACCAGGGTCGTGACGGCGCGCAAGGAAGCCGAGATGTCGGGAGACATCGTCCGCAACGCCGTCGCCGCGATGAACCAGATCGAGAAGTCGTCCTCCGAAATCGGGCAGATCATCGGCGTCATCGACGAGATCGCGTTCCAGACCAACCTGCTCGCACTCAATGCGGGCGTCGAGGCGGCGCGGGCCGGCGAGGCGGGCCGCGGCTTTGCCGTGGTGGCTTCGGAAGTGCGCAGCCTGGCGCAACGTTCGGCCGAGGCGGCGAAGGAGATCAAGCAGCTGATCGCCGCGAGCACCGCCCAGGTGATGGCCGGAGTCAAGCTGATCGCCGAGACCGGAACCGTCTCGGAGAAGATCATCGCGCAGGTCGTGGAGATCGACGGCGGGGTGGCGCAACTCGCCAATTCCTCGACGGAACAGTCGACCGGGCTGGCGGAGGTCACCGTCGCCATCACGCAGATGGACCAGGCTACCCAGCAGAACGCCGCGATGGTCGAGCAGACCACGGCGGCCGTGCATTCGCTGCGCCACCAGGCCGAGGAGCTCGTGCGCACGATAAGCCGGTTCAAGATCCACGACGTCTTGCCGACGGCACGAGAGAAACCCGAGCGCGGCGAGCGCCCGGCCGTACGCCGGTCCGGCCACCTGACGGACGGCAACGCGGCGTTCGCGACGGAAGGTGGAGATGGCTGGCATGAATTCTGAGGCCCTGGGAATGCGAAGTGCGACGAGCGAGAAGATCAATCTGCCACCGGTGATGGACATCACCGCCGCAGCTCCCCTCACGAACGAATTCCTGCTCCTCAGGGGCAAGGACGTCGAGGTCGACGCGTCCGCCGTCGAGCGCATCGGCGGCCAGTGCCTGCAGGTACTCCTGTCGGCCGCGGTCACCTGGGCGCATGACGGAATGGAACTGGAACTCGTGAACCCTTCAACGAACTTCACCGAGGCCCTGGAAACAGCGGGGCTAGGCCTGGGAAACCTTTCGGTAAGGAACAGCTAAATGAAGAAAGTCATTCTCACGGTAGACGACTCGCGGACCATCCGCGAAATGCTGCGCACCGCCCTCGCCGAGGCCGGTATGGACGTCCTCCAGGCCGAAGACGGAATCCACGGACTCGAAGTCCTGCAGTCGGCGACGCCGGATGTCATCGTCACGGACATCAACATGCCGCGGCTCGACGGCTTCGGCTTCATCGAGGCCGTGCGCAGCAACGACCAGTATCGCGCCATCCCGATCCTCGTCCTGACCACCGAAAGCATGGACGAGAAGAAGGACCGCGCCCGCCGCGCCGGCGCCACGGGCTGGATCGTCAAGCCCTTCGATCCGGTGAAGCTCGTGAGCGCCATCAACCGCGTCGCTGCCTGAAACCCGGAGACACCTGCGCATGGATACGATGGCGGCAATCAAGCAGACCTTCTTCCAGGAATGCGAAGAACAGCTCGCTGAACTGGAGAACGGCTTGCTGGCGATCGAACGCCAGGAAGGCGACATCGAGACAATCAACGCCGTGTTCCGCGCGGTTCATTCGATCAAGGGCGGCGCCGGTGCGTTCGGCCTCGACGATCTCGTGCGCTTCGCCCATACGTTCGAGACCACCCTCGACCTGATGCGCAGCAGCGAACTGGAAATAACGCCGGCGCTGGTCAAGCTGATGCTGCGCGCCGCCGACGGCCTCGCCGACCTCGTGCGCTTCTCGCGCGACGGCACCGACCTCGACCGGGCGCGCATCGCCCAGCTCAACGGCGAACTGTCGCGTGCCGCCTCCGGCGAGGCCGCGGCGCCGG
>DUSC01000253.1 GCA_012842935.1 Hyphomicrobiales bacterium | reverse complement strand
GTGCTGCGCTGGGCGCAGACCTACACCGGAGCCGATTTCGGCCGCGATTTCCTCGACCGCTACGGATGGACCGAACTCGTCGGCACGCGCGGCCACTTCGTCAGCGAGACGATCGCCGCCGGCTTCCTGCTGCTCGGCCCCGAAATCGTCTATCCCGACCACGACCATGTCGCCGAGGAAATCTACGTGCCGCTGACGCCGGCGACCGAATGGCGCAAGGGCGGCGGCGCCTTCGTCGCCCGCGCGGCGGGCGAGACGATCCACCATCCGTCCAACGTCAGCCACGCCATGCGCACCGGCGCCGAGCCGCTGCTCGCGCTCTATCTGTGGCGGGGCGGGCCGCTGGCCGAGAAGTCGACCGTGACCGGCACGGCGGCACGGGAGGTGTGAGGATGGTGCGCGCCATCATGCTTCAGGGCACCGGCTCCGACGTCGGCAAGACCGTGCTTGTCGCCGGGCTCTGCCGCGCGGCGAAGAACCGCGGCCTGGCGGTGCGGCCGTTCAAACCGCAGAACATGTCGAACAACGCCGCCGTCGCCGGGCGGCGCGGCGAGCCGGGCGGCGAGATCGGCCGGGCGCAATGGTTGCAGGCCGTCGCCTGCGGCGCGACACCCAGCGTCCACATGAACCCGGTGCTTCTGAAGCCGCAAACCGACATCGGCGCGCAGGTTGTGGTACAGGGGAGGGTGGCCGGCGAGGCGCAGGCGGCCGACTACCAGATCTTCAAGGCGACGCTGATGGACGCCGTCATGGATTCCTGGGCGAAGGTGGGCGAGGGCGCCGACCTCGTCATCGTCGAAGGTGCGGGATCGCCGGCCGAGATCAACCTGCGCGACCGCGACATCGCCAACATGGGTTTCGCCACCCGGGCCGGCTGTCCCGTGATCCTGGTCGGCGACATCGACCGCGGCGGTGTCATCGCCGCGCTCGCCGGCACGCATCTGGTGCTGCCGGACTCGGACCGGGCGATGATCGCCGGCTATCTGATCAACAAGTTCCGCGGCGACCTGTCGCTGTTCGACGACGGCCTGGCGGCCATCGGCCGCTTCACCGGCTGGCGCTCGTTCGGCGTCGTGCCTTGGCTGCGCGAGGCGGCTCTGCTGCCGTCAGAAGACGCCGTCGTCCTTGACCGACAGAGCGCCGCCGGCGGAGGGCGGCTCAAGGTCGCCGTGCCGATGCTGTCGCGCATCGCCAATTTCGACGACCTCGACCCGCTGCGCGCCGAGCCGGAGGTCGAGGTGGTGTTCGTCCCGCCCGGACGACGCTTGCCGGAGGACGCGCGCCTCGTCGTCATCCCCGGATCGAAGTCGACGATCGGCGATCTCATGCGCTTTCGCGAGGAGGGCTGGGACGCCGACATCGCCGCCCACCATGCCCGCGGCGGCCATGTCGTCGGCATCTGCGGCGGCTATCAGATGCTCGGCCGCACGGTGAGCGATCCGGCGGGACGCGAGGGCAGCGTCCGCGAGGCGCCGGGCCTCGGCCTGCTCGACGTCGAGACGGTGATGGACGCGGACAAGACGGTGCGCAACGTTTCCGCGCATTCGCTCCACCACGACGCGCCGCTGGAAGGCTACGAGATCCATCTCGGGCGGACGGAAGGCCCCGACCGGGAGCGTCCGGCCATCACCATCGAAGGCGTGCCCGACGGAGCCACCAGCGCCGACGGACGCGTGTTCGGCACCTATCTGCACGGCCTGTTCGGCGCCGACCTTTTTCGCCGGCGGTTCCTGGCGCAGTTCGGCGTCGAGGGCGGGGGCGACTATCGAGCGGGCGTCGACGCGGCGCTCGACGCGATCGCGGCGCGACTGGAGGAACACCTCGACTGCGACGCGATCTTCGCCGCCGCGCGCTGATCTCCCCGCCTCAGGCGGGATCGGAGGTCTTCGGCCAGTAGGTGCCGAAGCACCAGACGTTGCCCTCGGGATCGGCGCAGATGAAGTCGCGGCTGCCGTAGGGCATGTCGACCGGCTTGCGCAGGATTTTCGCGCCGGCCGCCCTGGCGCGGGCGAACGCCGCGTCGGCGTCGTCGACGGCGATGTAGACCGACTTGCCGCCATTGTCGCCGGGGCTACCGACCATGGCGCCGTATTCGTCGTCGCGCACGCCGCCCAGCATGATCATCGCCGAACCGAAGGCGAGTTCGGCGTGATCGACGCGGTCGCCCTCGCCGTAGCGGGCGCGTACGGCGAAGCCGAAGGCCTTTTCGAGGAAGTCGATCATCGCGGCGGGGTTGCGGTAGCGGAATGTGGGATAGAGGCGGGGGGCTTCGCTCGGGCCGGTCATGGGGGGACTCCTGTCGGGTTCGCGGGGCTCGGGCTTCGAGCCATGAACACATCCTGCCTTCGGCCTGCTGCCCGGTCTTGAAGAAATGTTACCGGCCGGGAAGATTCCGGCTCAGGCGGCGCTGCGGTGCCATGCCGCCGGGGACGCACCGGCCAGCGCAGTGAATTCGCGCGTCAGATGTGCCTGGTCGGCATAGCCGCAGGCGGCGGCGATCTCGGCCCAGTCGAGCGTCTTGACGCGCGTCGACCACGCCAGCGCGCCCTGGAAGCGGGCCATGCGCGCCACCGTCTTCGGCGGCAGGCCGACCTCCCGGCGGAAGAGGCCGGCGAGGTGTTTCCGGCTGCAGCCGAGCTCCGCGGCAAGGCCGGCGATGCGTACCGCTCCGTCCGTGTCGACGATGCGCCGGTAGGCCCAGGCGATCGCCGGATCGGACGGCCGCCCGGCGAGGATACGCCTCAGCACGAAGGCTTCGACGAGGTCGAGGCGCCGAGCCGGATCGTTGTCGTCGCCGAGGCGTCGGGCAAGCGCCAGGATGGCATGGTCGCCGAGATCGTCGAGTGCCACCATGGTGTCGGCGAGTTCGCTCATGGGCACGCCGAAGAAGCGGGCCGCGCCGGGCGGGGTGAAGTTGACCTGGACGCATTCGGCCGTGCCCGGCGAATCCATGACCACCGGTCCGGCGAACAGGCCGGCGGCGAAGCTGGAGATCCTGTCGCCGGCATGCGGCGCGCGGCCGAGCGCGATGGAAAACGGCGCGCCGAAGCTGATGACCAGCGGCACGACGAGCGACGCCGTCTCTACCCGGCCGACCATCGGCAGGCCTGTCTCGCGGTAGAAGAGGATGTCGTCGACCAGCCCGGCGAGTTGCGGCCGCACCGCACGGCGCAGCCAGTCGGGTCGTCCGCTCCGGGATTCGGGAAGGGAGGCGGCGTCCATCGGCGGCTCCGGCTGCTTGCAGCAGAATAGAGACTCTTGCGCCGGTGGGAAGCCGTCAGCCAATCAACCGGGCGTGGATCGGGTTCTGCGGATCGGCGAGCAGGCGGACGGCGAGCGCAACGCAGGTGACGACAAGCAGCGGCCTGATCAGCCGGGCGCCCTTCCTCATCGCGAGGCGGGCGCCGAGCCGGGCACCGGCGAATTGGGCTGCACCCATCACCAGCCCGGCCTTCCAGGCGACGGCGCCGACGAGGGCGAAGGCGGCGAAACCGCCGACATTGGAGGCGAAGTTGAGGAGCTTGGTATGCGCTGTCGCCTTGAGCACACCGTAGCCAGCCAGTGCGACGAAGGCGAGCATGAAGAACGAGCCGGTGCCCGGGCCGAAGACGCCGTCATAGAAGCCGATCGCCGGCGCCACCGTCATGGCGAACAGGGCCGGCGACAGGCGTTGGGCGCGGTCGAGGTCGCCCATGTCGGGCTTCAGCGCGAAGTAGAGCGCGATGGCGATCAGCAGGAACGGCATCAGGATGCGCAGCACGTCGCCTGGCAGCACGGTCGCCAGCAGCGCTCCCGCAACGCCGCCAATCCCGGCCAGGGCGGCGGAAGGGAGCTGGCGGCGCAGGTCCACGTGGCCCCCGGCGGCATAGGCGATGGTGGCGGACGCCGCGCCGAACAGGCCCTGCAGCTTGTTGGTGCCGAGCGCCTCGACGGGGGCGAAGCCGGCGAGAAGGAGTGCCGGCACCGTGACCAGGCCGCCGCCGCCGGCGATCGAATCGACGAAGCCGGCGACGAAGGCGGCAAGCGCCAGCAGGACAAGCATTTCCATCGTCGGATCGATCATGTCGCGAGACGGGTTCCGCGGCGCGCGGTGTTGGTGAGCGTCAAGGGGTTCGACCACAGGCGCATGGCTTGCGCAAGGCCGCACGGGCTATAGTCTGTCGACGAAGACGCGACTGTCCTGCCGGAAGGGGAACGGACGATGGTACATGGCCTGTTGGCGAAGATCCGCTCGGTCTTCGAGGGCGATCCCGGCGTGCGCAAGGTCGCCGATGATCCGGTGCTCGTCGCCGAGCTCGTCCTGCTCTTCCGCATGATGCTGACCGACGGCAAGGTAAGCGACACCGAGATGGCCGTGCTGCGGCGCATCTGCCGGGTCTCCTTCGGCATTCCCGAGGAGAGCATGAACGCGGTCATCGGCTATCTGCACGACTTCTCCTACGAGACGACCGGTGCGCAGGCCGTGGCGATGTTCCGTGACCTCGACATCGAGCGCCGCCGCCTGCTCGCCCGCCACCTCGCCGACGTCGCCAAGGCCGATGCGGAACTCTCCCGCGAGGAGGTACGTCTGCTGCGCCGCCTGCTCGACCTCCTGCGGCTCGAGCCGGCCGACACGCTTCCGCCGGAGAAGCGCTGAGCCGTGCCGCGGCCGACCTATTGCTTCACGTATTTGCGCCAGTCGTGCTCCTCGACGAAGCCGAGCACCTCGCGGATCTTGCGGTTCGAGTAGAGCGCCTCGTGCTCGCCGAGTTCGCGTGTCAGGGGCACGCCGGGGAAGAAGCGGGCGGCAAGCTCCTTCGACGGGATGTTTACGGAGTTGGTGTCGTTGCCGGCGTTGAAGATCTGGAAGCCGAGCCCGTCGGTGGCGAGGCACCGGTCGACGATCTGGCCGAGGTCGCGCGCGTCGATGTAGCAGAAGACATTTCGCCGGCGGACTTCCGGATGGGCGAAGAAACCGGGGAAGCGGTCGTATTCGTGCGGCTCGATGACGTTGCCGATGCGAAGGGCGTAGATGTCGAAGCCCGAGCGGCGCTGGAAGGCGCGGGCCGTCTTCTCGTTGACGACCTTCGAAAGGCCGTAGCTGTCCATCGGGTCGACGTCGTAGTCTTCCTCCAGCGGCAGGACGCAAGGATTGACCTCGCCGTCGGCGAAGCACACGCCGTAGGTCGTTTCGGACGAGGCGATGACGATCTTGCGGATGCCGAGCTTCACCGCCGCCTCGATGACGTTGTAGGTGCCGACCGTATTGATGCGGAACGTCTCGTTGTCGGGGCGGATCAGGATGCGCGGCACGGCAGCGAAATGGACGACGGCGTCGAAGCGCGGCACGCCGTTTCCCGGTTCCAGCTCGTCGAAATTGGCGTAACTGGTCATGACGTTGAACATCTGGCCGGAATCGGTGATGTCCGCGGTCAGGTTGTCGACGCCGGGATGTGCGAGCGGCGTGAGGTCGACATTGACCACCCGGTGGCCGCGGTCGAGCAGATAGGGCACGACATGGCGGCCGGCCTTCCCCGACCCGCCGGTGAACAGGATACGTTTCGGCTTCTGCATGGAACTTCTCTCCGTCGCGTCTTCACGGCGGCGCCTCGTGCCGCCGGCTGCGTCGATTGACTTGAAATCCGCTTTTACCCGTCCTGCCCGGCCGCGTCAGCCCTGCTCGCGCAGACGTCGCGCGATGGCGCGGTGGAGGTCTGGCGCAGCGGCGACGAGATCCTTCGCCGCGTCCGACTGCGGATCGTCGAGCACATCGGCGGTGCGGCCGCGCTCGACGATCCGGCCATCGTGCATGACCAGGACATCGTCGGTGATGGCGCGCGCCACGGTCAGGTCGTGGGTGATGAACAGGTAGGCGACGCCGAGGCGCTGGTTCAGATCGGCGAAGAGATCGAGGATCTGGGCGCGGATCGACACGTCGAGCGCCGAGACCGGCTCGTCGGCGACGACCAGCTTCGGCCGGGTGATGATGGCGCGGGCGATGGAGATGCGCTGGCGCTGGCCGCCGGAGAATTCATGCGGGTACTTGTCCATGTCGCGCGAGGAGAGCCCGACCTCGTGAAGCGCCGCCGCGACCATCTCGCGGCGCTCGGCGACACCGATCCTGCGGTCGAGCAGGTGCAGCGGCTCGGCCACCAGCCGCTCGACGCGATGGCGCGGGTCGAACGATCCGTAGGGATCCTGGAAGACGACCTGCATGTTGCGCCGCAGCGGCTTGAGCGCCGCCTCGTCCTTCGTCGTCAGTTCCTCGCCGGAGAGCCGGATCGACCCGGCGGTCGGCCGGTCGAGCGCGAGGATCATGCGCGCGAGCGTCGACTTGCCGCAGCCGGAACGGCCGACGAGGGCCGTCGACTGGCCGGGATGGATGGTGAAGGAAACGTCATCCACGGCGCGCGTCGGCGTTCCCTTGCGCAGGAGCGAGACGCGCCGGCCAGGATATTCGCGCACGACGTTGTTCACTTCGAGCAGCGGTGCCTGCCGGTCATAGACCCGTGGAATAGTCCGCGCCGGAACGTGCATCGAGGCCTCGGCGAGCTGGCGGGTGTAGGGATGCACCTGGCCCGACAGCGTCCGCGCCGTCTCGCCCTCCTCCATCACCTCGCCGTGGCGCATGATGGTGACGCGGTCGGACATGTCGGTGACCACGGCGAGGTCGTGGCTGATCAGCAGGAGCCCCATGCGGTTCTCCTGGACGAGGTCGCGCAGCAGGTCGAGGATCTGCTTCTGCAGGACCACGTCGAGCGCCGTCGTCGGCTCGTCGGCGATGAGCAGCTTCGGCTTCAGCGCGCAGGCGATGGCGATGACGACGCGCTGGCGCTGGCCGCCGGACAGCTCGTGCGGATAGCGCGACAGCGGGAATTTCGCTTCCGGCAGTCCGACGCGGTCGAGGATGCGCCGGGCGCGTTCCTCGGCTTCGGCACGGCCGGCCCCCGTGTGCCAGCGTATGCCCTCGGCGACCTGCTCGCCGATGGTCTTCACCGGATTCAGCGCCGTCATCGGCTCCTGGAAGACCATGCCGATGTCGTCGCCGCGCAGCTCGCACATGCGCTCCTCGGTGGCCGCCAGGATGTCGATGCCGTCGAAGATGACCCGACCCGAGGCACGCGCCCGATGCGGCAGCAGGCGCATGACGGTCAATGCCGTCATCGACTTGCCCGAGCCGGACTCGCCGACGAGGCCGACCGTCTCGCCGGCGGCGATCGACAGGTCGATACCCTTCAGGATCGGCGTGCCGCCGATGTCGACCGTCAGCTTCTCGATTTCGAGCAGGCTCACCGCTGACGCCTCAGCTTGGGATCGAGCACGTCGGAGAGCCCGTCACCGAGCAGGTTCAGCCCGAGCACGGTGGCAACGATCGCCATGCCGGGGAAGATGGCGAGATAGGGCGCCACCATCATGCGCGTCTGGGCGTCGAAGAGCATGCGCCCCCAGCTCGGCATCGGCGGCTGCGCGCCGAGCCCGACATAGGAGAGGCCGGCTTCCGCGAGCACGCCGAGCGCGAACTGGATCGTGCCCTGGACCAGCAGGGCGGAGGCGATGTTGGGCAGGATGTGCTCGACGGTGATCAGCGCCGGTCCCTTGCCCGCGGCGCGCGCGGCGAGGATGAACTCGCGCGGCCACAGCGCCAGCGCGCCGGCGCGGGCAACGCGGGCGAAAACCGGTACGTTGAAAATGCCGATGGCGATGATGGCGTTGATCGCCCCGGGGCCGAAGATCGCCGTGATCATGATGGCCGAGAGCAGGGCGGGAAAGGCGAAGACGAGATCGTTGAAGCGCATCAGCACCTCGTCCACCCAGCCGCCGCGCGCCGCCGCCCAGCAGCCGAGCGGCACGCCGAGGCCCATACCGATGCCGACCGCGACGAGAGCGACAGCGATCGAGTTGCGCGAGCCGACCATGATCATCGACAGGATGTCGCGGCCGAAATGGTCGGTGCCGAGCAGGTGGGTCGCCGAAGGCGGCTTCATGCGGTCGGCGACCGGCAGCACGGTGACGTCGTACGGAACCCAGAAGAACGAGACGAGCGCCATCAGCGCGACCACCGCGGTGATGGCGAAGCCGATGACGAAGGACCGGCTGGAAAAGGCTTTGGCGACGAAGCCCGCCGCCGTCTCGGTCGAAGTGGTCGCGGCGTCGCTCATGTCCTGATTCTCAGCCGCGGATCGACCAGCGCATAGGAGAGGTCGACGAGGAAGTTGACGACGATGACGGCGGCGACGAGCAGCATGACGACGCTCTCCACCACGATCAGGTCGCGCTGGGTGATCGCCTGGAAGACGAGACGGCCGAGACCGGGGAGATAAAAAACGTTCTCGATGATGATGGTGCCGGCCAGCAGAAAGGCGAACTGCAGGCCGAGGATGGTCAGCACCGGTATCATGGCGTTGCGCAGCGCGTGGCGCCACAACACGTAGCGACGGGGCATGCCCTTGGCGCGCGCGGTGCGGATGTAGTCTTCGCCGAGCACCTCGATCAGAGCCGAGCGGGTGACGCGGGCAAGGATTGCCGCCTGCGGCAGGGCGAGCGCGACGGCGGGCAGGATCAGCGCCTTCAGCGCCGGCCAGACGCCACCTCCCCATCCGGGGAAGCCGCCGGCGGGGACCAGCCGCAGCCACACCGCGAAAGTGTAGATGAGGAGCAGCGCGAACCAGAAGTTCGGGATGGCGACGCCGAGCTGGGCAGCGCCCATCGACACCGCGTCGCCGGCCCGGCCGCGGCGCGCCGCTGCGAAGATGCCGACGGGCAGGGCGATCGCCGTCGACAGGAACAGCGCGATGATCGCCAGGGGGAGCGACACGACGAGGCGCTCGGCGACGAGGTCGCGCACCGGCACGGAATAGGTGTAGCTGCGCCCGAGATCGAGGGTCAGCAGGCCGCCGACCCAGTCGAGGTAGCGAAAGAGAAGCGGCTGGTTCAGACCCATCTGCTCGCGCAGGGCGGCGAGCGCGTCGGGCGTTGCATTCATGCCGAGCATCAGCTGCGCCGGGTCGCCGGGCAGGATCTCCAGCACGGCGAACACGACGAGCGAAGCCACGACCATGGTGGCGGCGCCGATCAGCAGCCGTTTCAGAAGGTAGGCGGTCATGGGATGCGTATCTTTCCCTCCCCCGAAAGGGAAGGGTTCCGGGCAGGGCGAGGCGGCCGAGACCGGGTGAGGTCGCGTGCCTCCGCAACGACCCCACCCGTCCGGTCGCCTCCGGCGACCGTCCATCCTCCCCCCGCGGGGGAAGGACGGCTCCGCGTCAATCGACCCACTTGACCTTGGTCAGGTCGTTGGCCTGAATCGGCGAGTTCTCCCAGAGCCCTTCGATCCTGGCGTCCCAGATGCCGATCTTCGGCAGTTCGAAGAGGAAGCCATTAACCGCGTCGTCGGCGAGGATCTTCTGCGCCTTGCCGAAGAGCTCGTTGCGCCGGGCCTCGTCGTTGGTGACGTCGAGCTCGGCGATCACCTTGTCGAACTCGGGATTGTCGTACTGGAAGTAGTAGTCCTTGCGCGCATAGATGCCGATGTCATTGGGCTCCGTATGCGAGACGATCGTCAGGTCGTAGTCCTTGTCGGTGAAGACCTGCTTCAGCCAGTCCGCCCATTCGACGGGGATGATCTCCAGCTCGATGCCGATCTCGCGCAGTTGTGCGGCGATCACCTGGCCGCCGTCCCGGGCGTAGCCGACCGGCGGCAGCTTCAGCGTCGCCTTGAAGCCGTTCTCCAGGCCAGCGGCCTTGAGCAGTTCCTTGGCCTTGGCGATGTCGTGCGGGTAAGTGCCGGTCAGGTCGACATAGGCCGCGTTGGCCGGCGAGAAGTGCGAGCCGATCGGGGTGCCGAGGCCGGACGAAGCGGCGTCGATGATCGCCTGGCGATCGAGCGCGTGGGCTATCGCCTGGCGCACCTCGAGCTTGTCGAACGGCGGCTTCTTGTTGTTGGTCGACAGGATGGTTTCGCCCTCGGTGGCGCCGATCACCACCTTGAAGCGCGGGTCGGCCTGGATCTGGGGAAGCGCGTCGCCGACGCCGACGTTCGGGAACGCCTGCACATCGCCCGAGAGCAGCGCGGGAATCGCCGCGGCGGCGTCCGGAACGATACGGAACTCGGCCTTGTCGAGTGCGACCGGCTCACCCCAGTAGTCGGGGTTCTTGACGATGGTGATCGAGGAGCCCTTCGCCCAGTTGTCGAACTTGAAGGGACCGGTGCCGATCGGCTTCTCCTTGTTGGTCTCGGCCGATTCCGGCGCCACGATCACGGCATCGCCCCATCCCATGTTGTAGAGGAACGAGCCCTGCGGGTTCTTCAGCGTCACCCTGACGGTCGCCGGGTCGACGACCTCGACCGTGTCGATCGCCGCGAACAGCGCCTTCTGCGCGTTGGTCGAATCCGCGGCGCGGGCGCGATCGAGCGAGAACTTCACGTCGTCGGCGTCGAAGGTAGTGCCGTCGTGGAACTTCACCCCGGTGTGCAGCTTGAAGGTGTAGACCTTGCCGTCTTCCGAGACCGTCCAGCTCTCGGCCAGTGCCGGCAGGACCTCGCCCTTCGAGCCGATGCGCGTCAGGCCCTCGAAGACGTTGGCGTAGACCACCTCGTCGATGGCGGCGGCTGCGCCCGCCGTCGGATCGAGATGCGGCGGCTCGAGCGGCATGCCGAGAACAAGATCCGTCCTTGCCGCGAAGGCCGAAGTTCCGGCCGCCAGCACGAGGGCGGTCGCCACGATAATCGATTTCCAGTGTTTCATCGTCTTGCTCCCCAGGGAATGGACCGGCCGGATTGAAGCCCGAATTGCGGTCCGAGTAAATCGCGTTTGTAGCGCCTGTGCATGTTTCGGCGGAACGGCTTCGCCGTCGTTCCGGCCGGCTCAGTCCACCTTTCCGTCGAGCAGGAGGCCGAGCCCGATCGCCATGACCTTGGCCGAATCCACCATGTCGTCGATGCCGACCCACTCGTCGGGGCGGTGGGCGAGATCGAGGATGCCGGGTCCGTAGGCGATGCAGTCGTAGATGTGGCCGAGGCGGGTGACGTGTTTCTGGTCGTATGTGCCCGGCGATATGACGTAGGCCGGCTCGCGGTCGAAAATCTCGCGGATGGCCTGCGCCACCGCCTTCACCACCGGCGCCTCGCGGTCGGTCATGGTCGGCTGCACCTCCATGACGTCGCGGATCGTGTAGTCGAATTTCGGCCGCTCGCGCTTCAGCCGGTCGAGGATGTCCGTCACCTCGCTCTTCACCTCGGCGATGTCCTCCTCGAGCAGAAAGCGCCGGTCGATGGTGAGGCGGCAGCGGTCGGGAACGTTGGGGGAGGGCAAGCCCGGCCGGAAGTCCTCCGTCTGGCCGCCGTGGATCGAGTTGATGTTCATCGTCGAGCGCCGCGCGCCTTCCGGCACGACCGGCATCGCCGTGCGCTTGCGGTCGAGCGCCGGGAAAAGGTCCTTCTCGAAGGCCTCGAGGACAGCGCCCATATGGCGCACCGCGCAGTCGCCGAGGAACGGCATCGAGCCGTGGGCGATCTGCCCCTTCGTCTCGATCTCGGCCCACCACACGCCGCGGTGGCCGAGGCAGATGCGGTCCTTGTTCAGCGGCTCGGGAATGATGACGTGGTCGACGCGCGGCTTGGAGAAATAGCCCTTGCGCGCCAGGTAGGCGACGCCGCCGAAGCCGCCGGACTCCTCGTCGACGGTGCCGGAAATCTCGATCGCGCCGGAAAAGTCCGGGTTCGTCTCCAGATAGGCCTCCACGGCGACGATCGAGGCGGCGAGACCGCCCTTCATGTCGCAGGTGCCGCGGCCGTAGACCCGGCCGTCCCTGACCACCGCGGCGAACGGATCGACCGTCCAACCGTCGCCCGCCTCGACGACGTCGATGTGCGAATTGAAATGGACGGTCCGACCGGGCCGCCGGCCTTCGATGCGCGCCACCACGTTCGTGCGCGGGTAGCGGTCGCTGTCGCCCGGCGTGCCAACGCCGCGGACGTATTCGACCGCGAAGCCGCGCTTCTCCAGCCTTCGGCCGATATATTCCGCGCAGGGCGCATAGGCCTCGCCGGGCGGGTTGACGGTCGGGAAGCCGATCAGGTCCCGGGTGAGCGCGACGAGGTCGTCGGTCTTCGCCTCGATCACTTGTCTGAGGTGGTCGTCCATGATGGCGGCATTGAGCAACGAAGGCTGGCGCTATGCAAGGGAGGGCGACTGGGCCAGAACGACCCTGTACGCCGCCCGACATTTCACGCGAAATTGTTCGAATGTTTTCCGATCCATTTGGAATTTCCTCACTGCCCCTGTGTACTCTCGTTCATCGGGCGTTCAGAAAAAGGCAAATAGCGTCAGAAACGGGCAATGGGGGTTTCATACATGAAGCAGTGGGCAGTTGGTGCGTTCGCCGCCGCAGCCATGTTTGCCGGGTTGACGGTGCAGGGTTCCGCGGCGGGTCTCGTCGCGAAGGTCGACATCTCCAACCAGACGATGACCATCACCCGGCACGGCATGGTCACACATGTCTGGCGCGTGTCGACGGCACGCAAGGGCTATGTCACGCCGCGCGGCTCATGGCGCCCGACGCGGCTCCACAGGATGTGGTATTCACGCAAGTACGACATGTCGCCGATGCCCTACTCGGTGTTCTTCCATGGCGGCTACGCCATCCACGGCACCAACGCGGTGAGCCGCCTCGGCACGCCGGCGTCGCACGGCTGCATCCGCCTCGACACGGCCAACGCGGCGACGTTCTATTCCATGGTCAAGGAAGTCGGACCGGGCAATACACGCATCATCGTCACGAACTGACGAAGAAGCGATCTCTCGCCGGCGACATGGACGACCATCCCGCCCGAAGGGGACGGCCGTCCACGCGCTCATGGCGTTCCGCGGACGCGAAGCATTCCCTTTTCGGAATGTCTCCGATATGAGTCGCCCCGGGAGGAATCGCGACGATGGATAGTTCGGCGTTGTCCAGGCCGGTTTCCGACGAGGTCCGGCGGACCACGTGCTACATGTGCGCGTGCCGGTGCGGCATCGACGTCCACATCAGGGACGGCAAGATCCGCTACATCGAGGGCAACCGCAACCATCCGGTCAACCGGGGCGTGCTCTGCGCCAAGGGATCGGCCGGGATCATGCAACATTACGCACCGGCGCGGCTCAGGGCACCCCTCTTGCGAACCGGGCCGCGTGGCTCGGGCCAGTTCCGCGAGATCTCCTGGGACGAGGCGCTGTCGATCGCGACCGACTGGCTGGGCGCGGTGCGCCAGTCCGACCCGAAGAAGCTCGCCTTCTTCACCGGACGCGACCAGTCGCAGTCGCTGACCGGGTTCTGGGCGCAGCAGTTCGGCACGCCCAATTACGCCGCGCATGGCGGCTTCTGCTCGGTCAACATGGCGGCGGCCGGCATCATGACCATCGGCGGCGCCTTCTGGGAGTTCGGCGCGCCGGACTGGGACCGGACGAAGCTGTTCGTCATGTTCGGAGTCGCCGAGGACCATGATTCCAACCCGATCAAGATCGGCATCTCCAAGCTGAAGAGGAACGGCGCGCGCTTCGTCTCGGTCAATCCGGTGCGCACCGGCTATTCCGCGGTGGCCGACAACTGGATCGGCATCCGGCCGGGTACGGACGGGCTGCTCATCCTCGCCGTCATCCACGAGTTGCTGAAGGCACGGCGCATCGACGTCGACTACCTCGTCCGCTACTCGAATGCGCCCTGGCTTGTCGTCGACGCGCCCGGAACCGCGGAACACGGGCTGTTCGCCCGCGACGCGGACGGCGCGCCTCTCGTCTGGGAGACGGTGACGGAGCGAGCGGTGGCTGCGGGCACGAAGGGCGCCCGCCCCGCGCTGAGGGGCCGCTACGAGGTGGGCGAGGGGCGTTTCGCGGTGCCGTCGTTCCAGCTTCTCGCGGAAAAATATCTCGACCCGCGCTACGCGCCGGAATCGGCAGCCGCCGAGACAGGTGTGGATGCGGCGACGATCCGCGGTCTCGCCGCGGAGATCGGCCGGGTGGCCTTCGACGAGGCGATCTCGATCGACCAGCCGTGGACCGACGTCCACGGCGAGCGCCACCCGGGTTTCGTCGGCCGCCCGGTCTCGTTCCACGCCATGCGCGGGCTCTCGGCACACTCGAACGGCTTCCAGACGACCCGCGCCCTCCACTTGCTGCAGGTGCTCATCGGGGCCGTCGACTGCCCCGGCGGCTTCCGCTTCGAGCCGCCCTATCCGAAACCGCTCGACGCCCATCCGACCCCGCACGGCCGGGCCGAGCATTTCGGCTCGAACAAGCCGTTGTCGGGCCCGCATCTCGGCTTCCCGCGCGGGCCGGAAGATCTCCTGATCGACGCCGAAGGCCGGCCGAACCGGATCGACAAGGCGTTTTCCTGGGATGCGCCGATCTCGGCCCACGGGCTGATGCACATGGTGATCGCCAACGCCCATGCCGGCGATCCCTATCCCGTCGACGTGCTGTTCCTCTACATGGCGAACATGGCGTGGAATTCGTCGATGAACACGGCGGGCGTCATCCGCATGCTCGAGGACAAGGATCCGGCGACGGGCGAATACCTGATCCCGAAGATCATCTACAGCGACGCCTACGCTTCCGAGACGGTCGCCTATGCCGACCTCGTCCTGCCGGACACGACCTATCTCGAGCGCCACGACTGCATCTCGCTGCTCGACCGGCCGATCTCGGAGCCGGACGCCGTGCAGGACGCCATCCGCTGGCCGGTCGTCGAGCCGGACCGCGACGTGCGCGGCTTCCAGACGGTGCTGCTTGATCTCGGCGCACGGCTCCGCCTGCCGGGCTTCGCCGACAGCCGGGGCAAGCCGATCTATCGCGACTATGCCGACTACATCGTGCGCCACGAGCGGCGGCCGGGCATCGGCCCGCTGGCGGGCTTCCGCGGTGCCGACGGGTTGCGCACCGGCCGCGGCGCGGCAAATCCCGACCAGCTGAAGCGCTATATCGAGAACGGCTCGTTCTTCTCCGCCCACATCCCGCTCGAGGCGCAGTTCTTCAAGCATGCCAACCGGGCCTACCAGGACTTCGCCGTGTCGATGGGCTTCTTCGACACGCCGAAGCCGGTGACGTTCCAGCTCTACCAGGAGACGCTGCAAAAGTTCCGGCTCTCGGCCGAGGGACTGCGCGAACCGTCGGCGCCGCCGACTCATCGCGAACGCATCAGAGAGGCCTTCTCGCCGCTGCCGGAATGGTACCGCCCCTACGAGGAGGCTGCCGTCGACCGGGAGACATACCCGTTCCATGCCATCACCCAGCGGCCGGCGGCGATGTACCACTCGTGGGGATCGATGAACGCTTGGCTCCGGCAGATCCACACGAGGAATCCCCTCTATGTGCCGGGAAAGATTTGCGACCGGCTCGGCCTCGCCGATGGCGACTGGGTCTGGGTCATCTCGCACCACGGCCGCATCAAGGTCGAGATCGCGCGCAGCGCGGCGGTCAACGGGGACACGATCTGGACGTGGAACGCCATCGGCAAGCGCGGCGGCGCCTGGGCCCTCCACCCGGACGCG
The DNA here is from genome assembly GCA_012842935.1 of Hyphomicrobiales bacterium. Classification (GTDB taxonomy): domain Bacteria; phylum Pseudomonadota; class Alphaproteobacteria; order Rhizobiales; family Rhizobiaceae; genus DUSC01. The sequence continues at coordinate 4,533 of DUSC01000253.1, read as the reverse complement.
CCGGAAGCGAAGAAGGGCTTCCTGCTCAACCATCTGATCCATGAACTGCTGCCGCCGAAGGGCGATGGCCTGCGCTGGTCGAATTCCGATCCGGTCACCGGGCAGGCCGCCTGGTACGACCTGCGCGTGCGCCTCGAGAAGGCCGAGCCCGACGAGGCCTCGCAGCCCCGCTTCGCACCGGTGGCGCACTTGGTCGAGGGGCCGGCCGAACTGCGCTACGGCCAGGAGTGGAGCGAATGACCAGCCTCCCGGCGACCCCGACCGCGAAGCGTCTCGGCCTCGTCATCGACCTCGACGTCTGCGTCGGCTGCCACGCCTGCGCGGTCTCGTGCAAGGAATGGAACACCGGCGGCTACGGCAACGCGCTGTCGGATCAGGATCCCTACGGTCCCGACGTGTCGGGCGCCTGGCTCAACCGCATCCACACCTTCGAGGTCGTGCCCGAGGGCGGCCATGTCGTCGGCGAGGCCGGCGACGCGCGCATCGTCCACTTTCCGAAATCCTGCCTGCATTGCGAGGCGGCGCCCTGCGTCACCGTCTGCCCGACGGGTGCCTCGCACAAGCGCGCCGAGGACGGCATCGTGCTGGTCGACGAGGACAAGTGCATCGGCTGCGGCCTGTGCGCCTGGGCCTGTCCCTACGGCGCGCGCGAGATGGACGTCGCCGCCGGCGTGATGAAGAAGTGCACCCTGTGCATCGACCGCATCTACAACGAGGCGATCCCGGAGGTGGATCGCGTGCCGTCCTGCGTACGCACCTGCCCGGCGAACGCCCGGCACTTCGGCGACTTCGGCGATCCGCGCTCCGCGGTCTCGATCATGGTCGCCGAGCGCGGCGGCCTCGACCTGATGCCGGAGCAGGGGACCAGGCCGGTCAACAAGTACCTGCCGCCGCGTCCGCGCCGGGCGCTGGCCGACAGCGCGCCGGAAGCCGCGGCCGCGGACACGTCGGGCGCCACCGGCTTCTTCGCCTGGCTCGACGGCATGCTGGAGCGGATATGATGTCGGAAACACACCTGCAGGCGATGGCCTCGACCTTCCGTGCCGGCGTTTCTCCGGCCCGGATTCCTCTCCGCCGCCGGACCGGGGAGGAGAACCGAAGGTATCGGCACGCAGAGGGGACCGCCGGCGCGGCGTGCAATCGCCTCCCGGGCGGGCGGGGCTGAGCGATGCATCCCGCGCTTTCCGTCATCGTCTTCACCACGGTTTCCGGTCTGGGTTACGGCCTCGCGGCTGTCCTCGGGCTCGGCGTACTCGACGCCGCCTCCTGGCCGACGCGGATCGCCCATGTGCTCGCGCTCGCGGCGATCGCCGGCGGTCTCCTCTCCTCGACGCTGCATCTGGGCAACCCGCAGCGCGCCTGGCGGGCCTTTTCCCAATGGCGTTCGAGCTGGCTGTCGCGCGAGGGCGTCCTTGCCGTCTCCACTTTCCTGCCGCTCACCGTGAGCGCCTGGATGTCGGTGATCGAAGGCCGCTACCTGCCGGTCTGGGGACTCCTCGGCACCGCCGGCAGCATCGCCACCGTCTTCTCGACGGCAATGATCTACACGTCGCTGAAGTCGGTGCAGGCCTGGCACACGCCGCTGACGGTTGCCGGTTACCTTTCCTTCGCAGCCGCGGGCGGCCTGCTGCTCGCCACGGCGGCGGCCTATGCCGCCGGTTCGGACGCCGCCCCGGCGCTCGCGATCGCCGGGATCGTCGCACTCGCCGCCGCATGGGCCATCAAGGGCGCCTGGTGGCGGCGGCAGCGGCGCATGAAGCCGATCTCGACGGCCGAGACCGCCACGGGTCTGGGATCGATCGGCCGCGTCCGGCTTCACGAGCGTCCGCACGCCACCGAGAACTACCTGACCCGCGAGATGGGTTTCCGCGTGGCGCGCAAGCACGCCGACAAGCTGGAACGCCTGGCGCTGGCGTCGGGCGGCGTCGCGCCGGCACTGCTTCTGGCGGGGGCGACGCTTGCCGGCGGCGGGCTGGCGCTCGCGCTCGCCCTTCTTGCCGTGCCTTTCCACGCAGCGGGAATTCTCGCCGAGCGCTGGCTGTTCTTCGCCACCGCCCGCCACGCGGTCATGAACTATTACGGACGCTGAGCCGCCGCGCCTGCCCGTCTGCGGCCCGTGCCGAGGCTCCATCGCTTGTGGAACCACATCCATTGCCCCGGGTCCTGCCGGATCCAGCGCTCGACCGTATCGTTGAGCATCTGCGCCGTGCGTTCGACATCGACGAGGCCGTCGGCATCGCGGGGCAGATCGAGCTTCTCCTCGAGCACGAGACGGAACCGGTTGCCGGGCAGCCGGATGCTGTAGGCGGGATAGACGTCGCAGTCGAAGCGCCGGGCCAGCCGGGGCAGGAGCGGGCTCGTCTCGCAGACCCGGCCGAAGAACGTCGTGCGGATGCCATTCGAAAACTTCTGGTCGACGAGCATGCCGACGTTCTGCCCCTCGTCGATCAGCCGGGCAAGCGCGATCGCGGCGCCGGCCCGCGACGGCAGGAGTTCGCCCATCGTCGCCTTGCGGGTCCGGGCGATGTACTCGGCGATGTAGGGATTGTTCGGCGGCCGGAACATCGAGGTCAGCTTCAGGCCGAACTGGCGGCCGCAGATGGGCAGGAGCTCGAAATTGCCGAGGTGCCCTGTGAAGAGGATATGCGGGCGGTCCTCGCTGGCGATCCTGTCGAAGGTCTCGCGGCCGCCGATCTCGACTCGCCCGACGAGATCGCTTTCCGGATCGTAGTCCAGCAGCTTGTCGAGAAAGACATATTCGGCGGCGAGCCGTCCCATGTTGCCCCACATGTCGGAGGCGATCTTCTCGATCTCAGCTTCGCTCTTTTCGGGAAAGGCGGCGCGCAGGTTGCCGACGGCGACCCGGTGGCGGCCGAACCAGGGACCCCAGCGGCGCGCGAACCGGTCGGCGAAAGCCAGCGCCCGGTCGGCGGGCAGCATGCGCAGCAGCCAGAAGGCCAGTCGCGCGCCCTGCGCGATGACCCAGTAGTTGGCCATTTTCAGGCGTTGGGCGAGACGCGCCTTCAGCGGCATGGGTTGGACGCCGTCGGCCTGACCACGGGGGTCGCCCTCATGAGACGCGAAGGATGATCTTGCCGAACACGTCGCGGCCTTCCATGCGCGCCAGCGCCCGCGGCAGCGTGTCGAAGTCGACCTCGGTGTCGACGACGGGCCTGACACGGCCGGACGCCATCTTCTGCATGGCGTTCGCCATGTTCTCCATGCGGCAGCCGAACGAACCGATGATGCGCAGTTGCTGCTGGAAAAGCTGCATCAGGTTCATCGACGTGGTCACGCCCGACGTCGAGCCGCAGGTGACCAGGCGGCCGCCGCGCCTCAGCGACAGCATGGAGCCTGCCCATGTGTCGGCGCCGACATGCTCGAAGACGACGTCGACGCCCTTCTTCTTCGTGATCCTTCGCACAACGCCCTCGAAGCGCTCCTCACGATAGTTGATGACGTGGTCGGCGCCGAGCGCCCTGGCCTTCGCCATCTTGTCTTCGGACCCGACGGTCGTGATCACCGTGCAGCCGATGCGCCTGGCGAGCTGGATCGCGGCGGTGCCTATCCCCGAACCGCCGGCCTGGACGAGGATCGTCTCGCCGGGCTCGAGCCTGGCGTTGTCGAAGAGCATGTGCTCGACGGTGCCGAAAGTGACAGGGGCGACCGCCGCGCCGATCTCGTCGACGCCGGGCGGCGCCGGCACGAGCAGCCGGGCGGGCAGGTTGATCTCTTCCTGGGCGAATCCGTCAAGGTGGAAGCCGTGCACGCCGGAGACGTGCTCGCACAGATTGTCGCGGCCTTCGCGACACGGGCGGCAGAGGCCGCAGGTACGCGCGCCGTAGATCGAGACGAGCTGGCCGGGGACCAGGCCGGCGACGCCGGGGCCGATCGCCGCGACCTCGCCCGACGCCTCGGCGCCGATGACCAGTGGCAGCTTGCGCCTGGCGAATGCCATGCCGCGCCAGCCCCAGACGTCGATATGGTTCAACGCCACGGCGCGAACGCGCACGGTGACCTCGCCCGCGGCGGGCGGTGGCGGCGGGGCGATGTCGACGGCGACAACCTTGCGGTCCTCGACGAGGTGCAGTGCGCGCATGGGGCTACTCGAAACGGTTCCGTCGGCTCGATTAGAGCGGATCGCGGGCCATGACAAGGCAGGCGTTCTGGCCGCCGAAGCCGAAGGAGTTGGAGATGACCGTGCGCACCTCGGCCTTGCGGCTCGTGTTCGGTACCACGTCGAGCTCGATTGCGGGATCGGGTTGGTCGTAGTTGATGGTCGGCGGGATGACCCCTTCGCGCATGGTCATCAGCGAGATGGCGGCCTCGACGGCGCCGGCCGCCGACAGCGTGTGGCCGATCATCGACTTGTTCGACGAAATCGGGATGATGCGCATGCGCGCGCCGAACACCGTCGACAGGGACAGGTGCTCCATCTTGTCGTTTTCCGGCGTCGAGGTGCCGTGGGCGTTGACGTAATCGATCTCGTCCTCGGAGAGCCCGGCGTCGGCCAGCGCCGCGCGGAGTGCTGCG
>DUSC01000252.1 GCA_012842935.1 Hyphomicrobiales bacterium | reverse complement strand
GCCGCCGGAACTGGCCCGCCCCGCCGAACTTCCGCCGCTCGAGGAACCGCAACGCGAAGTCATCGTCGCCGCGCTGCCGACACGCGATGTGCCGCTGCCGTCGGTGGCGCCGCGACCGAGCCGCGACGTCGGCGCGCCGATCGTCGACCTGAACGATTCGCGCGCTCCCCTGGTCGATCTGATCCGCGAGCAGGTGCCGCCACCCCCGGAACAGGCGGCCGCCCAGGTGGCGCTCGGCATCCCGATTCCGACGCGGCGGCCTGACTACCCGCCGGCCGACGCGGCTGTTCAGGCAGCCGAGCCGGTCGTGGTCGCCAGCGCTGAGCCGGCCGAAATGCTGGCGACGGCTACCACGCGTGCGGTTCCGGTGCCCGCGCTTCGCCCGGCTGCCGCCGAGAAAGTCTTCGCCGAGGCCGCGCTGCCGAAAAAGGTCAAGGCGATTCCGCAACTGGCGGCTTATGCCGTCGACGAGAGCAACGCTTTCCCGGCAGCACCCGAGGAGGTCATTGCATCGCCGAAGGGCACGCCTGTCGCCTCCGGCACGCCCGCTTCGCTGAGGGCCGCCCTTGCCGAATCCGGCGCGGATCCGGAATCCGTGATCGGCGCCGGTCCCAGGACCACTCCCAAGGCGGCACGCCCCGCGGCCAAAGACAGCAAGCCGGACCGCAAGCCGCTGGTGGTCGCCGCGCAGCCGCACGCCGCCCGCTGGGCTTTCGACGCCGAATACCTGGCCAACAACACCAGGGGCACCACGGCGCCGTCCTATGCCTACCAGATCGTGACGACGGCTCCGCGCGAGGTCTATACGGCCGGCTTCCAGCAGGAAGACCAGGCGGCGCTGGCCAACCGGTTCTCGGGCAAGGCCGTCACGTTCCTCTCGGTCGCCCGCTTCAACTGATCCGCCAACGGTATCCGTACGCCGCCGCGGCGGCCGGCCGTGCGTTTCAATCAGGCGGCCATGGCCGACGCCTCGCGGGCCAATGCCTCGATCCTATCCCACTCGCGTGCCTTGACCAGCGAATCCGGCGCGACCCACGAACCGCCCACGCAAGCCACGTTCGGCAGGGCGAGGTAGTCCCTCGCATTAGCGGCGGTGACGCCGCCGGTCGGACAGAAGCGGACGCCCGCGAAGGGAGAGACCAGCGCCTTCAGGAACGCCGTCCCGCCCGCCTGTTCGGCGGGGAAGAATTTCAGAAAGTCCAGCCCGTGCTCTGCCGCAGTCATGATCTCGCCCGGCGTGATCGCGCCTGGGAGGAGCGGCACCTCGCTGTCGAGGGCCGCCGCGAAGACCGAGGCGCTGCAGCCGGGGCTGACGATGAACCGCGATCCCGCCTTCGCCGCGTCCTCGAACTGCCCCCCGTTCAGGACAGTGCCCGCCCCGACAACGGCCGCCTCGACCTCGCCGGCGACACGCCGGATCGCCTCCAACGCCGCGTCGGTGCGCAGCGTGATCTCGATCATCGGCAGGCCGCCTGCGGCGAGCGCCCTGGCGAGCGGTACGGCAGAGGCGACGTCTTCGATCCTGAGAACCGGAATCACCGGCTGGCGACCGAGCAGGGACAGCAGCTTCTTCGTCGTGCCGACCATCGTGCGTCGCCTCTCATCCGCTCTTCAATCGATTTAGCGGGAACGGTCTAGCAAAGCCTCGCCGTCCTGTCCACGACTGGCGTCCGCGGCCGATGCGGTAGGCCTCGACGGCTGCGCGCCCAGCCATTCGGCAAGGCGGGCAAGTCCGCGGAGGCCGACGCGGCGGACGTTCTTCGCGCCGGTCGCCGCCGGATGCAGGTCGGGAAGCGCGTTCGCTGCGGCGGCCGGCAGGGGCGCATGCGCGGCAAGGTCCATCGCCGCGAAGCGCCGGTAGGCGGCAGCCATCCTCGTATGGTAGCCGTTGGCCTCGTAACCGGGGCCGTTGTAGCCGCGGGCGAACGCCGCCCAGTCGCGGGCGCGCAGGGCGGGGCGCAGCCCGGCCCTGCTTATGAACCGGCCCATCAGGCGCGCCTGTCCGGCGGCGCCGCTCCTGGCATCGCTCACGAGCCCATCGACGCTGGCATAGCCCAGCCAGTCCCAGTGCGCGCCCATCACCTGGCCGATGCCCCAGGACGTCGATTCGAGGGCCGCGCGGCGATCGATGGCGACGGCGCGCTCCAGTATCGCCCAGCGTTCAGCCTGCGTCGGCGGATTGGCGACGGCGCCGGCCTTCGGCGACGAAAGCCCCTCGGCCCTGGCGCGGCTGCGCCGGGCGCCAGCCAGCCGGCGGTCGAAATAGTGCCCCTCGAAGCGGATCAGCGGCAGGTCCTGGCCGCCGACCCTGGCGAAGACCCTGCCGCCGCTCTCGACCTCCGCGACGGCGAGGAGGGCGGCCCGCCCGACCCTCAGCTCGTCTGCAACCTTCGCGATTTCCCCGATGACTTCGTTCGTGAACATCTTCCACCTCGTGCGACCGATTTCGACCGGAGAAGTCTCGCATCGCGGCGCAGGAGGGGGACAGGCTGGAGGAGAAACCGGCGATCCTCGCGCCCGCCCTTCTGCGGCGGTCGGGCAGGCCGGCACGGAAAATTCCGGTTTCTTGCCTTTGCGACCGGCCTGCGCTACGGCGATTCCCATGCCGTCTCTCCCCCTCCCGGTCCCCTCCCGCGTCGCGGCGCTCTACCGCTTCGCGCCGCTCCCGGCGTTTGCCGCGCTGCGCGCGCCGCTTCTCGACTTCTGCCGGTCGCGCGGCATCAGGGGCACCCTTCTCCTGGCCGTCGAGGGGATCAACGGAACCGTCGCCGGTCCCGACGAGGCCATCGCGGCGCTGATCGGGCGGCTCGAATCGGTCGAAGGCCTGGCGGGGCTCGAGGTGAAGTACAGCCGCGCGTCGTCGATGCCTTTCCACCGCATGAAGGTGCGGCTGAAGAAGGAGATCGTGACCATGGGCGTTCCGGGCGTCGATCCGCGCCGCAGCGTCGGCACCTATGTCGAGCCGGCCGACTGGAACGCTCTGATCGCCGATCCGGAGACGATCGTCATCGACACGCGCAACGAATACGAAGTCGCGATCGGCACCTTCCGCGGCGCCGTCGATCCGCGGACCGCGACATTTCGCGAGTTTCCCGGATGGGTCCGCGCCCGCCGAGAGGCGTTGGCGGGACGCAAGGTCGCCATGTTCTGTACCGGCGGCATCCGCTGCGAGAAGGCGACCGCCTATGTGAAGTCGCTCGGCATCACGGAGGTCTACCACCTCAAAGGCGGAATCCTGAAATATCTCGAGGTGATCCCGCCTGCCGAAAGCCTTTGGGAGGGCGAGTGCTTCGTCTTCGACGAGCGCGTTGCGGTCGCCCATGGTCTCGCGGAAGGGGAAGCCGAGCTGTGTCGAGCCTGCCGGCGGCCGATGACCGCGGCGGATCGCCGTTCCGAGCGCTTCGTCGAGGGCATCTCATGCGTGCGCTGCTTCGACGAACGCGGCGAGGCCGACAGGCTGCGCTATGCGGAGCGGCACCGGCAGGTGGCGCTGGCCGAGCGGCGCGGGAGGGGTTCGCACATCGGCGGCGCATAGGCGCGCCGCAAGCGGTATCCGCAAGCCGCGCGACCATTCCGCGCGTGTCATTGCAATGTCGCGAGACGGTGCATAGCTAGCTCGGATCGCATCCTGCTGCGCTATCCAAGGAGGCCAAAGGCATGTTCGACCCCAAGAAACTGCTCGACGACCTGCTCGGATCGAAGATCCCGGGAACGGAATCGACGGTCCGCGACAAGGCCAGCCAGGCGACCCAGCTCGCCAAGGACAATCCGATCGCGACGGGCGCCATCGTTGCCGTGCTCCTCGGCACCAGCGCCGGGCGTTCGGTGACCGGAGCGGCGCTCAAGGTCGGCGGGTTGGCGACGGTGGCCGGCCTCGCCTACAAGGCCTACCAGAACTACAAATCGGGCGCTGAGCCGTCGGCCGAGCCGGGATCCGCGCAGCCGGAAATCCTGCCGCCCGCCGATCCGTCCTTCGATCCGGCAGCCGCTCCCCAGGGCGAAGACGAGTTCGCCCTTTCCATCATCCGCGCGATGATCGCGGCGGCGCGCGCCGACGGCCACATCGACGACGAGGAGCGGGCGCGCATCGCCGACCGGCTGCGCCTCTCGGGCATCGGCGAGGACGCCGAGCAGTTCCTCCTGCGTGAACTCGAGCGGCCTGTCGACATGGACGCCATCGTCGCCTCCGCGGTGACAGAGGCACAGCGCGTCGAACTCTACACCGCCTCTCGCCTGACGATCGCGCCGGATTCCCGCGCCGAGCGCGGCTATCTCGACCTGCTTGCGGGCAGGCTGAAGCTGCCTGACGCGCTTGTCGATCATGTCGAGGCGACGGTGTCCGCCGCCAACGCGCCGCTGCCGCCGGTTTCCTGAGGACGCCGACGCCGGTTCAGCCCGGCACGATGCGCCCGACGAGGCGCTGCAGCCACGCCTCGCGGTCGGCGTCCGCCGCCGGCCGCAGCGGTTTCATGCGTCCCGCGACGAGAAGGCTCGCGGCGCCGTGGACCAGCGACCAGGCCGCCGCCACGTCGAGCCGGCCTTCGGCGTCGGCGAGCGGATCCTTGCCCGAGATCGCGGCGATGGCCTCGACCAGATCGGCAAATGCGGCGCCGGCGTGGCGCACGAGGTCGGGATCGTCCGAATCCGGCCGGCCCGATCCGAACAGCAACGTGAAAAGCGCGGGGTTCTCCAGCGCGAAGTCGATGTAGCCCGTCCCCGACGCGACGAAACGGGAGCGCGGATCGTCCGGCGCGGCCTCCCGCCGCCGTGACATCGCCGCCTTAAGCCTCTGAGCGGCCGTCGCGGCGAGCGCCGTCAGCATCGCCGCCGTGTCCTTGAAATGGTGCGCGGGCGCCGCATGCGACACGCCGGCCCGCCGCGCCACACCGCGCAGGGTGAAGCCCTCGATGCCCCTTTCGATCAGTTCGGCCTCCGCCGCGACGAGCAACGCGCGGCGCAGGTCGCCGTGGTGATAGGTCGTTCGCGGAGGATGTGTCGTGTCGCCTGTCAAGATAGCCTTTCATCCGGCCGGTGGTGAAGGGCATTGCCTTCCTGTCTTTACGACGTAAACATCGGGATCGCCACCCCGTTCCGGCCGCTACCGCGTCGCACCCGGCCGCGCATTGCGCCGTTAAGGTTTCGTTAACCAGCCAGGCGCATCATCAGTTCCAGTCGGATCGGCTTTCCTCCTCCCAAGCACGGTTCGAAGCGGGGCGGCCGCGAATGGCCGCCCTTTCGCTTGCCGCGGCCGCGCACCCTCTTCGGCCTCCTTAATCATCCTGGCTTGTCTTCGCCGCCGTCCTTTGCCACGAGTCTCCGGCAGGCGGAGGACAAGCGCATGGCAAGGGGCAGGACTGCAATCGTCACCGGCGCGGGGACCGGGATCGGCAAGGCGGCCGCCACGGCGCTGCTCAAGGACGGCTGGAACACGGTGTTCTGCGGCCGCCGCTTCGGCGTGCTCGAGGATGCGATCAACGAGGCGGGCGACGTCGAGGCGCGCGCGCTGGCGTTTGCCTGCGACGTGTCGAAGGAGGCGGAGGTCGACGCCATGTTCGACGCGGTCGCCAGGGAATTCGGCCGCATCGACCTGCTCTTCAACAATGCCGGCATGGGCTACAAGTCGACTCTGATCGACGAGATCCCCGTGGACGTGTGGACCAGCGTGCTCTCGGCCAATGTCACCGGCTCGTTCCTGTGCGCGCGCGCCGCCTTCCGCCACATGCGCCGGCAGGACCCGATGGGCGGGCGCATCATCAACAACGGCTCGATCTCGGCGCATGCGCCGCGCCCGGGATCGGTGCCATACACCACGACCAAGCACGCCATCACCGGCCTGACGAAGACGCTGGCGCTGGACGGCCGGCCCTTCGACATCGCCTGCGGGCAGATCGACATCGGCAACGCGCTGACGGACATGGCCTTGCCGATGACCGTCGGCGTGCCCCAGGCCAACGGAACCGTCGCGGCGGAAGCGACCATGGACGTGGCCCACGTCGCCGACGCGGTCCTGCACATGGCCAACCTGCCGCTGGCGACGAATATCCTGTTCATGACGGTGATGGCGACGAAGATGCCGTTCGTCGGGAGGGGTTGAGGGTGCCGTCGGTCGAGATTGCGGAGCGAAAGATATCTGACTAAAGTCAGATAATGGATCGGAATCAGATCGAGTTCGTGCGCAGCTTCAACCGGACGGTGACGCAGCGCATCGGGGCTCTCGAGGACAGCTATCTGTCGCGCGGCCGGCCGCTCGGCGAAGCGCGCGTCATCTTCGAGGCCGGGCGCGCGCAGCAGCTCGACCTGCGCGAACTGCGTGCGAAGCTCGGGCTCGATTCCGGCTATCTCAGCAGGCTTGTCCGCTCGCTCGAGGCGCAGGGCTTCGCCGAGGTCGCCAAGAGCCCGGAAGACGGCCGCGTGCGTGAACTCAGGCTGACGAATAAAGGTCGCGCCGAATTCGAAGCCTATGATGCGGCGTCCGACCGGCTCGCCGCGGAGATCCTTTCGCCGCTGGACGCCAGGCAGCGCGAAAGGCTGGTGTCCGCGATGAGCGAAGTAGTGCGCCTGCTGCGCGCCTCGTCGCTCGCTATCACGCTCGAGCCGCCGGGAAGCGCCGACGCGCGCTGGTGCTTGCAACGGTACTACGACGAACTCGCCAGCCGCTTCGAG
>DUSC01000251.1 GCA_012842935.1 Hyphomicrobiales bacterium | reverse complement strand
GGCGGGCGCCGTGCGCGCGGAGGAGGGCGCCGGCGGCGAGCCGACGCGCTATTACAACTCCGTCGTCGAGATCGACGATGGCGGGGTAATCTCCGGCGCCGTCGACAAGGCCCATCTCGTCCCCGGCGGCGAGTATCTGCCTCTGGAAGGACTTTTCGGCCGCCTCGGCATCGATCGCATGGTGGCGATCCCCCTGAGTTTCTCCTCCGGCGCGGGGCCCCGGGCCCTGGCGGCACCCGGCGGGCTGACGGCCGCGGCGTTCGTCTGCTACGAGATGATCTTCCCCGATCTCGTGGCCGCCGGAGGAAACGGCGCCGACTTCATCGTCACGGTGACGAACGACGGCTGGTTCGGCGACACGCCGGGACCGTACCAGCACCTGAGGCAGGCGCAGATCCGCGCGGTCGAAATGCAGATGCCGGTTCTGCGCGCAGCCAACACCGGGATATCCGCGGTCATCGACGAACGCGGCCGAATCCTCGACGCGCTGGCCATCGACGCCCGTGGAACGCTGGACGCAGTCCTGACGGTTCCCCAGCCGGCTAATCGAACGTCTCCGTCGCGGCTAACGGGTTTTCTCCTTGTCTTCGGCGCCCTGGCGCTGTCGCTCGGCCTGCGCGCGCGGCCGCGAAGGCGCCGCGATTGACTCTAGGTATATTAGAAAAACATAGTACTATCGCTCGCCGTTCCTGGGTGACCGCCAGATGGGGATTGGGGCCTTTCCGGTTGGGGGGCGGCGTCAACGATGAAGCCAACAAGCCGGTGAACGGCGAGGAAAATATGACAGAGAACAAGAAGAAGCCAAATCCGATCGACGTTCATGTCGGGAGTCGGATACGCCTTCGCCGCAACATGCTGGGCATGAGCCAGGAGAAGCTGGGCGAAAGCCTCGGCATCACGTTCCAGCAGATACAGAAATACGAGAAGGGCACGAACCGGGTCGGGGCAAGCAGGCTGCAGGCCATCTCCTCGATCCTCGGCGTTCCGGTTTCCTTCTTCTTCGAGGACGCGCCTGGGGGCGAGGCGGTCGAGACGCGCGGGTTCGCCGAGGACGGCTCCGCAACCTTCGTGGTCGATTTCCTGAACAGCGCCGAAGGCATCCAGCTGAACCGGGCCTTCGTCCAGATTTCCGATCCCAGGGTCCGCCGCAAGATCCTCGAACTCGTCAAGACGCTGGCCGGCGGCTCGGCGGAGTAGCCTCTTCCGCGCCGGCCGTGCTCCACCGCTCGCGGGACGACGGGGGAAACGCGCCTGATTCCCCGTCTCGACCGCAGAATGGGTCATGTATATTGACGAGATTGCCCGGTGTTCGCTACAGCGTCACCGCCGATGGCCGGTGTCCTGCCGGCCTTTTTTCTGGAGGGGACACCCGTGGCGCGGCAGAACTATCTTTTCACCAGCGAATCCGTTTCCGAAGGCCATCCCGACAAGGTCTGCGACCGCATCTCCGACGAGATCGTCGATCTGGTCTACCGGGAGGTCAAGAAGGTCAAGCCGGAGGATGCCAAGCGCTACGCGAAGTACGCGGTGTCCGATCCGTGGCGGGTACGGGTCGCCTGCGAGACGCTCGCCACGACCAACCGCGTCGTTATCGCCGGCGAGGTGCGCGTTCCCCACACGCTCCTGAAAAAGGACAAGGACGGCAACATCCTCCTCGACGCCGCCGGCCACCCGGTGATCAATCCGTCGAAATTCAAGTCGGCGGCCCGCAAGGCGATCAGGGCGATCGGCTACGAGCAGGCCGGCTTCCACTGGAAGACCGCCAGGATCGACGTCCTCCTGCACGGCCAGTCGCCGGACATCGGCCAGGGCGTCGACAGCGCTGCCGACAAGCAGGGCGAGGAAGGCGCCGGCGACCAGGGCATCATGTTCGGCTACGCCTGCCGCGAGACGCCGGACCTCATGCCCGCGCCGATCTACTATGCCCACAAGATCCTCGAACGGCTGGCGGCCGCCCGCCACGAAGGCAAGGGCGACGTGGGCAAGCTCGGCCCCGATGCCAAGAGCCAGGTCACGGTGCGCTACGTCGACGGCAAGCCGGCGGAAGTCACCCAGATCGTGCTCTCCACCCAGCATCTCGACGGCAGCTGGGATTCGAAGAAGGTTCGCAAGGTTGTCGAGCCCTTCATCCGCGAGGCGCTCGCCGACCTGAAGATCGCCGACGACTGCAACTGGTACATCAACCCGACCGGCAAGTTCGAGATCGGCGGACCGGACGGCGATGCCGGCCTGACCGGCCGCAAGATCATCGTCGACACCTACGGCGGCGCGGCCCCGCACGGCGGCGGTGCCTTTTCCGGCAAGGACACGACCAAGGTCGACCGCTCGGCGGCCTATGCCGCGCGCTATCTCGCCAAGAACGTCGTCGCCGCGAAGCTCGCCGAACGCTGCACGATCCAGCTCTCCTACGCCATCGGCGTCGCCCAGCCTCTGTCGATCTACATCGACCTGCACGGCACGGGAAAGGTCGCCGAATCGGTGCTGGAAAAGGCGCTGCGCGACGTGATGGACCTGTCGCCATCGGGCATCCGCCGCCGCCTCGACCTGAACAGGCCGATCTACGCCAAGACCTCCTCCTACGGGCATTTCGGCCGCAAGCCGGGGCGCGACGGGTCGTTCTCCTGGGAGAGGACCGACCTCGTGAAGGCGATAAGGGACGCGGTCGCGAAGCACGCCGCCGCCTGAGCGGGGCGGCCCATGTGCGCGGAGCCGCGGCGCAGCCGTTCCACAGAGGCGTTCTTCGGCCGCCGCCGGGGCAAGACGATCCGCACCCCGCAAGCTGACGCGCTCGAGGCGCGTCTGCCCGACTACCTAATCGATCTCGGGGCGAAGCCGCCGGTGCCGCTGACGGCCCTTTTCGCCGTGCCGGTCGATCGCGTGCGGCTGGAGATCGGCTTCGGCGGCGGCGAGCATCTCCTCAGCGAGGCCGTTCGCCATAAGGATACCGGCTTCATCGGCGTCGAGCCGTTCGTCAACGGGATGGCGAAGCTCATGGTGTCGCTCGGGGAGATCCCCCTGCGGAATCTCCGCGTCTATGACGACGACGCAACGCGCCTTCTCGACTGGCTGCCGGACGGCTGCCTCGCCGGCATCGACCTGCTCTATCCCGATCCCTGGCCGAAGCGCCGCCACTGGAAACGTCGCTTCGTCAACCGGGTGAACCTCGACCGCTTCGCCCGCGTGCTGGACAGGGGCGGCCGGTTCCGCTTTGCCTCGGACATCGACAGCTACGTCAACTGGACGCTGCTGCATTGCCGGGCGCACCCGGCCTTCCGATGGCAGGCCTCTTCGGCCGACGACTGGCGCAGGCCGTATGAGGGGTGGCCGGGGACGCGATACGAGGCCAAGGCGATTCGCGAAGGCAGAACGCCGGCCTACCTGACGTTCGTCCGCGCCTGATCGGACCGACGCAGAGCCTCCACGGGCCGTGCGTGTTCGCCGTCGGCACCGCCTGCTTCGCGGCGGCCTTGCGGCAATTGTCGCGCTTTACACTCGGGTGCCGTGCGATATCGTGAATCGGAAGGGGAGGGGCCGATCGATGAAGAACGTCCTGCGCGGTTTCGTGGCTGTCCTGATCGCGGTCCTGCTTTCGGCGTGCGTGTCTGCGCCCGGCCTCGTCCCGTCGAACGAGCGCAACTGGGAAGACGTCCACGCCCGCATCTCGGCCGTCCGGTGGCTGTCTGCCTCGCGCTTTTCCATCTCCAATGTCCGTGACTGGACCTGGGGCGCCGACGGGCCGACGAGAAAGAACTGGCACACGCGACAATTCGACCTCGGGGAAACCCAGGCGATCTGGTATTTCGTCGAGCCGCTGTCCTTCGCCAAGAGCATGGCGCATACGTTTGCCACCTTCGAGATCGGGCGCGGCGACCGGCGGCAGTTCCTGACGGTATCGGTGGAGGCGAGGCGGGAGGCCGGCGAGACCTACTCGCCCCTGCGCGGCCTGTCCAACGCCTACGAGCTGATCTTCGCGTGGTCGACAGAGAAGGACATTCTCGTCGACACCGTCATGCGTCTCGGCCATCCGCTGCAGGCCTATCGCATCAACGTGACGCCGCAACAGGCCGGCATCATCCTTCGCGGGTTCCTCGAGCGGACCAACGAGCTGGCGCAGAAACCCGAATTCTACAACACGCTCGAGCACAACTGCACGAGCGAACTCGCGGCCGTTGTCAACAGCAAGTTCGATACGCCGATCCCGCCGCATTCGTCGTTCGTCCTGACCGGCAACGCGGCCCGCTACCTGCACAGCCTCGGATTCATCGGCGATCCGGCGACGCCCTTTGCGGAAATCGAGAAGGCCGCGGATGCCCGGGAGGCAGTCAGGAAGAACGCCCATCTGCCCGAGCGACAGTTCTCGGTCGCTTTCCGCCGATCGCTCGGTCATCGCTGACGGCGGCGCTGCGGCATTGACGCAGCCCGTCGGCGGGTGGCGCGAGGCGCCCCCCGCCTCGCATCAGTAGCGGCCGGTCTGCCTGAAACGCTCGGGATCGGTACCGTGGCCGTGCAGGTCGTGTGCGGCCGGCTGGCGGCTTTGGCGCACCGCGGCGGCCGCAGCGAGGGCATCGCCCATGATCTGGAGGATTTCAGAAAAGGCCGAACGTTTGGTGTTGTTCGACATGACACCCATCCTTCTTGTTTGCCCATCATGTAGTCATTTGCCGCTTCGGCGAGCAGGTTGGATTGTGCATTGCAGCGTTGCACGTCCTGCATTGGTCCCGGCCCCGGCCCTGGCGCCGAGCTGCGGCTGGGGCTTGAAAAGAATCCCGCGATCCTCTATTTCACGAACAAATTCTTGGTCGGTATGACGAAGAGTGGGTCCTCCCGGTCCCGCTCTTTTTTGTTACCCGGCCCCGGGAACACGAAATGACGGAACAGGAACGTCCCATCGACAGCGACGACCGCATCATCCGCGAGAGCGGGATGGATGCGCGTATCGCCGCGATCGTGCGGCCGGTCCTGCACGCCCTCGGATACCGTCTCGTCCGGGTCCGCCTGTCCGGTCAGAACGGCCTCACGCTGCAGATCATGGCCGAGCGCGACGACGGCACCATGACCGTCGAGGATTGCGAGGAGGTCAGCCGGGCGGTTTCGCCGGCCCTCGACGTGGAGGATCCCATCGAGAAGGCCTATCATCTCGAGGTCTCTTCGCCGGGCATAGACCGGCCGCTCGTGCGCAAGTCGGACTTCGCCACCTGGATCGGCCACCTCGTCAAGGTCGAGACGTCGATCCTCGTCGCCGACCGCAAGCGCTTTCGCGGCAGGATCGCCGACGTCGACGCCGATTCGGTGCTGATCCAGCGCGATCAGGCCGCCTATGGCGAGGAGCCTGCCGTCCGCGTGCCCTTCGAGGCGATCGCCGAAGCCCGCCTCGTGCTGACCGACGACCTTATCCGGGAAGCGCTGACCAAGGACAAGAAGGCCCGCCAGGAAGCCAAGCGGCGGCGCGGCGGGCCGGATGACACCGACCAAGAGACCGAACGGGACGATTGACGCGGGAAGCGCGCCCGCGGCGCGCGCCTTTGCTAGGGAGACTGAAATGGCAGTGAGTGCAAACAGGCTGGAGCTGCTCCAGATCGCCGACGCCGTGGCGCGGGAGAAGTCGATCGACAAGTCGATCGTCATCGCCGCCATGGCCGACGCCATCCAGAAGGCCGCGCGTTCGCGCTATGGCCAGGAGACCAATATCCGCGCCGACATCAATCCGAACACCGGGGAGATGAAACTGCAGCGGCTCATGGAAGTCGTCGAGCAGGTCGAGGAACCGGCGAAGCAGATTGCGGTCGAGGATGCGCGGCTGCGCAATCCCGACGCCCAGGTCGGCGACTTCATCGCCGAACAGCTGCCGCCGATGGACTTCGGTCGCATCGCCGCCCAGTCCGCCAAGCAGGTCATCGTCCAGAAGGTGCGCGAGGCCGAGCGCGACCGGCAGTACGAAGAGTACAAGGACCGCGTCGGCGAGATCGTCAACGGCACCGTGAAGCGTGTCGAATACGGCAACGTCATCGTCGATCTCGGCCGCGGCGAGGCGATCATCCGACGCGACGAGCTGATCCCCCGCGAGAACTTCAAGTACGGCGACCGTGTCCGCGCCTATGTCTACGACGTGCGCCGCGAGCAGCGCGGCCCGCAGATCTTCCTGTCGCGCACCCACCCGCAGTTCATGGCGAAGCTGTTCACCATGGAAGTGCCGGAAATCTACGACGGCATCATCGAGATCAAGTCGGTGGCACGCGACCCGGGCAGCCGTGCGAAGATTGCCGTCGTGTCGCGCGACAGCTCGATCGACCCCGTGGGCGCCTGCGTCGGCATGCGCGGCTCCAGGGTCCAGGCGGTGGTCGGCGAGCTGCAGGGCGAGAAGATCGACATCATTCCGTGGTCGCCCAACGCGGCTTCCTTCATCGTCAACGCGCTGCAGCCGGCCGAGGTCTCCAAGGTCGTGCTCGACGAGGATGCCGAGCGCATCGAGGTCGTGGTACCCGACGACCAGCTGTCGCTGGCGATCGGCCGCCGCGGCCAGAACGTCCGTCTGGCCTCCCAGCTGACCGGCTGGGACATCGACATCCTCACCGAGGAAGAGGAGTCGCAGCGCCGGCAGAAGGAGTTCGCCGAACGTTCGGCGCTGTTCATGGAAGCCCTCGACGTCGACGAGATGGTGGCGCAGGTGCTCGCTTCGGAAGGCTTCACCAGCGTCGAGGAAGTCGCTTATGTCGATGCGGGCGAGATCTCGTCCATCGACGGCTTCGACGACGACACGGCGGAGGAAATCCAGTCGCGCGCCCGCGAGTACCTCGACAAGATCGAGGCCGAGCACGACGAGAAGCGCCGCAAGCTCGGCGTCAGCGACGAGCTCCGCGAAATTCCCGGAATCACCACCGCGATGATGGTGTCGCTCGGGGAGGACGGCGTGAAGACCGTCGAGGACTTCGCCGGCTATGCCGTCGACGATCTCGTCGGCTGGAAGGAGCGCAAGGACGGGGAGACCAAGACGGTTCCCGGCGTGCTTTCCGATCATGGCGTGACCCGTGCCGACGCCGAACAGATGGTTATCGCCGCGCGCCTCAAGGCGGGCTGGATCAGCGAGGACGATCTGGCGGTCGAGGAAGCCGAAGTCGCCGGTGCGTGACGTGACCGCGGTCGGAGCCGAAGACGCGCGTGGACGAGATGAACGAGCGGACCTGCATCGTCACGCGCGAACGCGCGGAGCCGGATGATCTGATCCGCTTCGTCGCCGGCCCGGATTCGGTCGTCGTCCCCGATCTCAAACGCAATCTTCCCGGCCGCGGTTGCTGGGTGACCGGGGACCGCCTACATGTGGATCGAGCCGTTTCGCGCAACGCGTTCGCGCGGGCGCTGAAGGCGGACGTCGTCGTGCCGTCGGACCTCGGCGAGATGGTCGACCGGCTTCTCGCGCGCTCCGCGCTCGGCACCCTCGGCCTTGCCCGCAAGGCCGGCGCCGTGGCGCTCGGGGCGGCAAAGGTCGAGGCGGCCGTTCGTTCCGGCAAGGCCGTCCTCGTGCTCCATGCCGCCGAGGCGTCCGAAGACGGCGTGCGCAAGATCACCCAGGCCCGGCGCGCCGTCGAGCGCGCGGGAGGCCCCGCGATTTCCGCCTACAAACTTTTTTCCGAGATCGAATTGGGTTTGGCATTGGGCGGCACAAATGTGATACATGCTGCCGTTCTCGCGAGCGAGGCGGGAAAGGCGGCAATGAAGCGCATGGTTGCGCTGAACCGCTACCGGGGCGGCACCCCGGACGAACGGGCGACCCTTGCGGCGGTCGCCGACGACGAGAATGCCGCAGAGGATACGGAATGAGCGATACCAAATCGGGCGACGACAAGACTTTGAGCGTCAATACGAAGAAGACCTTGACGCTGAAACGTCCCGGCATCGAGCAGGGGACGGTGCGGCAGAGCTTTTCGCATGGCCGCACGAAATCGGTCGTCGTCGAGACGAAGAAGCGGAAGTTCTCCCTGCCCGGCGACAAGCCGGAGCCGGCTGCCGTCGTGCAGGCCTTCAAGCCGAAGCCGGCTGCGGCGCCCGCTGCGCCGGCCGCCGAGGCCCCCAGGGCGCCGAGGGCGCCGTCCGCCGAGCGCTCCGGCATGGTCCTGAACGAGCTTTCCACGAGCGAGATGGAAGCCCGCCGCCGCGCCCTTGAAGGATCCAAGGCCCGCGAGCAGGAGGAGCGCCAGCGCATCGCCGAAGAGATGCGCCGCCGCGCGGAGGAGGAGGAACGCCGCCGTCGCGAGCGCGAGGAATCGGCGCGTCGGCAGGCCGAAGAGGAAGCGCGGCTGAAGGCCGAGGCCGAGGCGCGGCGCCGGGCGGAGGAAGAGGCGCGCCGCCGCGCACCTCTGGCCGTCGAGGCTGCCGTCGCGGAGGAAGAGGAAGAAGTCAAGCCGAAGCGGACGGGCGCCGCCGTTCCGTCCCGCCGGATCGCGTCGCCGGAAGTTACGCGCCCGGCGAAGGCCAGGGGCGACGAGGACCGCCGCCGCGGCAAGCTGACGCTCAACTCGGCGCTGTCCTCCGAGGACGGCGATGCGCGGGCGCGTTCGCTCTCGGCCATGCGCCGCCGCCAGGAGAAGTTCAAGCGGGCGATGTACCAGGAACCGCGCGAGAAGATCGCGCGCGAGGTGACGCTGCCGGAGACGATCACGATCCAGGAACTGGCAAGCCGCATGGCGGAACGCGCCGTCGACGTCGTGAAGTTCTTCATGAAGCAGGGCCAGATCATGAAGCCCGGCGACGTGATCGACGCGGATACAGCCGAACTGGTCGCGTCCGAATTCGGGCACACCGTGCGCCGCGTCGCCGACTCGGACATCGAGGAGGGCCTGTTCAACATCGCCGACCGTCCGGAGGACATGGTTCCCCGGCCGCCGGTCGTGACCATCATGGGTCACGTCGACCACGGCAAGACCTCGCTGCTCGACGCCATCCGCAACGCCAACGTCGTCGCCGGCGAAGCCGGCGGCATCACCCAGCACATCGGCGCCTATCAGGTGGAGAAGAACGGCCAGAAGATCACCTTCATCGACACGCCGGGTCACGCGGCCTTCACGGCGATGCGCGCCCGGGGCGCCCAGGCGACCGACATCGCGGTCCTCGTCGTCGCGGCCGACGACAGCGTGATGCCGCAGACGATCGAGTCCATCAACCACGCCAAGGCGGCACGGGTGCCGATCATCGTCGCCATCAACAAGATCGACAAGCCGCAGGCCGACCCGATGAAGGTTCGCCAGGAGCTGCTTCGCCACGAGGTCTTCGTCGAATCCATGGGCGGCGAGACGCTCGACGTCGAAGTGTCGGCGACCAAGGGCATCAACCTCGACAAGCTGCTCGAGGCGATCCTGCTCCAGGCCGAGATCCTCGACCTGAGGGCCAATCCGGACCGCACGGCGGAGGGCGTCGTCATCGAGGCCAAGCTCGACAGGGGCCGCGGCCCGGTCGCGACCGTACTCGTTCAGACCGGCACGCTGATGCCGGGCGACATCCTGGTCGCCGGCAACGAGTGGGGTCGCGTGCGCGCCCTGGTCAACGACCGGGGCGAGCAGGTGACCGAAGCACCGCCGGCCATGCCGGTCGAGGTGCTCGGCCTGCAGGGAACGCCGCAGGCCGGCGACCGCTTCGCCGTCGTCAACAACGAGGCGCGCGCCCGCGAGATCACCGAATACCGTCAGCGCAAGGCCCGCGAGAAGGCCGTCGCCAAGCATGCCGGCCAGCGCGGTTCGCTCGAGCAGATGATGTCCCAGCTGCAATCGAGCGGCGTCAAGGAGTTCCCGCTGGTCGTCAAGGGCGACGTGCAGGGCTCGATC
Organism: Hyphomicrobiales bacterium; assembly: GCA_012842935.1. Lineage (GTDB taxonomy): Bacteria > Pseudomonadota > Alphaproteobacteria > Rhizobiales > Rhizobiaceae > DUSC01. The sequence goes on along the minus strand of DUSC01000251.1, from coordinate 1,259 downwards.
GAGGCGATCTCGGCGGCCCTGGAAAAGCTCGGCACGGACGAGGTGCGTGCGCGCATCGTCCATTCGGGGGCCGGCGGCATCACCGAGAGCGATGTGTCGCTGGCGGAAACCTCGGGCGCGGCCATCATCGGCTTCAACGTCCGTGCCAACGCCCAGGCGCGCCAGGCGGCCGAACAGGCCGGCGTCGAGATCCGCTACTACAACATCATCTACAATCTCGTGGACGACGTGAAGGCGGCGATGTCGGGCCTGCTGTCGCCGGAGCGCCGCGAGACGTTCCTCGGCAACGCCGAAATCCTCGAGGTCTTCAACATCACCAAGGTCGGCAAGGTCGCCGGCTGCCGCGTCACCGAGGGCAAGGTCGAGCGCGGCGCCGGCGTTCGCCTGATCCGCGACAACGTCGTCATCCACGAAGGCACGCTGAAGACGCTGAAGCGCTTCAAGGACGAGGTCTCGGAGGTTCCGGCCGGTCAGGAGTGCGGCATGGCCTTTGCCAATTACGAGGACATCCGTCCGGGCGACATCATCGAGGCCTATCGCGTCGAGATGGTGACCCGGACGCTGTAACAGGTCGTCGGGGCCTGCGTCCCGGCGCGCGGATGCCATGCAGGACAAGACCGTTCGATCCGAGCCGGTCCTCCGCTACACGCTGGGGCCGGCTGACAGGCTGGCCTTCGCCATTCTCCGCCACGAGCTGACGGGCTGGGAGAAGTTCCGTCTTCTCGTCGTCGTCGGTCTTGCGGGCGTGGCGGCCAGCCTGCTGCCCGACGACATGGGCAAGGCCGCCCGGTGGGCGTCGGTCGCCGCGATCCTGGTTGCCGGCGCGGCGGCGGCGATCCTGTTGTCCAATCTGGAAGTCCGCCGCAGGGCGAACCGGCTCGGAATTGCCGACGGCGCGGTCGAGCTCCACGACCTGGGCGACCGCCTGTCGGAACGCTCGGCCTCCGGCGTGCGGGAGGTGGGGGTCGCCGACATCGCGCAGGTGACCGTGACCGACCGGCACGTCTTCATCCGCACCGGAGAGCGGCCGGTGATCGTCCCGGCCGCCGCCTTCGCCGACCGGGAAGCCATGACGGCGTTCGCCGCGCGCTGGGACGGGGCCCTGCAGGCTGCCGCGCCCTAGAGCGCGATCACATCAGTTAGAAGCGTATCCTGCGTTTCGCATGTAGTTTGCGCATTCGTCTTCCGTGAAGCTGTCGAGCAGCGCCCCGAGGCGTTTCCATGCGGCTTGGACGGTTCGTTCGGACGCGGTTCGCATG
>DUSC01000028.1 GCA_012842935.1 Hyphomicrobiales bacterium | reverse complement strand
GGCCAGCACCACGATCATCGTCTCGCCGATCGCGCGCGAGCCGGTCAGCAGCAGCGCACCCATGATGCCCGGCAGCGCCGCCGGCAGGATCACCCGCTTCATCGTCTCCGAACGCGTCGCGCCGAGGCCGAGCGAGCCGTCGCGCATGGCGCGGGGCACGGCGGTGATGATGTCGTCGGAGAGCGAGGAGACGAAGGGAATGAGGCGGATGCTCATCACGAAGCCGGCGGTGAGCACGCTCTGCGCCTCGATGAAATTGGTGTAGTTGCCGGTCAGCGCGCCCCAGAGGCTGGCCGAGAAGTCGCGGAAGAAGGGACCGACCGTGACCAGCGCGAAGAAGCCGTAGACGATCGTCGGGATGCCGGCGAGCACTTCGAGCAGCGGCTTGACCAGCGACCGGACGTGGTTCGAGGCATATTCCGCCATGTAGATGGCCGCGAACAGCCCGATCGGCACGGCGATCAGCATGGCGACGAAGGCGATGTAGAGCGTGCCGAGCAGGAGCGGGATCAGGCCGAACTGGCCGGCGCTGTTGCCCTCGCTCGAAAAGCGCGGGTCCCACACCGTGCCGAAGAAGAAGTTGGCGGGCGACACTTCGGTGAAGAAATGCAGGGTTTCCCCGATCAGCGAGCCGACGATGCCGAAGGTGGTGAGGATCGCGATCGTCGAGGACAGGATCAGCGTCCAGAGCATCACCCCCTCGACATTGTTGCGGGCGCGGAAGACCGGCGAGACGCGGCTATGGGAATAGAAGGCGCCGGCGACCGAGATCGCGATCGTCAGGATGCCGACGATCCAGCGGGAGGCATTGGCATCGGCGATGAGCTTGCGCGCCCCCTCGACCATATAGGGCTGCGGCTCCTGGGCGAGGGGGACGCCCTTGGCGCCGAGGGCGGCCTTGAGCCGGCCGAGATCCTGCGTCGCGGCCGCCCCTTCCTCGGGCGTCAGCCGTTCGAGGCCGACGGCGATCGCCCTGACCATGCCGAAGGCGACGTCCTGCTCGTGCTGCGGCTTGGCGAGAACCTCCGCCGGCAGCGAGGACCGCACCGAACGCTCGACCCATGACGATCCCGCATAGGAACCGGCGATCAGGAACAGCAGCGCGGGCAGGAACGCCCAGATCGCGCCATGCGCGCCGAAATATTGCGGACGGGAATGCAGCTTCCGCGCATCGCCTCCGACGGCCGCCACCGACCTCGACCGAACGAGAAAATAGGCCGCGACGCCGATCACGGCGACCAACAGCAAGACGAGACTGCTACTCATCCCTATGCCCCAACTGTTTCGGGCGTCATGCCCGGAATTCGAAAAGAAGCCGGCGGGCGGATGCGCCGCCCGCCGGTTCCAGGCGTTACATGCTCTTCCAGGCCGAGACGCCGGCGCGGATTTCCTCGCGCTCGGCGTCCGGCGCCGGGATCAGGCCGTAGTCGGCGAGCGGCGAGTCGGGGCCGATCATCTGGTCGGAGGTGAAGAACTCGACATATTCCTTGAGGCCTGGAACGGAGTCGAGATGCGCCTTCTTCACGTAGAAGAAGAGCGGACGCGACACCGGATATTCGCCCTTGGCGACGGTCTCGACGGTCGGGGTCACGCCGCCGATGGTGGCGACCTTCAGCTTGTCGGCATTGTTCTCGTAGAAGGAGAGGCCGAACACGCCGACGGCCTTCTTGTCGGCGTCGATGCGGGCGAGCGTCTCGGTGTAGTCGCCGTCGATGTCCACGGCCTTGCCGTCCTTGCGCACGGCCTTGCACTTGCTCTCGGCGTCCTTCTCGGCGACGCCGGCCTTGACCATCTCTTCGAGCGCGCCGGAGTCCTTGCAGCCGGCGATCAGGACCTTCTCCTCGAACACCTCGCGGGTGCCGTGCTTCTCGCCCGGAATGAAGGCCTGGATCGGCAGGTCGGCGAAGCTGGCATTGACCTGGTTCCAGTTGGTGTTCGGATTGGCGACGACCTTACCGTCGACCACGACCTCGGCGGCGAGCGCCTTGTAGACGTCGGCCGCCTGGAAGGCGAAGTCCGGCGCGGACTTGTCGAGCGCGAAGACGATGCCGTCATAGCCGATCTTGACCTCGGTGATGTCGGTCACGCCGTTCGCCTTGCAGGTCTCGATCTCGGATTCCTTGATCGGACGCGAAGAATTGGCGATGTCGATCGTATCGGCGCCGGCGCCCTTGCAGAATTCCTTGAGGCCGGCCGACGAACCGCCCGACTCGACGACCGGAGCCTTGAAGTCCGGGTAGGTTTCAGCGAACTGCTCGGCGACGATCTTGGCATAGGGCAGCACGGTCGAGGAACCGGCGATATGGATCTGGTCGGCGGCGAGCGAAACGCCGGCGAATGCGACGGAGGCGACGAGCGCCGCCACGGTGGTCTTTACGAGTGTCATCTGATCTCTCCCGTTCGGGCTGGATTGGCGGCGCCGCGGCCGGCGCCCTGGCCTGCTTGATGTGGCCCGGTCCTCTCTAGACCCCGGACGCCTATCCTTTTATGTCAGTTTCGCGAAAGATTTGTGACAGTATAAGTAATTGGAAATAAAGGGATAAACCCCTTGCATCCGATGCCGGCCGGACGCTTTGTGTCAGAAGCGGACCGTGAACGTGCTTCCCTTGCCCACCTCGGAGCGGATGACGAGCCGCGCGCGGTGCCGGGTGAGGATGTGCTTGACGATGGCGAGCCCCAGGCCGGTCCCCTTTTTCGACCGGCTGCTCTCGACATTGACCCGGTAGAAGCGCTCCGTCAGGCGCGGCACATGCTCCTCCGGTATGCCCGGGCCGTGGTCGCGGACGCTGACCTCCGGCGGCTGGCCGTCGGGCGCCGAAAGCGTCACCTCGACCGTCTTGCCCTCCTGGCCGTATTTGCAGGCGTTCTCGATCAGGTTCTCGAAGACCTGCGTGAGCTCGTCGCGGTCGCCCCGGACGATGACGGGACCTTCCGGAACGTTCCTGACGATCTCGACGCCGACATGGTCGGCGAGCGGCGCGAGCGCGTCGCAGACCGAGCCGATCAGCGGCACGAGGTCCACGGCATCGTCCGGCGCCAGCTTGGCCTTGAGCTCGAGCCGGGAGAGCGACATCAGGTCGTCCACCAGCCGGCTCATCCGGGTCACCTGCTCCTGCATGATGGCGAGGAACTTCTCCTGCGCCCTGGGATCGTTGCGGGCCGGGCCCATGAGCGTCTCGATGAAGCCGCGCAGCGAGGCGAGCGGCGTGCGCAGCTCGTGCGAGGCATTGGCGACGAAATCGGTTCGCATCCGGTCGATGCGCCGCGTCTCGGAAATGTCGCGGAAGATCAGCACGAAGAAATCCGCCTCGCCCTCGGCCTTGACGACGCGCACGAGATAGACGCTCTCCGACGGCACCGGCATGGCGATCTCGGTCGCGCCCGGCTTGCCGCTGGCGAAGGATTCCCGGATGATGTCGAGGACCGCCGGCTGCCGGATGCGCGCCGAGACGTGCTGGCCCGCGTTGATCTCGCCGAAGGCATGGGCGGCGGAATGATTCTGGAACAGCACGTTGCCCTGCCGGTCCAGCAGGAAGACCGGACTGTCGAAGCCGGCGAACGCCGCCTTGACGTTTGCCAGCGGATCGGCGGATTCGGAAGGGTCGGCGGCCCGCGGCGGCGGCGGTTCCGTCCGCCGGTCCCCGAGGAAAGCCGGCAGCAGCGCGATGATCCCGGCCGCCACCGCTGCCGGAACCGATCCCGACAGCACCAGGACCATGACGAAGCCGGCAAGACCGGTCAGCAGGTGGATGCCGCGCCGCCTCAGCCAAGCCGTCATTGCATCCATGCCCCAGGTCCCGATCGCAGCATCCAGCCTTGCCCTTGCTATCGTCGCTTTGTGACAGCTTTTCCATGGGGCGCTTGAATTCACAAGACGAATATGGACAACTCCATCCATCCGAAGAGAAGCATCCGGGAGAGACACATGCTCGACGACGTCAGGACCGACCCCGTGGAACTGGAGTTCGGCGGCGAGAAGCGGGTGTTCGACATCGACAATCCCGACCTGCCGGACTGGATCGACGACCGGGCGCTCGCCTCCGGCGGCTTCCCCTACGACAAGAAGCTCGACGACGACGAATATGAGGACCGGCTGGAGGCGCTGCAGGTCGAGCTCGTCAAGCTGCAGATCTGGCAGCAGAAGAGCGGCGCGCGCGTGATGAGCATCTTCGAGGGCCGCGACGCGGCGGGGAAGGGCGGCTCGATCAATGCCGTCAAGATGAACATGAACCCGCGCTCCGCGCGCATCGTCGCACTCACCAAGCCGACCGAGACCGAGCGCGGCCAGTGGTATTTCCAGCGCTACATC
>DUSC01000250.1 GCA_012842935.1 Hyphomicrobiales bacterium | reverse complement strand
GCCGTCGGCCGTGCGCTCGCGATAAGCGCCCTCGGTGGTGATGCCCTGATCCACGCGCGGCGCCCGACAGTGCGCGCGCAGCAGGTCGCCGGTGAGGCCGTTCTGCAGTGACAGCACGCCAAGAGGCTCCATGCGCTCGGCAATCGCGGCCGCTGCCGCGGTGTCCCCGGCCTTCACCAGCACGATGACCCAGTCGGCGAGTGGGGGCTGCGCCGCGGCGAAGGCGTCCGCACGGTAGTGCTGGTCGCCGACTTCCACGCCGGCGCGCAGGCGCGCTGCGCGCCCGGCGTCGCGCGCGATCACCGCGACCGGCACCACGCTCGCGAGCCGGGCCGCGAAGTGCAGGCCGAGGGCGCCGGCACCGATGATTGCGAGTGGATGGCGCGCGGGAGAGGACGTATCGGGCAGGGGCATGGGCGGTGGTGTCGTGGTTCAGCGGGTAGGGCGGAGCGGGCGCCGCGGCGGCGCACGCAGCAGTCGGATAGCCGTCGCTCGCGCCGGGGGCAAGGGGCTTGAATGGCGCGCCGAATTCAGCCGTCCATGTTCCATGGCGCACCGTTACGGATCATCGCGGGCAAGTCGCTTGTGGAACATGTTGAGCACCCGCGGCGGCGAAAATGCGCCGCAAGGCCGCATTTTGCGGCGTTTTCCCTCGAATGGCACAGCCTTTGCGCTAGCCGCCTCCAGCCCGGCCGCTGCGCGGTCGGGTCGGAGGAGTCAATTAAACCCGACCATTCGAGGAGCCACCCATGTATTCGAACACCACCGCCATTGCCCGCCCGCTGCGCAGCACGCGTCGCCTGCTGTCCGCCAGTGTTGCCGCAGCGCTGCTCACCTTCGGCGCCGGGTCGGCGCAGGCGATCAGTTTCTCCCAGGGCGATGCCACGCTCGACATCAACGGCACCGTCAACGGCTTCTACTCGCACCGGACCGAAGAAGCCGGCGGCGTGAAGACCACCGACTCGGCGCTGACCAACGGCCTGCTGCCGGGCTGGATCAACTTCGTGTTCACGACCAAGGTCGAAGGCCTGGACATCAAGGCCCATGTCGGCTTCGCGCCTGGCATCAACGACAAGTCGGACGTGGTGGGCCTGCCGAGCGATCCAAGCTGTGGCGGCGGCACCGGCTGCGACAGCCCCTTCACCCAGATCGACACCCGCAACCTGTACTTCCAGTTCGGCAACCAGGAGTGGGGCACGGTCAAGCTCGGCCGCGACATCGGCCTGTTCGGGCAGAAGATCATCCTGTCCGACATGACGCTCCTCGGCCTCGGTGGCAACAGCTACGCGTCGACGCCCTTCAACACCACCTTCGGCATGATCGGCCACGGCTACATGTACACCGGCTTCCAGCCGCAGATCACCTACACCACGCCGGCGCTCGGCGGCTTCTCGGCCTCGGCGGGCATCTTCGACCCCAACAAGTTCGCCGGCGACGAGACCAAGAACCCCGGCTTCCAGGCCATGGCCAACTACGACTGGGAGGCCGGCTCAACCAAGGGCTCGCTGTGGGCGGGCGGGATCCACCAGCGCACCAGCGGCGCCGGCAGCTTCAACGCCACCGGCTTCGAACTCGGCGCCAAGGTCGGCATCGGCGCCTTCGAGGCGGTGGCCTACGGCTTCGACGCCAGCGGGCTCGGCCTGTCGACGGTCGGCGCGCTGTTCTTCTCGCCCTTCGGCAAGAACGACGGCAAGGGTTACTTCGTGCAGGGCACCTACACCGTCGGCAAGACCAAGTTCGGCCTCAACTATGGCGAGAACCGCGACCGCGGCGGCCTGCTCGCCGACACCAACACCTTCCGCTCGGCCACCGCCGGCGTCTATCACAGCCTGAACAAGTACATCACCCTGGTCGGCGAGTACAACCAGGAGAAGGGCGAAGGCGACGACCTGTTCCCCGGCGACCTGAAGACGCGGACGATCTCCGTCGGCGGCATCCTGTTCTTCTGAGTTGCTGCCCGCGGCTGCTCCATAAATCCGCCGCTTTATGGAGCGACTGGAGCAGTCCGGGCAGTTCCAACCCTGTTTGATGAACATCGCGGGCACTTGATGCCGCGCGCAAGTGGCGGAAAGACAAGGATTTTCCAAGCTGGCACGGGTCCTGCTCAGTGAAGACCGTGGCGACCCGCCCGCACACCTTAAAGATCGAGGAGACAACACCATGCTGTACGCACTGCCCGGCCAGGCCGACGCCAAGGTCCAGTTCAAGACCCGCTACGACAACTTCATCGGCGGCAAGTGGGTGGCCCCGGTCAAGGGCCAGTATTTCGACGTGGTCACGCCGATCACCGGCCAGAAGTACACCCAGGCCGCACGCTCCACCGCCGAGGACATCGAGCTCGCGCTGGACGCCGCGCACGCCGCCTTCCCCAAGTGGGGCAAGGCCGACGCCACCACCCGCTCGAACATCCTGCTCAAGATCGCCGACCGCCTCGAGGCCAACCTCGAGCTGCTCGCCTACGCCGAGACCGTCGATAACG
>DUSC01000249.1 GCA_012842935.1 Hyphomicrobiales bacterium | reverse complement strand
GTGCCGTACGGCACGCTGCTGTGCGTCTCCGACAAGCCGCTCCACGGCGAGCTGAAGCTGCCCGGCATGGCCACCGAGTTCTACAAGCGCCAGGTCGCACAGCACCTGACGATCGGCATACGCGCGGTGGAGAAGCTCGCCGAAATGCCGCCCGAGCGGCTCCATTCGCGCAAGCTGCGCTCCTTCTCGGAGACCGCGTTCCAGTAGGCGGTGCGGCGAAGGTCCGGCTCCTTGAGAAGGCCGCATTTCCTGCCGAGGTGAGCGTCATGCACGCTTCCCGCCGCGCCACCCTCGCCGCGATCGCCCTCGTCCTGCCAGCGGCTTTGTCCCTGCCGCTGGTGGCTGGCTTTCTGGGAAGCTGGCATCCCGCGCTGGATTCCTTCGCGCATCTGCGCGCGCATCTCGCCGTCTCGCTCGCGCTCGCGGCGCTGCCGGCCCTGTTCCTTCCCGGGATCCGCCGCGTCGGCTGGACGGCGCTGCTGCTGGGGGCGGCGGCTTTTTCCTCGACGCTCCCCGGCGCGGCGCTGCCCGGCGTCTCGCCGGTGAGCGCGGCCTTCCATGCGAAGGACGGGAATACCGCCGTCTATCGGCTCCTGCAGCTCAACCTGCGCTTCGACAACCGCACGCCGGAAAAGGTCCTTTCCCTCATCGGCCGGCTGTCGCCCGACGTCGTGACGCTGAACGAGGTGTCGCGTTACTGGACGCCGAAGCTCTCGCTCCTGGAGAACGCCTACCCTTACCGTATCCTTTGCGCCGTCGACAGCAACGTGGGCGCCACGGCCGTCCTGTCGCGCCGCCCGTTCGTTCCGGGCACCGCGGGCGCCTGCCACGTCGACGGTTCGATGTCGACGGCCACGATCGACTTCGGCGGGCGTCCCGTCGCCGTTGCGGCGCTGCATCTCGAATGGCCCTGGCCTTTCGACCAGCCTGCCCAGATCGGCCGGCTCGCCCCGCACCTGGCCGCGCTCGCCCCGACCGCGCTGGTCGCTGGCGATCTGAACGCCGTGCCGTGGAGCCACGCCGTGCGCAGGATCGCTGCGGCAGGAGGCCTGGCCAGGGCGCCGGCCGCCGGACCGACGTGGCTGTGGCGCCGCCTGCCGGTCTCACTCAGGCCTTGGATCGGACTGACCATCGACCATGTCTTCACGAAAGGCGCGATCGCGATTCACTCGGTGACGATCGCCGAGCCGGTCGGCTCGGATCACGCGCCGCTGCTGGTCGAGTTCTCGCTCCCTCGCCCTCCCTCGGACGAACGCGAGAAGGCGCTGGTTCGGTTGCCGGAAGACGGCCGGCCGGCGATAGGCGGGCGGATGGTCAGCGAGACTTCAGAAGGCTGACGACGAGCTTCTCGACATTGCCGCCGTCCTTGTGCTCGACCTCGTCGAAGCGAACCTGTTTCTTCTCGTATTCGGCGTAGACGGCGTTGACGCGCCGCTTGACCTCGTTGCGGATGCGCGAACAGCCGGGGTCGCCGGTCGTCGAGACCCTGGCGATGGCCCTTTCGGCGGCGGCGACCATCTGGCGGGCGATGGCGCCATGCGTTTCCTCATGCTTGCGCACCCCGCTCATGAAGCGCGCCCAGCGCTCGCCGAGGGCGGGATCCATGGCGCCGCTGACCTTCGGATAGATATAGGTGATGGCGAGGTCGCCGGCGACCTTGCGGACACGGCAACTGCCGGCCTTCTCCGCCCATTCGAGATCCCAGCCGACCTCGTAGCGGGTCTGGGCGATGGCACGGGTCAGAAAACCGTGTTTCGGTCCCTTGAGATCCATGGCACGGACCAGCGCCTCGCCGGTCTTGCCCGAAATCTCATAGTGTTCGGTCTTGACGCCGACCTTGACGCCGGCCGCGGCCGAACTCGCCGCGGCGCAGGCCGCACCGGCGATGCAGGCGGTGATGAGACAGTGCATCCGAGCCTCCCCGTCGCCTTCAGGACAGCATATCTCCGGACGGCGTTCAACCGGCACGGACGCCGAACCTGGCCCTTACCGAAGATGGAGAAGTCCCTTCGCGGCAAAAACATGACCGCCGGCCCGGACCCGGCCGTCCTCAATTGGACGGACAGACCGGTCCATCGCCGAGACCTCCGTGGGCGGCGGCGAGACGGACCCGGCCGTCCTCACATGTTCGGATAGACCGGTCCTTCGCCGCCTTGTGGCGGCACCCAGTTGATGTTCTGGTTCGGGTCCTTGATGTCGCAGGTCTTGCAGTGGACGCAGTTCTGCGCGTTGATGACGAACCTGACGTCGACGCCCATGCGGTCGGCGGCCGCGTTGCCGTCGGCGTCGACCCACTCGTAGACGCCCGCCGGGCAGTAGCGCGTCGACGGTCCGGCGAAGACGTCGTGCTCGGAGCGCTTCTGCAGGTCGGGATCCTTAACCTGGAGGTGGATCGGCTGGTTCTCCTCGTGATTGGTGTTCGACAGGAACACCGAGGACAGCCGGTCGAAGGTCAGCACGCCGTCGGCCTTCGGGTAGTCGATCTTCCTGTGTTTCGACGCCGGCTCCAGCGACGCGGCGTCGGTCTTGCCGTGCTTCAGCGTGCCGAAGGGCGAGCCGCCGAACAGCGTGTTCAGCCACATGTCGAGCCCGCCCAGCCCGATGCCGAGATAGGTGCCGAAGCGCGACCACAGCGGCTTGACGTTGCGCACCTTCCTGAGGTCACGGCCGATGTCGGTCTGCCGCCAGTCGTTTTCGTAACCGGAAACCTCGTCATGGGCGCGGCCTTCGCCGATCGCCGCGGCGACGTGCTCGGCGGCGAGCATGCCGGACAGCACGGCGTTGTGCGATCCCTTGATGCGCGGCACGTTGACGAAGCCGGCCGAGCAGCCGATCAGCGCGCCGCCGGGGAAGGTCAGCTTCGGTACCGACTGCCAGCCGCCCTCGGTGATGGCGCGGGCCCCGTATGAGATGCGCTTGCCGCCCTCGAAGGTTCCGCGGATCGACGGATGGGTCTTGAAGCGCTGGAATTCCTCGAAGGGCGAGAGATAGGGGTTCTTGTAGTTCAGGTGGAGGACGAAGCCGACCGCCACCAGATTGTCCTCCAGATGATAGAGGAACGAGCCGCCGCCCGTATCGGACTTGAGCGGCCAGCCGAAAGAGTGCTGGACGAGGCCCGGCCGGTGGTTCTCCGGCTTCACCTGCCAGAGTTCCTTCAGCCCGATGCCGAACTTCTGCGGCTCTCTCCCCTCCGACAGGCCGTATTTCGCGATCAGCTTCTTGGCGAGCGAGCCGCGCACGCCCTCGCCGATGAGCACGTACTTGCCGAGCAACGCCATGCCCGGGGCGAAGGCCGGTCCGCGCGAGCCGTCGCGCTCGACGCCCATGTCGCCGGTGACCACGCCGGTGACCGCGCCGTTGTCGTCGTAGATCAGGTCGGCCGCGGCAAAGCCCGGATAGATCTCGACGCCCAGCGCCTCTGCATGGCCCGCGAGCCAGCGGCAGACGTTTCCGAGCGAGACGATGAAGTTGCCGTGGTTGTTCATCAGCGGGGGCATCAACATGTTCGGCAACCGGATCGATCCCGCGGGGCCGAGCAGCAGGAAATGGTCGTCGGTCACCGGCGTCTTGAACGGATGGTCGCTCTCCGTGCGCCAGCCGGGCAGCAACCGGTCGATGCCGACCGGATCGACAACGGCGCCCGACAGGATGTGCGCGCCGACCTCGCTGCCCTTCTCCAGCACGACGACCGACAGATCGGGATTGAGCTGTTTCAGACGGATCGCGGCGGAAAGGCCGGCCGGCCCCGCGCCGACGATGACCACGTCGAATTCCATGCTCTCGCGTTCGATATCGCTCATCGAAGAACCCCTTGCGTTCGCCCGTGGGCGCTCATGCCCCAGCGCTCATAGCGCATGATTTGGCGCCGCGAAACCTTCCGGCAGGACGGTACGCCGTCTGATGCGCGGCAAGACGGATGTGGCAGAAGGCTATATTACTCTTACGTAAACGTCAATATCGGCGTCCGGCAGGGTCGGAAATGTCGCGGTCCAGCCAAGACGCCTTCCGGCCCGCGGGTCGGAAGGCGCCGCAGATCGACGGGGCGTCGCGGTCCGCCCGTCAGCCGAGCGCATCGCCGGGATTGGCGCGGACCGCGGTCCAGCGGCGCACGTGGCCGCTTCGCTCCCCCCTCGCTGCGGAACCTGACGTGGCGGAGCATGCCATCGGCGGGTCCGGCATCGACCTCGACGAAGTCGATGGTCACGCTGTCGTCGAGCGACAAGGGCGATTCCCACGTGAACGAGAGATGCACGTGGCGATCGATGACGCGACGGGTCCCGGCGTGCGGTATCTGCCTCTCCTGCGACCGCATCACGATCGGGAACCGCCGGCCCTTGACGGGATCGGTCTCCACCCGCGCCGGCGGGACCATCTCCGGCGGCCGTATGAACGTCGCCAGGGTCGCCGGCGCGGGCCAGGGTCGAACGCCGCCTTGCGCGACGCCGCGATCCTCCTTCTCGCCGTCCGTTCGAGTTCCGTGATCGTCGTCGTCCTTTGCTGCCGGAGCGTCTTCGGACGTCGCACGGCGCGGTTCCCGGATCGACTTCGACCGGCCGAACCACGCTTCCGCGAGCCTCGGGGGCTGAAGCTCGGCCGCAAGGAAATGCTCGCGGCCGACGGTCCGGCGGGCGACGAGCCACGCCTTCTCCGGCACCTTGGTGTGCTTGGAAACGGAGTTCAGGGACATGTCGAAGTGAACGGCCAGACCCGTCACGCTCAGCGTCCCTTCCTGCACGAGCAACGCCAGGATCCTGCGCCGCGTGGTGTCGCCTGCGGCCTTGAGGATTCGCGACAGGGCCTCGCCGTCCATTCTTGCACCCATAGGGGTGGGCATATCGAAGCGCGACAAATGGTCAGCCGTCCGGTTGAATGTTTCGCCGGCTCTCCGCAACGTGAAGGACTCCGGAAGTCCCGGGCTTCATCATTACTCGCGGCAAGGCTAGCATGGCGGCGGGAGGAAGGCGCATGGGATGGACCCTGCCTGCCCTGTTCGCAATGGCCGGCATCATCGTCCTGTCCCCGGCAGAGGCGGCCGACGACGTCGGGCGCTGGTACGCCGGGGCCTATTCCTTCTCCGACGAACTCGGCGGTTTCCGTATCCTCGGCGTCAGCGGCACCGGCGCGCGCGACGATCCCTTCGTCATCGTCGAGGAGTTCCACTCGTCCAGTCCGGTCACGATGGTCATCCGCACCGCAGTTCCGATCCGGCCTTTCGACCCGCGCGGCATTTTCGCCAGCGGTCATCTCCACATGCGCGTCGAGGCCATCAACGGCAGCGGGCAGGCCTGGGTCGAATTCGAGTTCGAGCTGCAGGAGGTGCGCAACAGGCCGAGCGTTTTCGGCGACGGACTTTCCTTCGATCAACGCCGGGACAAGAGCGAGACCATCGGCTCGGACAGCTTCGCCAGCTTCAGCCGCGATTTCGAGCCCTATGACCGCCTGCTGTACCGCGACGGCCACGTCGATCCGCGCGCATCGGCCGGATTTTCGTTCTTCATCACCGACTTCACGCCGCGCAGCGAGTTCTACCTGGTGCAGGACCCGCGCATTCCCTCCTCGTGAGCTTGCATTGCGAGCCGCGATTTGCGAGTCGGATGGCTGGAGGCACGATGACCGCAGACACGATCGACAGTCCCGCGGCGCTCCGCGACATCCTGCGCTTCCTGGCCGATTGCGGCGTGGACGCGGCGCTTGACGAGGTCGCCGCCGACCGCTTTGTCCAGGCCCCCCCGGCGGTCCGGCGCGGGC
>DUSC01000248.1 GCA_012842935.1 Hyphomicrobiales bacterium | reverse complement strand
GGCGGCGAAGGACGGCGACACCTCGCCGCTGCCCGCGCTCGCCGACCGGCCGATGGCCCAGTCGGCGCAGGACATGGAGGCCGCGCGATGAGCTTCGACTGGCCGACGCTCCTCCCGCTGATCTTCGCCGCCCTGATGGGGCTCTCGATCCTCGTCTATGTCGTGCTCGACGGGTTCGACCTCGGAATCGGCATCCTCTTCGCCGCGGCGGACGATGCCGAGAAGGACGTCATGATCGCCGCGATCGGTCCCTTCTGGGACGCCAACGAGACCTGGCTGGTGCTCGCCGTCGGCGTACTTCTGGTCGCCTTTCCGCTCGCCCACGGGGTCATCCTGACCGCGCTGTACCTCCCGGTCTTCGTTCTGCTCGCCGGGCTGATCCTGCGCGGCGTGGCCTTCGACTTCCGCGCCAAGGTTCCGGTCGCACGCAAGGGGCGCTGGAACCGTGCCTTTTTCGCCGGCTCGCTGCTCGCCTCGCTGGCACAGGGCTACATGCTCGGCATCTATGTTCTCGGCCTCCGCACCGGGTTTCCGGCCATGGCCTTCGCCCTGCTCGTGGCGCTCTGCCTCGCCGCGGCCTATGCGGCGATGGGGGCGGCCTGGCTGATCTACAAGGCGGAAGGGGAACTGCAGAAGAAAGCGGTCGCCTGGCTGCGCGGGGCTCTGGTCCTGACGGCCGCCGGGCTCGCGGCGGTTTCGATCGCAACCCCGCTCGCCTCGCCGCGCATCTTCGACAAGTGGTTCGCCTGGCCCGAGATCGCCCTGCTCGCGCCCCTGCCGGTCGTCTCCGCGCTCCTCTTTCTCTGGCTGTGGCGGCAGACCTTCACGCTGCCCTGGGAAGGCGACCGCCACGCGATCCTGCCCTTCCTCACCCTGGCGCTGATCTTCGCGCTGGGCTTTGCCGGCCTCGCCTACTCGTTCTACCCCTATGTCGTACCCGACCGGCTCTCCATCTGGCAGGCCGCGGCCGCGCCCGAGAGCCTTGCCGTCGTGCTGGTCGGCGCCTGCTTCGTGCTGCCGGTGATCGTCGCCTATTCCTTCTACGCCTACCGCGTCTTCGGCGGGAAGGCCGGGGATCTGAGGTACGATTGAGGGAGATGGTCGAAACGCGGGGGAATGCGGATCCGTGCCGCGGCGGTGTCGACGGCGCCCCGAATCCGCCGGGACGCCGCCGAGCCTTGCGCGTCAGCAGACGGTCTGGTCGCACGCTATGTGGCAGGCCTGCTTGGCAAGCGGATTGCTGATCTGTTCGCAGGCGAGATGGCACAGGCTGCACTGGATGCTCGAAGGCAGCAGACCGCGAGGCGCGACCCGCGCGTCGGATTGCCTTGCGATCGGGAGGGCCTGCATCGGGAACTTCATGGCATTCTCCTCTCTTGGATGTCGCCCGGGACGCGACCTTTGTTGGCGATGTCTCCTGGGAGACGCACCGTGACGCCGCTCCCGCGGCGACGCCTCCGGTTTCAGACGCAGTCGATGCAGCCCGCCGCGCCGATCCCGGCGAGGCATTGCGCGCAGGCCAGGCCGCCGGTCCCCACGCAGACGGTGCCGCAGGCCAGCAGGGCCGCCGCGCACGCGGCCTTCTTGAAAATGTTGCATCCCGACGGATGGACCGCGGCGGTCGAGGGTGTCGTCCCCGGCGTGCGACCGATCGGCTGGACTTGTTGCGGAAGCCTCATTGTATTCCTCCCTCGTTGGAAGCTGTGGGTGTACTCACCGACTGCACGTCGCCGCGCACAGCTCTTCGCAGATGCTGCGGAGTGGCGCCTCGAGCAGGCTGCATCGGGCGATGCATGCCTCGCAGTTGATGTCGGAAGCGCCGATGCCCCAGTGTGCCGGATCCGACTTCGGTCCGCGCACGACCGGCGGCGCGAGCACGGGAAGGCGCCATCCGGGGCGGGCCGGCAGATAGGCGAGACTGATCGTCCTTGCCGGCTGGCGGGACTTGTTGCCGCGCTTCGCCATCACGCCCTCCTCGTCCAGCTGCGTACTGGTCCCACCGTCACCGGAATGACGTCGCTGACGTCGACGGTGAAGCGGAAGACGCGGCTCGCCACGTTGGTGTTGCGCGGATCGAAGAAGGACAGCTCGACGTCGTAGCATTCCGAATCCGGCCGGCAGACCGGGCTCTTGCGCACGGCGATCTGGTCGAGGTCGAGCTGGTCGCTGGTGGCACTCCGGATCACCGAGGCGATCTGCACGGCGTTCGTCGCAGAATAGTTGAGCGCGCGCTCCTCGCCGGTGATGCCGAGGTTGCGCAGGTCGTAGTAGACCCGGTCGAGGTAGTTGGCGAGGCCGCTCGCCTGCCGTTCGTAGACCGCGCGATCTTCCGCGGCGTCCGGCATGGCGCCGAGAACGTGGGCGACCAGCGGCTGCGTCGCCCAGGAATAGAGGCCGCGGATCGCCGGCACGACGAGCGGCACGATCTGGCCCGATTGCAGCCGCACCTGTCCGGCAATCGTTCCCGGCACCGAGATCAGCTCGACACCCTCGTTGATCTGTGCCCGAAGCGCTTCGCGGAGCCGGTCATAGGCAGCTTCGGCATAGGCCCCGAGCGGCTGGATGGCATAGATCGGCGTCGCGTCGAGGTTGAGCGTCCAAATGAGTCCTGGCGCCTCGTAGGGGTTGCCGTCGAGATAGGCGAGAAGCTGGTGGCTGAAGCCCTCCGGCACCGGCGATTCGATCGGCGAATCGACCGGCCTGACCGACATCGCCTGCAGGAAGGAATCGCGGCGCGCCTCGCTGCCGAAATCGATGCCGAGGCGGCCGATGGCGTAGACGATCTGCGACCGCCCGCCGCCGCATCCGCATCCGCCTCCTTCCTTCTTGCCGCCGCAGGCGCAGCCGCCCTCCTTCTTGCCGCCGCATCCGCAGCCGCAATCCGACGGGATGACACCGGCGTCCGTGCGGGCTCCGGACGGGGCAGGGGCGTCGCTCGCAAAGGCGTTGCCGCCGTCCGAGGGCCGCAGTTCTGCTCGCGTGTGCGCTGGAGGCCGGCGCGCGGCGATGGCGGCCGGGTCGTACCGGTGGATGGCTTCCGCTGCGACGCCGTCGTCGGCGTCGCTCGGCACGAGCATGTCGGTGTCGGTCGTCATGGTCTCTCCCCCTGTGATGGCGTCGATCGCTCTTCGGATGTTGATCTTTCCCGCGAGTGCGGTGCTGCAGTCGTCTTTCGGACCGGGTCGGCAGGGTTCCGCGGCGGCAAGAAGCGCCCGGCGCACGCCGTGGGGGTCAGGGGTCCTCCCCAGGCGCCGCTGCAAGCTGACCAGTAGCGCGGCCAGGCCGGAGACCGCCGGTGCGGCGTAGCTGGTGCCGCTCCGCCGCTGGATGCCACCGCCGGGCACCGCGCCGGGAATGTCACGGCCGGGCGCGAGCACGCCCTGACTGCGATAGGCCGGCCCGAAATTGCTCGACGGCAACGGTCGCCCTTCCGCGTCCATCGCGCCGGCGGCGAGAACGGTCCGCGCCGCGGCCGGCACGTGCAGGCAGGCGCAGCCGTCATTGCCGGCCGCCGCCACGATGAGCACGTTGCGCCGCCGGCAGGTCTCGATCGCCTGGGCGAGCACCGGGTCGGGCTCGCCGTCGTCGGACGGCTGGCCGCTGGACACGTTGATGACGTCGGCGCCGCGGTCGACGGCGACGAGGATCGCCCGCGCCAGGTCGAGTTGCGAGCAGGCCGGCCGGTCGCCGCCGAACACCGGCACGATCAGTCCCCGGCAGTCGGGCGCCAGACCTTCCATCCCGCTTCCCGGCTGACCGAACAGCTGGCTGGCGACATGGGTGCCATGCGCCGTCGCCGCGCCGGGGCCGTCATGGGCGAAGATCGCGGCGGTCTCCAGCCGCGCCCCCGCGAAGCAGGGATGGGAGGTGTCGACCGGACCGTCGAGTACCGCCACCGTCACCGCCGGATCGCCGGTGCCGAGCGCCGTCCTTGCCTGCGAAAGGAAGTCCGACCAGTCCACGCCACCCCTCCCAGGTGCCCGCCACGGCTTGCCGCATGTCTCCGGATGCAATCTTGAGATGTATTCTTCATACAACTATAGAGTGTTTCTCCGAGTCATGCAACCCTGGCGTGCGGTCGATCTGCCGCCGCTCGCGCCGGCACGGAACGAGCGCCCCGGGCGCCCGGTCGCGCGGCCCCTTCCCGCCCTTTGCCTTTGCCCGCTTCCCTGCTAAAGGCCGCGCCATGACCACGCCGCTCGACCACATCCGCAACTTTTCCATCGTCGCCCATATCGACCACGGCAAGTCGACACTCGCCGACCGGCTGATCCAGATGACCGGCGCCATGGACGCGCGCGAGATGGCCGGCAAGGAGCAGGTGCTCGATTCGATGGACATCGAGCGCGAGCGCGGCATCACCATCAAGGCGCAGACCGTTCGCCTGAACTACCGGGCAAGGAACGGCGAGGACTACGTGCTCAACCTCATCGACACGCCCGGCCATGTCGACTTCGCCTACGAGGTGTCGCGCTCTCTCAGGGCCTGCGAGGGTTCGCTGCTGGTCGTCGACGCCTCCCAGGGCGTCGAGGCGCAGACGCTCGCCAACGTCTACCAGGCGATCGACGCCGACCACGAGATCGTCGTGGTCCTGAACAAGATCGACCTGCCCGCCGCCGAGCCCGAGCGCATCCGCGAACAGGTCGAGGAGGTGATCGGCATCGACGCCTCGAAGGCCGTGCTCATCTCCGCCAAGACAGGCATCGGCATCGAGGAGGTGCTGGAGGCGATCGTCCACCAGCTCCCGCCGCCCAGGGAGGGCGACGCGGCCGCGCCGCTGAAGGCCATGCTGGTCGACAGCTGGTACGACGCCTATCTCGGCGTCATCGTGCTGGTCCGTGTCATCGACGGCGTGCTGAAGAAGGGCCAGACGATCCGCATGATGGGCACCGGGGCGAAGTATCCGGTCGAGCGTACCGGCTTCTTCACGCCGAAGATGGTGCCGGCCGACGAGATCGGCCCCGGCGAGTTCGGCTTCATCACCGCCTCGATCAAGGAGGTCGCCGACACCCGCGTCGGCGACACGATCACCGAGGACCGCCGCCCGACGGCGACCCCGCTGCCCGGCTTCAAGCCGGCCCAGCCGGTCGTCTTCTGCGGCCTCTTTCCCGTCGATGCAGCCGACTTCGAGGACCTGCGCGCCGCCATGGGCAAGCTCCGCCTCAACGATGCCAGCTTCTCCTACGAGATGGAGACCAGTGCCGCCCTGGGGTTCGGTTTCCGCTGCGGCTTCCTCGGGCTGCTGCACCTCGAAATCATCCAGGAGCGGCTGGAGCGCGAGTTCGACCTCGACCTGATCGCCACCGCGCCGTCGGTCGTCTACCGCATGAACCTGACCGACGGCACCGTGAAGGAACTGCACAACCCGGCCGACATGCCGGACCTGGTGAAGATTTCGTCGATCGAGGAACCGTGGATCCGCGCCACGATCCTCACCCCCGACGACTATCTCGGCGGCATACTGAAGCTCTGCCAGGACCGCCGCGGCGTCCAGGTCGACCTCTCCTACGTGGGCAAGCGCGCCATGCTGACCTACGACCTGCCGCTCAACGAGGTGGTTTTCGACTTCTACGACCGGCTGAAGTCGATCTCCAAGGGCTACGCCTCCTTCGATTACCACCTGACCGACTATCGCGAAGGCGACCTCGTCAAGATGTCGATCCTGGTCAACGACGAGCCGGTCGACGCGCTCTCCATGCTCGTCCACCGCTCGGCGGCGGAAAAGCGTGGCCGCGCCATGTGCGAGAAGCTGAAGGAGCTGATCCCGCAGCACATGTTCAAGATTCCGATCCAGGCGGCGATCGGCGGCCGCATCATCGCCCGCGAGACCATTTCGGCCCTCAGGAAGGACGTCACGGCGAAATGCTACGGCGGCGACGTCACCCGCAAGCGCAAGCTGCTCGAGAAGCAGAAGGAGGGCAAGAAGCGCATGCGCCAGTTCGGCAAGGTCGACATCCCGCAGGCGGCCTTCATCGAGGCCCTGAAGATGGGCGACAGCTGAGCGCCGGCACGGCGCGCCTCCTCCAGCATGACGTGAAGCGACAGGTCCAGCACGCGGAACGCCGCGGCGAGGCGCCTGGCGTCGTCGGCCGAGGCGGATAGACCCGTTGCCACTGGCGACAGGTCCGTTTCAGGGGCGTCATCGGCGCCGGAGGGCAGGCCGGCCAGCGCCGCGACCATGTCGCGCGCCTCGGCCTCGCCGCGCGCGAGGAATTCGAGGGCCTGCCGACGGCGGCGGGACGAAGCGTCGACGGCACGCTCGGCCAGACCGGCCAGCGCCAGCAGCAGCGCCACGATGCGCTCCAGCACCATCCGCTCCCGCTCGACCTCCCTGTTCCGACCCAGCCCTGCCATCTGCGCACTCCTTTCCGACAGGGAAGTGTGGAGGGCGCGCGGGGGAGGAGGATAAAATAGTCCGCCGGATGGTGGGCGACGCCGGATAAGGGGATGAAAAGCCGAGCTTTTATTTTCAGCGAGGGCGAAAAGGGCGTCGTTTTGTCCCCGTGGGGAGGGCGGAAGCGCCTTTGGCGGTACTCCGAACGGCGCCCGACTTTCCCCGTCCTCTGTCGGGCGATCACGATCTCGGCGCTGGCGGCAGGCATGAACACCGCCCGGTTTCCGTTCTTCGGGTATTCAAGTCACGAGCCGTAACAGTCGGCGTGACCGTTCCAGTCCTCGATCCGCACCGTGCTCGAGCTTCGTCCGCCCCGCGACGAACGGCCGCTTTCAGGATCAGATCAAGAGCAGTTCAATGACCGAAATGGGGGCGCGAAGCCGCCCCGTCAGCGTATCCACGCCACCCCCTCCCCCTTTCCGATTGACGCACCGGCCCGCCTGTGCTGAACGCTGCCGCGACGAAATGCGCGCGGCGCCGACGCCGGATTTGGGCCAGAAGGCCCGGCGAACGGGATGGCATGGCGAACGGGACCGGTCCGCTGGCGGGCCGGGCCTGGCAACAGATGGGGAGCAAGAGGATGACCGATCGCGTCGAGATCGCCGGGCTGAAGGTGGCGCGGGAGCTGCGTGACTTCGTCGAGGCCGAGGCCCTGCCGGGGACGGGCGTGGCCGCCGACGCCTTCTGGAACGGGTTCGCGACGATCCTCGCCGATCTGGCGCCGAAGAACCGGGCGCTCCTGGCCAAGCGCGACGCGCTGCAGGCCCGCATCGACGCCTGGTACCGGGAGAACGGCGCACCGTCGGACATGGCCGCCTACCAGGCCTTCCTGCGCGAGATCGGCTACCTCCTGCCGGAAGGCCCTGCCTTCTCGGTGACGACGGAGAACGTCGATCCCGAGATCGCCGACGTGGCCGGCCCGCAGCTCGTCGTTCCGGTGATGAACGCGCGCTATGCGCTCAACGCCGCCAACGCCCGCTGGGGGTCGCTCTACGACGCGCTCTACGGCACAGACGCGATTTCCGAGGCCGACGGTGCCGAGAAGGGCAGGGGTTACAACCCGAAGCGCGGCGCCAAGGTGATCGCCTGGGCGCGGGCCTTCCTCGACGCCAGCGCGCCGCTCGACGGCGCCTCATGGACGGACGCCAGGGGTTTCGCCGTGGCGCACGGGCGGCTGGCGGTGACGCTTCTCGACGGGCGCATGACCGGGCTCGTGGACGGGGCGCAGCTTGCCGGCTTCCGCGGCGACGGCCCGGCGCCTTCGCACATCCTGCTGCGCCGCAACGGGCTGCATGTCGAGATCGTCGTCGATGCCGCCTCGGCGATCGGCCGCGACGATCCGGCGAACATTGCCGACGTCTGGCTGGAATCGGCGCTGACCACGATCATGGACTGCGAGGATTCGGTCGCCGCCGTCGACGCCGAGGACAAGGTGGTCGTCTACCGCAACTGGCTCGGCCTGATGAAGGGCGACCTCGCGGAAGAGGTCGAGAAGGGCGGCAGGACGTTCACCCGCGTGCTCAATGGCGACCGCACCTATACGGCGGCCGACGGCGGCGCGCTCTCGCTGCCCGGCCGCTCGCTGATGCTGGTGAGGAACGTCGGCCACCTGATGACCAACCCGGCGATCCTGCTTGCCGACGGCTCGGAGGTCCCGGAGGGCATCATGGACGCCATGGTCACCGGCCTGATCGCGCTGCACGACATCGGCGAAAACGGCCGCCGCGCCAACAGCCGCGCCGGCTCGATGTACGTCGTCAAGCCGAAGATGCACGGGCCGGATGAGGTCGCCTTCGCCGTGGAGCTGTTCGGCCGCGTCGAGGCCGTGCTCGGCATGAAGCCCAACACGATGAAGATGGGCATCATGGACGAGGAGCGGCGCACCACGGTGAACCTCAAGGAGTGCATCCGCGCCGCGAAGGAACGCGTGGTGTTCATCAACACCGGCTTCCTCGACCGCACCGGCGACGAGATCCACACCTCGATGGAGGCCGGGCCGATGATCCGCAAGGGCGACATGAAGCAGGCCGCCTGGATTTCCGCCTACGAGGCGTGGAACGTCGACATCGGGCTCGAATGCGGGCTCTCCGGCCACGCCCAGATCGGCAAGGGCATGTGGGCAATGCCCGACCTGATGGCGGCGATGCTGGAGCAGAAGATCGCCCATCCGAAGGCCGGCGCCAACACCGCCTGGGTGCCCTCGCCGACTGCAGCCACGCTGCACGCGACGCACTATCACAGGATCGATGTGAAGTCGGTGCAGGCCGGGCTGAAGGGCAGGCCGCGCGCGAAGCTCGACGACATTCTCTCCGTGCCGGTCGCGGTGCGCCCCAACTGGACGCCGGAAGAGATCCAGAAGGAGCTCGACAACAACGCTCAAGGCATCCTGGGCTATGTCGTGCGCTGGGTCGACCAGGGCGTCGGCTGTTCCAAGGTGCCCGACATCAACGATGTTGGCCTGATGGAGGACCGCGCCACGCTGCGCATCTCCTCCCAGCATATCGCCAACTGGCTGCACCACGGCGTGTGCTCACACGATCAGGTCATGGAGACGATGAAGCGCATGGCGGCCGTCGTCGACCGGCAGAACGCCGGTGACCCGCTCTACCGCCCGATGGCGCCGGACTTCGACGACTCGATCGCCTTCCAGGCCGCCTGCGACCTCGTCTTCAAGGGCCGCGAGCAGCCCAACGGCTACACCGAGCCGGTGCTGCATGCCCGGCGGCTGGAATTGAAGGGCAAGGAGCGCTCCGCGCAGCGCACGAAAAGCCCGTGAATGGGCTGTTCGGGTGACGAACGCCCGGAACGAGGGCGGATGTCCGCGATGACGGGCGCGGCGATCTGCCTCCCCCGGGAGGACAGGGGGGCGCTCGGGGCGGGCCGGGAGGGGTCTTCTCCGCCCGCGCCGCACGTTCGCCGCCACAGGTCGCGCATGTCGCCGCCTAACCGGCCCGTCCGGACTCCGTCCGGCCACCGTCCCTTTGCGGCGAAGGGAAGGTGCGGCCCATGAACCTTCTCGCCATCGACACGGCGGCCAACCTCTGCGCGGCCTGCGTCTGGGACACGGAGGCCGGCGCCGAGCGCGGGCGCTCGGTTGCCGACCTCGGCAAGGGTCATGCCGAGTTCCTGATCGCGACGATCGACGCGGCGCTGAAGGCGGCCGGCTGCGGCTACGGCGACCTCGGCATGCTCGCGGCGGCGACCGGGCCGGGCTCGTTCACCGGCGTGCGTGTCGGCGTCGCCACCTTGCGCGGCCTGGCGCTGGCGCTGAAGATCCCCGCCGCCGGTGTTTCCACGCTCGACGCGATCGCCGCGGAGGCAGCCGCGGCGCATTCCGGCCGCAAGGTACTCGCCGCCATCGATGCCGGTCGCGAAGAATTGTACGTCGCCCTTTACGATGAGTTGGCAAAACCCATCTATGGTCCCGTGGTGACCACGCACGCAAACGCGCTCGAGATTGCCCGGCGGGACGACCCTGTCCTGGCCGGTTCGGCGGCGCGGGCCATCGCCTCCGGACTGGCGCCGCTGCCGGCCGAGATCGGCCCCGAGGCCGCCACGGCCGATATCGCCACCTACGCGCGGATCGCCGCCGCCCGCGGGCCGGCGCCGCAACCCCCGGTACCGCTCTACCTGCGCGAGCCGGACGCCAAGCCGCAGGCCGGCTTCGTCCTGCCGAGGACGCGACCCTGATGCGCCTGCCGTTCTTCCCCGAAAGAGCCAGGGAATACAGTATCGCCCCGATGACGGAGGAGCATGCCCCGCTGCTCGCGGCGCTGCACCGGGAGGATTTCGCGCGGCCGTGGACCGACGGCGAGTTCCTGGCCCTGCTCGCCCAGGACCCCGTGTTCGGCTTCGTCGCGCTGGAAACCGGCAATGCGCGGGCCGGGCCGGTCGGCTTCGTGCTGGCGCGCGCCGCCGCGGACGAGGGCGAGATCCTGACGATTGCGGTCGCCCGCGCCCACCGCCGCCATGGCCTCGGCTGGCAGCTGATGGACGCCGCGCTGCGCGAACTCTACAGCCAGCGCGCCGAGGCGCTGTTCCTCGAGGTCGACGAGACGAACCAGCCCGCGCTCGGCCTCTACCGCCGGCTCGGCTTCCGCGAGGTCGGGCGGCGCCCCGGCTACTACGACCGCCCCGGCGCGAGAGCCGGCGAGGGCAAGTCGGCCGCGCTTGTCATGCGCCGCGATCTCCGATAGCAGCCTGCCCGGGGAGAGGACGTTTCCGCGGAATGATCGGACGGCTCAGGACCGGGCTCGCGCTCGCCGGCATCGTGGCCATCACGATCCCGGTCGTCGCCTACCAGTATTTCGCGATCAGTACCGGCTGGGTCGACTGGCAGCGGCTGCCGCCACACTGGCATCGGCTCGTCACCCGCATTCTCGGCTTCAGGGTCCATGTGCGCGGCGAACTCGCCGCCGACCGGCCGCTGATGGTCGCCGCCAACCATATCTCCTGGACCGACATCATGGTGCTCGGTTCGCTCGGCCGCGTCACCTTCATCGCCAAGTCGGAACTCGGCCGCTGGCCCATCTTCGGCCAGATGGCCAAGGCGCAGAAAACGATCTTCGTCGAGCGCGAGCGGCGGCGAAAGTCCGGGCAGCAGGCGACCGAGATCGGCAGGCGTCTGGCCGGCAACGAGGCGATGGTGCTGTTCGCCGAGGGCAGCACGTCCGACGGCAACTTCCTGCTGCCCTTCAAGAGCTCGCTGTTCGGCGCGGCCGACATCGCGCTCGCCGAAGGCGGAGCCGAGACGGTCCACATCCAGCCCGTCGCCATCACCTACACGCGCATCCACGGCCTGCCGATGGGCCGCCAGCACCGCAAGATCGCCGCCTGGATCGGCGACCAGGACCTGGTGCCACATGTCGTGCAGTTGCTGCGCGAGGGCGCGGTCGACGTCGTCGTCCAGTTCGGCGAGCCGGTGCCGTTCACCGCGTCGAGCCGTCGCAAGGAGGTCGCCGCCGAGATCGAGCGGCGCGTGCGCAGGATGATGGCCGAGGCGCTGCGCGGCGACTGAAGCCGCCCTCACCGCCGGCGTGCGCAACAGGACGGTTCAATCGGCGCCGCAAATGGTTTATGGACGCGCGCATGGAACTCGACCAGACACTCGCCTCCGGCGAAGGCGGCCCGGACGCCGCCCCGGAAACGGCGGCCGCCCGCAAGGTCTTCGTCAAGACCTACGGCTGCCAGATGAACGTCTACGACTCGCAGCGCATGGCCGATGCGCTGGCGCGCGACGGCTATGCGACGACCGGCAGCCTCGAGGAGGCGAACCTCGTCCTCCTCAACACCTGCCACATACGCGAGAAGGCGGCCGAGAAAGTCTATTCGGAACTCGGCCGCATCCGCCGGCTGAAGGCCGAGCGCCGCCGCGCCGGCCACGACATGATCGTCGGCGTCACCGGCTGCGTCGCCCAGGCGGAGGGCCACGAGATCATCGCCCGCGCACCGGTGGTCGACCTCGTCGTCGGCCCGCAGACCTATCATCGCCTGCCCGAAGTGGTGCGCAAGGCGCGCGCCGGCGCGAAGGTGGTCGAGACCGATTACGCTGTCGAGGACAAGTTCGAGCACCTGCCGCAACCGAAGGCGGCCGAGGTGGCGCGCCGCGGCGTCACCGCCTTCCTCACCGTTCAGGAAGGCTGCGACAAGTTCTGCACTTTCTGCGTGGTGCCCTATACGCGCGGCTCCGAGGTTTCGCGGCCGGTCGCGCAGATCGTCGCCGAGGCGGAGCGGCTGGCGGCGGCAGGCGTGCGCGAGGTGACGCTGCTCGGCCAGAACGTCAACGCCTGGAGGGCGGAAGGTCCCGACGGCCGGTCGTGGGGGCTGGGACGCCTGCTCTTCCGCCTCGCCGAAATTCCCGGCCTGGCGCGGCTGCGCTACACGACCAGCCACCCGCGCGACATGGACGACGACCTGATCGCCGCGCATCGCGACCTTCCCGCCCTGATGCCCTATCTCCACCTGCCGGTGCAGGCGGGGTCCGACCGCGTCCTCAAGGCGATGAACCGCCGCCACACCGGCGCCGACTACCGCCGCCTCGTCGACCGCATCCGCGCCGCGCGGCCCGACATCGCGCTGTCGGGCGACTTCATCGTCGGCTTTCCGGGGGAGACGGACGCCGACTTCGAGGACACGATGCGGATCGTCCGCGACGTCGGCTACGCCCAAGCCTTTTCGTTCAAGTACTCGCCGCGGCCGGGAACGCCCGGCGCCGAGATGGACGGTCACGTCGCCGACGCCGTCAAGGACGAGCGGTTGCACCGTCTCCAGGCGCTTCTGACCGAGCAGCAGCGCGCCTTCGCCGGCGGCCTTGTCGGGCGGACGATCACCGTCCTCGTCGAGAAGCCGGGCCGCCTGCCCGGCCAGCGGGTCGGGCGATCGCCCTGGCTGCAACCGGTGATAGTTGATGAAAAGGCCGGCGGAATCGGTGACATTGTAGAGGTGCGAATCACCAGGGCCGGGCCCAACAGCCTGATGGCCGAGGCGGCCGGCAGCGGCTAGCCGAAACGAAGGGAACAAGGTTGAGCGCCATCGAACTCAAGCACCTGTCCTCCGGGGCATCGGACATGGCGCACATCGTCCTCACCTTCGACAACAACAGGCTGGCCAGCGCCCTCTACGGGCAGTTCGACGAGAATCTGGCGCGGCTCGAGCAGAAGCTCGGCGTCGACATCCGTTCGCGCGGCAACCAGCTGACCATCAAGGGCAGTCCGACGGCGGCCGAGCAGGCGCGCCGGGCGCTCGACCATCTGTACGGCATCCTCCAGCACGGCGCGCATCTCGCCCAGTCGGACGTCGACGGCGCGGTGCGCATGGCGGTGGCAGCCGACGACCAGCTGACCCTGCCGACGCTCGAGCGCAAGGGCAGGATGGCGGCGGCGCAGATTTCGACGCGCAAGAAGACCATCCATGCGCGTTCGCTCAACCAGGACGCCTACATGCGCGCGCTCGAGCGCGCCGAACTTGTCTTCGGCATCGGTCCGGCCGGCACCGGCAAGACCTATCTCGCCGTGGCGCATGCCGCCATGCTGCTCGAGCGCGGCATGGTCGAACGGATCGTGCTGTCGCGCCCTGCCGTCGAGGCGGGCGAACGCCTGGGCTTCCTTCCCGGCGACATGAAGGAAAAGGTCGATCCCTACCTGCGCCCGCTCTACGACGCGCTCTACGACATGATGCCCGGCGACAAGGTCGAACGGGCGATAACGGCCGGAGTGATCGAGATCGCGCCGCTCGCCTTCATGCGCGGACGCACGCTGGCCCATGCCGCGGTCATCCTCGACGAGGCGCAGAACACGACGCCGATGCAGATGAAGATGTTCCTCACCCGCCTCGGCGAGAACTCGCGCATGATCGTCACCGGCGATCCGACGCAGATCGACCTGCCGCCGAACACGCAGTCCGGCCTCGTCGAGGCACTGCGCATCCTGGTCGACGTGCCCGGCGCCGTCACCGTGCGCTTCAACGAGAAGGACATCGTCCGCCACCCGCTCGTCGCCGAGATCGTCGCCGCCTACGACCGCGAGGCCAAGATGGCGCGCGGCCTGGGCATGGGCGAAGGCTGAGGGCCGTGACCCGATGAGCGTGGTTGCCGGGCGGGCGCGTCGCAGGCCGGCCGTGTCGATCGACGTCATGGTCGAGGCCGGCGACTGGCCGGCGAAGAGGACGCTTCTGGCGCTGGCGCGCAAGGCGGTTGCGGCCGCGCTCGCCGAAGCCGGGGTTGCCGATGCCGCGTCGGAACTGAGCATCGTCTTCACCGACGACGCGCATATCCGCACCTTGAACGCCGGCTGGCGCGGCAAGGACAAGGCCACCAACGTGCTGTCGTTTCCGGCATTTCCGGTGAAGCCCCGCGATCGGCTCCCGCCGATGCTCGGCGACGTCGTCATCGCGGCCGAAACGGTGGCGCGCGAGGCCGAACTGGAAGAAAAACCGTTCGATCACCATCTCCTGCATATGATGGTCCACGGCGTCCTTCACCTCCTCGGGTACGATCACGAAAACGACGGGGACGCCGAGGCCATGGAAGCATTGGAGCGCCGGGCGCTGGCAAGGCTTGCCATTCCCGATCCCTATGCGTAACTGGTAGATACCTATCCGGCCGGACGACGATGAACGAGATTCGCGATTCCGTCGCCGCCCCCGACAAGGGCGGCGATACTTCCGCCCCGTCGCAGAACGACGACGGTCCAAGTAGCAGCGAGCAGCAGCAGGCCGAACGTCCCTCGCTGCTCGAACGACTCGGAAACCTGTTCCGCCACCGCAACGGCAGCAGCCTTCGCGAGGACCTCGCCGACGCCCTGGCCGAGAGCGCTTCCGCCGAGGCGGGCTTTTCGCCCGCCGAGCGCGCCATGCTCAACAACATCCTTCGCCTGCGCGAGATTCGCGTCGAGGACGTCATGGTCCCTCGTGCCGACATCGAGGCCGTCGATATTTCGGCGAACCTTGCCGACGCCATGAACGCCTTCGAGGAATCGGGGCATTCGCGCATGCCCGTCTACGCGGACACGCTCGATGATCCGCGCGGCATGGTCCACATCAAGGACATCGTCGTCCACATCACCCGGCAGGCGCGGGCGAGGAAGGGTCGCGGCGCCAAGAAGGCGGAGGCACAGGCTCGCACGCTCGATCTCGCCAGCGTCGACCTGTCGAAGCCGCTCGCGGATCTCAACCTGATACGCCCGGTGCTCTTCGTTCCGCCCTCCATGCTTGCCTCCGACCTGATGGCGCGCATGCAGGCCGGCCGGGTGCAGATGGCCCTGGTCATCGACGAGTATGGCGGCACCGACGGGCTCGTTTCCCTGGAAGACCTCGTCGAGATGGTCGTCGGCGACATCGAGGACGAACACGACGAGGAAGTGCCGCTGATCACGCGTGCGGGCGACGGCATCTTCGTCGTCGACGGCAAGGCCGAGATCGACGACGTCGCGGCGGTGATCGGCGAGGCATTCAAGGCCGGCGAACACGGCGAGACGGTCGATACGATCGGCGGCATGATCTTCAACACGCTCGGCCGCGTGCCGGCCCGCGGCGAGGTGGTGCATCCCATCCCCGGCTTCGAGTTCCACGTGCTCGACGCGGATCCGCGGCGCGTCAAGCGCGTACGCATCGTCAACGACCAGAAGGCCGAGCGCCGCCGTCGCTCTGCCCAGCCCGCTGCGAAGGCCTGACCGCAGCGCCGGGCGTTGGAACGCCCCGCGCGTCCTGATACACCTCTGCAGGTGATTCTCCTCGCGCGGAACCCCGAATGGAACGGCTGTCCGGCAGCATAATCCTGCTTTGGGGATGGCGTCGCGCGCTCGTGGCCTTCCTGGCCGGCGCTTTCCTCGTGCTTTCCACCGCGCCGCTCGATTTCTTCGCCGCCGGTTTCGTCTCCTTCCCCGTGCTCGTGTGGCTGCTCGACGGAGCCGTTCCCGAACGGCCCGGCGGCCGCCTGTCCCATCTCGCTCCTGTCTTCTTCACCGGCTGGTGGTTCGGCTTCGGCTACTTCGTCGTCGGCCTCTGGTGGGTCGGCATGGCGATGCTCGTCGACGCCGGCAGCCATGCATGGGCGATTCCGATCGCCGTCGTGCTGCTTCCCGCGATCCTCGCCCTCTTCTACGGCTTCGCGACGGCCGTGGCGCGCATTGCCTGGAGCGACGGCATCGGGCGCATCCTCGCCCTGGCAGCGGCGTTCGGCCTCGCCGAGTGGCTGAGGACTTTCGTGTTTACCGGCTTTCCCTGGAATCCCGTCGGCTATGCGGCGATGCCGATCCCGCTGCTGATGCAGAGCGTATCGGTGGTGGGGACGACCGGCATGAACACGCTCGTCGTGCTGCTATTTGCCGCACCCGCGCTCCTCGCCGGCCACCGTCACCGAGGGGCCGGTTTCGTCGTGGCGACGGCGCTCGCGGTCGCGCACGTCGGCTACGGTTACGTCACCCTCGCCCGCCCGCGCGACGAGCCGGTGCGGACGCTTCCGGTCCGCATCGTTCAGCCCGCGATCGACCAGGCGCGCAAGATCGACCGCGAAGCCCGCGACGACATCTTCCGCACGCTGCTGTCGCTATCCGGCCAGCCTGCGGAGACCGGAACGACCCGGCCAGGCCTGATCATCTGGCCGGAAACGTCGGTACCCTTCATCTTCGCCGAACGGCCCGACAGCCTGACGGCGATCGCCGACTTCCTCGCCGACGGCCAGGTGCTGATGGCG
>DUSC01000247.1 GCA_012842935.1 Hyphomicrobiales bacterium | reverse complement strand
GGCGACGACCGTGCCGGCGGCCGCGAGGCGGTACTCGCCATCTTCCGGGCGGTTGCCGCCGACAATCGCCGCATCCTCACCGAACCGGAAGCCAAGGCGGCGATCGCGGCCTACGGCATCCCGGTTCCCGAGACCCTGGTGGCGGCGACGCCGGCGGCGGCGAAGAAGGCCGCAGCGCGCCTGCTCGCCGGGGGCGGACGCGTCGTCGTCAAGCTTTTGTCGAAAGCCATCTCGCACAAATCGGACGTCGGCGGCGTCGTGCTCAGCATCGAGACCGCGGAGGCCGCCCATCAGGCCGCCAAGGCGATCACCGCGCGCGTGGCAAAGGTGGCGCCCGAGGCGGACATCCAGGGTTTCGCCGTGCAGCCGATGATCGAGAGGAAACAGGCCTATGAGCTGATCCTCGGCATCAGCCGCGATCCCGTCTTCGGACCGGTCGTCCTGTTCGGAGCCGGCGGCATTGCGGTCGAGGTCGTCGACGACACCGCAATCGCGCTGCCGCCTCTCGACGACGTGCTTGCCGGCGACCTGATCGACCGCACGCGCATCGGCCGCCTCCTAGCCGGGTTCCGCGACCGCAAACCGGCCGACCGCGCGGCGATCGCCGACGCGCTGAACGGGCTGTCGCAGATGATCGTCGACTTCCCCTGCATCGCCGGGATGGACATCAATCCGCTGCTCGCCGACGCCGACGGCGTCGTGGCGCTCGACGCCCGCCTGGAGATCGAGCCGGCAGCCGTGGAACAGCCAGGTCCGAATGCCGCGCTCGCCATCAGACCCTATCCGGCCGGCTGGGAGACCGACATCAGCGGCGACGGCCGAACATTCCACATCCGCCCGATCAAGCCGGCGGACGTCTCGCTCTACCCGGACTTCCTCGCCAAGGTATCGCCCGACGACATCCGCCTGCGCTTCCTCTCGCCCAGGCGCAACTTTCCCCATGAGATGCTGCTGAGGCTCACCCAACTCGACTACGACCGCGACATGGCGTTCGTCGCGCTGGACGCGGGAACCGGGGAGCTGGCCGGCATCGGCCGCCTGTCGTCCGATCCGGACCGGACGGTTGCCGAGTACGCCCTGCTGGTGCGCACCGACCTCCAGGGGCACGGGCTGGGCTGGGCGCTGCTCAGCCGCATCGTCGACTATGCCCGCGCGGAAGGCATCGCCCGCATTACCGGCATGGTGCTCAGGGAGAACGTGAAGATGCTGGCGATGTGCCGCGAGTTCGGCTTCACGTTCGCCCATGACGCGGACGAGCCGGGCATCTACCGGGTCTCGCTCGATCTCGCGGAAAACAAGGCTTCCGCCGAGAAGCGGCCTAAGCCGACATGAAGCGGTTGAGCTTCACGTCGTCGAGCAGCGACCGGGTGACGCCGCCCAGCACCCATTCGCGCAGGCGGCTGTGCCCGTAGGCTCCCGACACGACGAGGTCGGCGTGCAGGCCCGCGGCGAACTCGGCCAGCCGGGCACCTTCGTCGCGGCCGGGTAGTACTTCGCCCCGCGCCTTGACGCCATGCTTGCCGAGCCAGGCGACGACGTCGGCAACGCTGTCGCGGCTCTGAGGCGAGCCGTCGGGATCCACCGTGGCGACGACCACCTCTGACGCCCTGCACAGAAACGGCACCGCGTCGGCGACGGCGCGCCGCGCCTCGCGGCCGTCCTTCCAAGCCACCAGCGCCTTGCGCGCCAGCAGATGTTCGGCGCCGGATGCGGACACCAGCACGGGACGCCCGGCATGGAGGAGCAGGTCGCCGAGGTCCGTGGCGCGATAGGCGCTGCCGGCGCGGGCGCCCTCCGGCGCGCCGGTGACGATCAGGTCGGCCATGCGCGCCGTGCGGATCAGCAGCCGGGTCGGGCTCATGACATCGCCCCGCCAGTCCGTCTCGATGCCCGCTCCGGCGAGGCCGAAGAACTTTTCGCGCAGGTGTCCCAGACGCGCCTCGATGTCGCCGCGCTGGCGTTCCAGCATCTCGCCGTCGACGACCATGCCCTCCATCGTCACCATCGGCGGGACGATATCGGCTGCCGAGCAGCCGACGAGTCTGGCGCCGAATTGCCGCGCAAGGTCCGCCGCCAGTTTGATCAGCGGCGTCACGGGACCGTCGATGTCGATGTTCACCAGGATCGATTTGTAACCCATGTCCCATCTCCCTTCGCGACTGGAATCGGCGGCCAGCATAACGTTGCGCCGACGCCGCGTCCCGTTCCGAGCCGAGTGGCGCCGCCCGCGGGGCGCTGCCGGCGGCAGCGACTCACTTCTGCAAGGATTCGATATAGCCCGCCAACTGGTGGATACGCTCTTCGGTGACGATCTCGCCGCCCGACGGACCGAAGGTGACCGCATCCTCCTCGAGGAACTGGCGTCCCCACACCGGCATGTCGCGCTCGCCGTGACCGGGCACGACAAATCGCCCGTCTATGGTGGCGAAGACACGGAAGTAGGGGAACTCGCCGCCGTTCTTCTCGGCCAGTCTCGTCAGGTCGGCCGGGCGCCTGACGAGTTCGTCGGCAAGCGGGCCGTCGCCCTTGCCGGTCGTCCCGTGGCAGACGGCGCAGGAATTGATGAACTCGGCCTGGCCGTAGGTCATCTCCTGTGCAGGCGCGATGCCGCCTTGTGCCTGGGCGAAGACGGCCGTCGCCACGGCGAGAAGAACCCGGTGCATCGTCACGCTCGACCTCCGCTTGATCCAGGAGAGACCCTAGAGGCCGCGTTCATGTCCTTCCTTGACGCGGATCAAGATCGGCGGGGAGCGTCACCCGCGTGCCATTGATCCATCGCAACGATTTGCGGCGGCGGTCACGGTAGCTACAAATGAGGAGAACTACGCCAAAGTCGCGTCAATGAAGGGAGATGCCGCCATGCCGTTCAAGACCATCCTCGCCGTCGTCGGGGTCGATCAGGGAGACCGCGACATCGAAACGGCAATCGGGGTGTGCCGGGAAATCGGCGCGCATCTGTCCGTCCTCGTGCTGGGGCTCGCCTCGCCGCCGCCGGTCGGGGCCTACGCCGCGGTGGTTTCCGACACCTGGATGGAGGAGCGCGAGGCCGACATGAAGCGCCTCGCCGCACGAGTCGACGCAGTCGAACGGCTCGTTGCCAAGGAGGGTGTTCCGGCCGATGTCACGTGCGAGTACGCCGAGCTGGCGTGGGCCGACACGATGGCTGGCCGACGCGCCCGCTACGCCGACCTGACGCTGATCGGCCCGGACCTCATCGGCGACGGCCCCCTCAAGCACAACATCCTCAACGGCGCGCTGTTCGAATCCGGTCGCCCGCTGCTGCTCGCCGCGGCGGGGCACAAGGCGACGCTGCGGCCGAAGCGGATCCTGCTGGCATGGGATTCGCGCATCGAGGCGTCGCGCGCCGCGCATGAGGCCGTCGAACTGATTGCCGCCGCCGACGAGGTGAGGATCACGCTCGTCGATCCGGAGGCCGGCGATCTCGCGCAGGGCGACGAACCCGGCGCCGACGCCGCGGCCTGGCTCGCCCGGCACGGCGCCAAGGTATCCGTCGACCGCCTCGCCAGCGGCGGACGCTCGGTCGCCGCCGTGCTGCGGCAGCATGCCGTCGACTGCGGCGCCGATCTGATCGTTATGGGCGGATACGGGCACTCGCGCATGCGCGAGCGCATCTTCGGCGGCGTCACCAAGTCGATGGTCGACGAGCCTCCGCTACCGGTCTTCATGGCGCGATAGGCGTCTCTGGCTTGCGAAGCGGATGAAATCGCGGACGGGATCTCTTCGCAGCGGGCCGGCTGCGCGCGCCGGTGCGCTCGCCCTCGCGTTGGTCAGGTCTGACGGGATTCTGCGGCGCTCGTCGATCGCTTCCGTTGCGGCCCTGGTCCTCGCCGGATGCGCCCATTCGGGCAACCCAGGTGGTGCCTGCTGCGACGGCGCGGAACGCTATCCCGGCTGGCTGATCAAAGCCTACGAACCGGTCGCGCCGGTCCTCGGCGAGGCGTTCGGTCGCGTCGTGATGAGGCGCGGGCTTCTGGTGGAAAAGCCGGACGCGCTGAGGCACATCGCCAAACGGTTGCGCCCGCTGGACATTCTCGTGGTCAGTTCCAAGGGACGGCTGACGGGGACCCTGATCCCGGGGCTCTTCAGCCATACGGTCGTCTATGTCGGCAGCGAAGCCGAGCTGAAGGCCCTCGGCGCGTGGAACGACCCGGCCGTCCGCCCGCATCACGCCGACATCAGGGCCGGCAAGGTCATGATCGAGTCCGACCACCGCGGCGTGCACCTGACCACGACGGCGACGGCCCTCGACACGGATCGTGTCGTCATCCTCAGGCCCCGGGCGACCGGGAGCGGCCATCGTGCCGCCGCGCGGCTCCTGGCGCATGTGGGGACGCCCTACGACTTCTACTTCGACAATTCGGACGCGGCGGAACTCTACTGCGCCGAACTGGTCGATCACGTGATGCCGGAAGTCGGCCTGCCCAGCCGCGAACTCTACGGACGGCGCATGTTCCTGCCCGACGACGCGATCGACGCGGCCACCAGCGGCCGCATGCGCGCGACGCCCGTGCTCTATGTCCGTGCGACCGATGCCGCTTGGGAGGACGCCGGCGCCGCCGAGCTGAAACGCGATCTCGCCGCGGCCTGGCGCCGGTGAACGGCGGTTGACGCCGATCAACGAGAGGCCCGGCGTCCGGCCGGTAGTCTGAACAATCAGGAGAATGGGAGCAGGCGGATGAAACGTATCGTACCGGTCCTCACGGCTTTCTGCATCGCGGTGCCCGCCGCGGCTCAAGACCGTGACGGCGTCGCGCATGGCAGGGCCCTGGTGGAGGCGAACTGCGCCCGCTGCCACGCCGTCGGCCGCGACGACGCCAGCAACCACCCCGATGCGCCGCCGTTCCGGACCCTTTCGGAGCGCTATCCGCTCGACGCGCTCGAAGAGGCGTTCGTGGAGGGCATCACGACCGGACATCCCGACATGCCGGAGTTCATCGCGACGCCCGAACAGGTGGCCGATATCCTCGCCTATATCGAGACACTCCAGCCCTGACCCGGAGCACCGCCCTTGAGACAGGATATCCTGGTTCCATTCGTCACCTACCCGGACGCGAACACGGACGCGCTGGTCGACCGGGCGATCGCCGTCGCGACCTTCCTCGGTCGCGACATTCACGCCGTGGCGCTGGAGGTCGACATTCCGGATGTCTCCAACCTCGTGTCGCGCCTGCTCATCGGGCTGCCCGACATGATCCGGCGGACCGAGGCCGACAGCCGCGCCAGGGGCGCGGCGCTGCTCGGCGCGATAGAAGCCGCCGCGACGAGGGCCGGGATCCGGTTCGCCGGCGAGTCGGCGTCGGCCGAGCCTGCTCTGTTCGGCGACCGCGCCGCGGAGCTTGCCCGCTACCACGATCTCTCGGTCGTCGGGCTGTCGGCCTCGAACGACAGCGCGCGCATGGTCGCCGAAGGCATCGTCTTCGGCTCCGGGCGCCCGGCGCTGCTGGTGCCGGAGGCCGCGCCTCCCGGCGCGTTCGACCGCATTGCCATCGCCTGGGACGGCAGCCGGGTGGCCGCGCGCGCCGTCACCGACGCACAGCCGTTCCTCGAAAGAGCAGGCGAGATCGTCGTGCTCACCGTTACCGACGACAAACCCCTGGCCGATGCGGGCCTCGGGACAAGGCTTGCCGCGGGACTCGCCGCAAGGGGCCTCACGGCGCGGGCCGTCTCCGCCCTGCGCGGAAACCGGCCGATCGCTGCGGCGCTGCAGGCGGACGCTGCGGCGCACGGCGCGGGTCTGCTTGTCATGGGCGGATACGGCCATTCCCGCCTGCGCGACTTCGTCCTCGGCGGCGCCACGGAAGGTGTCCTGTCAGAGCCGACCATGTCCGTCCTGCTGTCGCACTGAGCCGGAATGCCGATGACCGTCCTCGACACGCTCGACATCGAGACTCGTCGCGTGATCGCCTCGCTGCCCCGCAGCGCCGTCCCGCGCGGCACGGTCCTGTTCCGGCCGGGTGACGAGCCGGGCGGCTTCCTCCTCGTCGCGGAAGGTATCGTCGACGTCTATCTCGTCGGCCGCTCGGGACGCGAGATGCTCCTCTACGAGGTCGGCACCGGCCAGACCTGCATCCAGACGACGCTCTGCCTGCTCGGTGGCCAGGTCTATTCGGGCGAGGCGGTGGCGCGCACCGACGCCAGCTTCGTCATGGTGCCGAAGGCCGCCTTCGCCGACCTGCTGGGGGGTTCCGAGGCGTTCCGGGGCTTCGTCTTCGGCGCCTTCGGCAACCGGCTGAAGGAGGTGATGGCGCTGCTCGAGAAGGTCGCCTTCGTGCGTGTCGAGGCGCGGCTCGCCGGCGAGATCCTGCGCCGGGCGGACGAAGACGGCGTCGCCGCGGCGACCCACCAGGAACTGGCGACCGCGATCGGCTCGGTACGGGAGGTCGTCTCGCGCCGGCTCGAAGCGCTGGAGAAGTCCGGTCTGGTGCGGCTTGAGCGCGGCCGCGTCGCCATCGCCGACCGGGCCGGTCTGGTGCGGACGGCGCGCGACGCGGGGTGACCTAGTCACAGACGCGACAGCGTCTCCGTGCGATAGCGGGCCGTCCCCCGGGAAATCCCGCGTCAGCCATGGAGGTAGAAATGTTCAAGACCAACGTCGGCTCGGCCGATCGCGTCATCCGCATCGTGCTCGGCGTCGTCATCCTCAGCCTGTTCTTCATCTATCCCGGTGCCTGGTGGCGTTACTACACGCTGATCGGCATCGTGCCGCTCCTCACGGGTCTTGCCGGAACGTGCCCGCTCTACTCGATCCTGGGCATCTCCACCTGCCCGGCCCGCAAGGCCTGAATCAAGACGAGCGGCCGCGACAAAGGGCCGGCTGCGGGGTACCGCGGCCGGCCCTTTCGTCTTGCGTTCCTTCCAGGCCTCAGGTGCGCAGCACGCGGTAGATCGCCGGGATCACCAGCACGGTGAGCAGCGTCGAGGACGCCAGGCCGAACAGCAGCGAGATCGCCAGACCCTGGAAGATCGGATCGGTCAGGATCACCGCGGCGCCGATCATCGCCGCCAGCGCCGTGAGCAGGATCGGCTTGAAGCGGATCGCGCCGGCGATCACCAGCACCTCGGTCAGCGGCCGGTCGGGCGTCGACGCGTGGCGGATGAAGTCGACCAGCAGGATCGAGTTGCGCACGATGATGCCGGCCAGTGCGATGAAGCCGATCATCGAGGTCGCCGAGAACGGCGCGCCGAACAGCCAGTGGCCGCCGAGGATGCCGATGAAGGTCAGCGGGATCGGCGTCAGGATGACCAGCGGCACCTTGAACGAGCCGAATTGCGCAACGACGAGGATGTAGATGCCGAGCATGGCGACGCCGAACGCGGCGCCCATGTCGCGGAAGGTCACCCAGGTCACCTCCCACTCGCCGTCCCACAGCAGCACGGGCGCGCTCTCGTCCTCGGGCTGGCCGTGCAGCGAGATCGTCGGCTTGGGCAGCCCGGTCCAGTCCTGCGCATCGATCGCCTCCCTGACGGCGAGCATGCCGTAGAGCGGAGCCTCGAAATCGCCGGCCAGCTCTGCGGTGACCATCTCGGCGGCGCGGCCGTTGTGGCGGAATACCGGGAACGACGCACGCTCCTCCGCTATCCGCACGACATCGCCGAGTTCGACGACGCCGCGGTCGCCGGGCAGCACGTTCGCCGGGATCGGCGTCGCCAGGAAGCGCTCGTCCATCGTGCGGTCTCCGCGAGGCCGCTCGACGCGGATCGGCACCGGCTGGCGACCGCCCCCGCGATGTGAATAGCCGACCGTCTTGCCGCCGTTGAGAATGGCGATCGTGTCGAACACGTCGCTTTCCTCGACGTGGAAGAACTCCGCATCGTCGGTCGACACCGTCAGCCGCATGCGGCGGGCCGGCTGGCCATAGGAATTGTCGACGTCGACGATGTAGGGCACCGAACGGAACGCTTCCTCGACCTTGGCCGCGACCTGGCGGCGCGTCTCGGCGTCGGGTCCGTAGATCTCGGCGAGCAGCGTCGCCATGACCGGCGGCCCCGGAGGCGGCTCGACGACCTTGAGGGTCGTCCCGGGCGGAACCGGAATCGCCGCGATCTTCTGGCGGATGTCGAGGGCGAGTTCGTGGCTCGAGCGGTCGCGCTCGGTCTTCGGCAGGAGATTGAGCGCGACGTCGCCCATCTGCGGCTCGGCGCGCAGGTAGGAGTGGCGCACCAGGCCGTTGAAGTTGAACGGTGCGGCCGTCCCCGCATGAGTCTGCACCGAGCGCACTTCCGGAAGTTCGAGCACGATCGCCGCAACCGCCTGGGCGACCGCGTCGGTCGCCTCGACCGACGAACCCTCCGGCAGGTCGATGACCACCTGCAGTTCGGACTTGTTGTCGAAGGGCAGCAGCTTGACCGTCACGTCCTTGGTGTAGAACAGCGCCAGCGACCCGAGGGTGAGCGCGCCGACCGCGAGCAGGAAGGTCCAGCTCGCCGTCTTCGACGAAAGGATCGGCCGCGCGACGGCGGCGTAGGCGCGTCCCAGGACGCCGACGGCATCGTGATCGTCGTGCCCGTGGACCGGAGCCTTGCCGGCGAACTTCAGCATCAGCCACGGCGTCACCATGACGGCGACGAAGAACGAGAAGATCATCGCCGCCGAGGCGTTGGCGGGGATCGGGCTCATATAGGGGCCCATCATCCCGGACACGAACAGCATCGGCAGCAGCGCGGCCACGACGGTCAAGGTGGCCACGATCGTCGGGTTGCCGACTTCGGCCACGGCTTCGATCGCCGCCTGCTTGCGGTCGCGGCCGTCGCGCATGCCCCAGTGCCGCGCCGTGTTCTCGATGACGACGATGGCGTCGTCGACGAGAATGCCGATCGAGAAGATCAGCGCGAACAGCGACACGCGGTTCAGCGTATAGCCCATTATGCGCGAGGCGAAGAGCGTGAGCAGGATCGTCACCGGGATGACCACCGCGACGACGAGCGCCTCGCGCCGGCCGATCGACAGCCAGACGAGGATGATGATCGAAACGGTCGCCAGGCCGAGATGGTAGAGGAGCTCGTTGGCCTTCTCGTTCGCAGTCTCGCCGTAGTCGCGGGTCACCTCGACGGCGAAATCGTGAGGGATCAATTTGCCTTCGAGCAGTTCGACCCGCTCGAGGATCGCCTCTGCCACCGTGACGGCGTTGGCGCCGGCGCGCTTTGCCACGGCGAGCGTCACGGACGGCACGCGGACCACGCCGTTCTCGCCCCTCGTTACGGTCGAGACGAGTGCATCGCTGGTGTCGGTGGCGAACGCCACGTCGGCCACGTCGCGGACGTAGACCGGTCGGCCGTCGCGCGAGGTGAGCAAGAGGTTCGCCACCTCGGCCGGCGAGTTCAGCGTTTCGCCGGCGACGATCTCGATCTGTTCGCCGCCGTCGCGGATGAGACCTGCGGGAAACGCGTTGTTGGCGCCCGAGACCTTTCCGGCCAGCTGCTGCAGTGTGACGCCGTAGAGCGCGAGCTTCGCCGGATCGGGGGCGATGCGGATCGTCTCGCCGGTTTCGCCGACCAGATAGGTCAGGCCGACATTGTCGATCTTGGCGATCTCGGTACGCAGTTCGCGCGCCACCCGCGTCAGGTCGTTGGCGGTGATGCGGTCGGCGACTTCCGCCTTCGGCGAGAGCGTCAGCGCCACGATGGCGACATCGTCGATGCCGCGCCCGACGATCAGCGGCTCCGCAATCCCGACGGGGATCCGGTCCATGTTGGCGCGAACCTTGTCGTGGACACGCAGTATCGCGGCGTCCGACGAGGTGCCGACGATGAAGCGCGCGGTGACCATGACATAGTCGTCGCGGCTCTGCGAATAGACGTGCTCGACGCCGTCGATACCCTTGACGATCGTCTCGAGCGGCTCGGTGACGAGCTTCACCGCGTCATCGGCCTTGAGGCCGGCAACGCTGACGCGGATATCGACCATGGGCACCGAGATCTGCGGCTCCTCCTCGCGCGGCAGGGTCATCAGCGCGACGATGCCGAAGGCGAAGGCGGCGAGCAGGAAAAGCGGGGTGAGCGGCGAGCCGATGAAGGCCCGCGTAAGGCCTCCGGCGATGCCGAGGCCGGCTGGCTTGGTGTTCATGGCACGACCACGACGTCGCCCGGCGCGAGGCCGGTCAGGATTTCAACGAACTCGCCCTCGGGACGGACGACTTTCTCGCCGAGGACGACGGCGCGTTCGGCACGCTCGCCATGGCCCTCGACGGCGACGAAGTCGATGCCCGAGCGCGTGGTGACTGCGGCCCTCGGCACGATCAGGGCGGAACGCCCGCCGACGGGCACCTCGACCAGCACGCGCGAATCGACGAACGCGGTGTCGAGCGCCTCGACCTCGACGTCGGCGATGACGCGGCCGCTCTGGATCTGCGGGTAGATCTTGGCCAGCCGGCCGCTGGATTCGGCGCCGTTCGCGGTGATGCGGATCGAAGCGCCCTGCTCGAGCAGGGCGGCGTGGCGCTCAGGGATAGAGAGACGAAGGAAAAAGCCGCCGCCGCCGATCGAGGCGATCGTCTCGCCCGCCATGACGACGGCACCCCGGGTGATCGGCACGGTGAGCACGCGGCCGTCGCCGGGGGCGAGGACCTGCCCTTCCTGGCCCTGTTGCACATAGACTTCGCGCTGCGCTTCGGTCGAGGCGATCTGGTTGCGCGCGACGTTCACATCCGTGCGCAACTGGTCGAGCCGCTGGGCCGTGATGACGCCCTTGTCGACCAACGCCTGGCCGCGCTCGAGCTCGGCCTGAGCCGTCTCGTACTGCGCCTGGAGCGCTCGCAACTGGGCGTCGAGCGCGGCGATCTGGAAGGTGATCTTGTCGTCGCGCACGACGGCGATCTTCTGCCCGGCCTTGACCGTGTCGCCTTCGCTGACGACGAGTTCGACGACCACACCGCCGATGCGGGCACGCGCCGGCACGGTGTCACGTGCCTCGACGCGGCCGTAGACGGCCTTCCATTCGGTGATTTCGGTCGGCTGCAGCGTGAGGGTGCCGGCAAGAGCCGGTCCCGCCACGAGCAGGCTGGCGAGGGCCAGGGCACTACGCATGACGGCGTCCTAGAACGCGCAGCCCGGCTTGACGCCGAGCTTGCGGAAGATGGAGGCGGCCGGGCAGAATCCGGTCAAGGCCGACTGCAGAAGGTTCACGCCGATGAAGACCGTGAACCAGACGAAGTAGGGCGAGACCAGCGCGGTAAGGGCCACCGACAGGAGGACCATGATGCCGGCAAAAGCAAGAACGGTACGATCGAGGGACATGAGAAACTCCGGTTGTATCTGCGTATGTGTTCATATACGCATCTTATATTTCCCGTTCAAGACGCAAAGTTGCGCAATCTCGTTTTTTGGCGGGCGTCGGCGGACGTCCGCCGACTGATCGATCAGTCGATCTTGATTTCCTTCAGCTTGTCGATGCCGAGCACCTGCAGCGCCAGGCGCTCGTAGAACGGCTCCGACTTGCCGGAGCGGATCTTGTGCAGGAAGTACTTCTCGAATCCGACCTTCGCCGTGTGCACCCAGCGTCCGGAGGAAGACCAGTTGACGTTGCGCGGCGGGATCTGCGGCTGCGCGACGAAGGCGATGCCCCCGTCGCCGAAGTCGGCGAGGCAGACGGCGTTCCACGTGCCCTGCGCGTCCGGTTCCTTGCCCTCGACGAGGCGGCCGATGTTGTGCGCCGTCGCGGTGACCATCGATTCGATCATGAAGCCGGTCTTCGGCACGCCGACCGGCACGGGGGTCTTGCCCATCGGCGGAATGGCGACGCACACGCCGACGGCGAAGACGTCCTTGAACGTCGGGTTGCGCTGGTGCTTGTCGACGATGATGAAGCCACGCGGGTTGGTCAGGCCCTCGATGCCGTAGACGGCGCCGACTCCGCGGAAGGCGGGGAGCATCATCGTGTAGACGTTCGCCAGTTCGTGCGCCTGCTTGACCGCCCCGTCCTCGCCGATCTCGGAAACGAACAGCTTGCCGGGCTCGACCTTGTCCACCTTGGCGTTGCAGATCC
Organism: Hyphomicrobiales bacterium; assembly: GCA_012842935.1. Lineage (GTDB taxonomy): Bacteria > Pseudomonadota > Alphaproteobacteria > Rhizobiales > Rhizobiaceae > DUSC01. The sequence continues at coordinate 5,766 of DUSC01000247.1, read as the reverse complement.
ACTTGATGTGGTGGTTGCGCAACTCGCTCTCGAGCAGGCCCTTGGTGTCGCCGACTCCATCCAGTCCGAGATGGCCGATATAGGGCTCGGAGGTGACGAAGGTCATCGGCACGCGGTCGCGCACCTTCGCGTCGCGCAACGCCTTGTCGAGGATGAAGGCGAACTCGTAGGCCGGACCGAAGCAGGACGCGCCCTGGACGGCGCCGATGACCACCGGGCCGGGATTCCTGACCAGAGCGTCGAAGGCCGTCTTCGCCTGGAGTGCATGGTCGACGTGGCAGATCGACTGCGTGTTGCCGGCCGGGCCGAACCCGGGAATCTCGTCGAAGGCGAGCTCGGGGCCGGTGGCGATGACCAGGTAGTCGTAGCCGATCGACGTGCCGTCTTCGAGATCGATCCGCTTCTCCTGCGGATGGACCCGCGTAGCGCCCTGCGGATAGAGCGTGATGTCGCGCTTGTTCATCACCGGACGCAGGTCGGCCTCGATCGCGGGGCGGTCGCGCCAGCCGACGGCCACCCAGGGGTTGGACGGCACGAAGGAATAGTGTGTCCCCTTGGTGACGACTGAAACCTTGTGGGCCTTGCCGAGTTCGTCGCGCAGTTCGTAGGCCATGATGGTGCCGCCCAGCCCGGCACCCAGTACGACAACGTGAGCCATGATGGTCCTCCCAATCGAGAAACCGGCACCGCTGCTGCTTCACGTGCCGGACTTTCGGTTACTGTTTGCGCCGGCTTTCGCCGGCAGTCCTTGATCCACATCACTGCCGAACAGCCCGGCAATGCTCCGTGGCGCCCTTTCGGGGAACGCCAGTGCTTGACAATGCGCCACCGGCGACCCATGATATTAATACGTTCTGATATTATAAAGTGTTCATATGCGCAACGCAAAAATCACCGAACTCGACCGGGTCGCCCGCGAAGCGTCCGACCTGCTCGGCGCGATGGCCAATGAGAAGCGGCTGATGATCCTCTGCCATCTGATCGACGGCGAGACGACCGTGAACGATCTCGCCGCACTGGTCGACATGAACCAGTCGGCCCTGTCGCAGCAGCTCGCCAAGCTGCGGGCGCTTCGTCTCGTCGACACGCGCCGCGAAGCCCAGCAGATCTACTACAGGGTCGCCTCCCAGGAAGTGGAGCGCGTGCTGGACACGCTCTACGGAATCTATTGCGACCCCGAGACGAAGGTAGCCCGCAAGTTCGCCTGAGCGCCCCCGTCAGGTGAAGCGTCGGGCCGGTGTCATCAGCAGCGGCGCGACGAGGACCGCGCCGGCGACGGCCACTGCTGCCAGGAACCACGCGTAGCCGTCCCAGCCATAGCGTTCGATAACGTGTCCGGCGAGAGGCGGGCCGAACACGGTGCCCAGGCCCCCCGTCTGCGCGATCAGTCCGATCGCCACCGCCACCGAGCCGCCTTTCGGCACGATGTAAGGCACCGCCGCGAAGATTGCCGAGGCTGTAACGCCCCCCGCGACGGCGAAGACGAGCCCCGCGACCGTCGCCGTTGCCGCATTCGACGCGGCGAAGGCGGTAACAGCGGTGATCGCCGACGCGGCGAAGCCCGCTGCCGCGAGCCGTGCGGCGAGGAGCGCGCTTCCGCGGCGCATGAAAAGGCTCGCGAGCATGTTTCCGGCCGGCACGAACAGCGCGATCACGCCGGCGGACACGAGCAGGTCGCCGCGCTCGGCGGCGAAGGCGGGCATGAAGGCGAAGAAGCCGACCGAAAGGACGACATAGACGCCGAACGCCAGCGCCGCCGAGACGACCGGCGTGGAAAGCGATCCGGCCATGGCGCGCCGTTCAACGCCATCCGCCGTCGGAACCCGGTCGGCTACGACATCGCCGACGCGGCCGAGGAGAAGCGCCGAGATCGCAGCAAGGGCGGCGAAGATCGCCACGTTCGCCAGCAGGTAGAGCGCCGGCCCCGCCGAATCGACGAGAGCGGCGGCAAGGAAGTCGGCGGCGGCGAAGCCGAGGGGGACGAAGCCGCCCCACAGCGCCAGCGCCGCGCCGCGCCAGGCCGGTGGCGATACGGTCGTCAGGATGGCCGGGATGGCGATGACCAGCACCAGGTAGCCGGCGCCTTCGACCAGACGGCCGGCGAGGATGAGGCCCGGCGCATCGAACGCCGCGAACGCAACGCCGCCCGCAACCAGGACCGCGGAGGACCAGACGAAGCTCGGGCGCACGCCGAACGCGCCGACGGCCCAACCCGCCGGCAGCGCCAGCAGCGCGACGAAGATGCCGATGGCCGACGTCAGCCAGCCGACGAGAGTGAGCGAGAAACCGATCTCGTCGCGGTACCAGCCGACCAGCGGCGCGATCTTGCCGAACTGGGCGCCGGCGAAGACGCCGGTGACGAGCAGCGCCGCGATGGCGGCCAGCCGCTGGAAACGGTCGACCATGTCTTTCACCTGCCGGCCGGATGGTTCCCAAAACGAAACCGCCGGCCGCGAAGGTCGGCGGATCGTCGGTTCACGAAACTGCCGCTCAGTACGGGCAGTTGTTGTCCGACATGTAGTCGTGGACCTGTATGGTGCCGGCGATGATGTCGGCCTTTGCCTTCTCGACCGCGGCCTGCATCTCCGCAGTGACCAGCGGCTTGTTGTTGTCGTCCATGGCGTAGTCGACGCCGCCTTCAGCAAGACCCAGGACGTTGAAGCCGGTCGAGAAGTTGTCGTTCTTGGCGTCCATGAAGGCGTTGTAGACGGCGACGTCAACGCGCTTCAGCATGGAGGTCAGGACCTTGCCCGGCTGCAGGCCGTTCTGGTTGGAATCGACGCCGATGCCGAGCTTGCCGGCATCCGCCGCGGCCTGGAGCACACCGACGCCGGTGCCGCCGGCGGCGGCGTAGATGACGTCCGCGCCCTGGTCGATCTGCGACTTGGCGATCTCGCCGCCCTTGGTCGGGTCGTTCCAGGCGGCCGGCGTGTCGCCGGTCATGTTCTGGATGACTTCCGTCGCGCCGGCGGCCTTGGCGCCGCCGACGTAGCCGCAGCCGAACTTGCGGATCAGGGGGATGTCCATGCCGCCGACGAAGCCGACCTTCTTCGACGTCGAGGCCATCGCGGCCATCACGCCAACCAGGTAGGAGCCCTCGTGCTCCTTGTAGACGACGGAGCGGACGTTCGGCTTGTCGACGACCATGTCGATGATGGCGAACTTGGTGTCCGGGAATTCGGTCGCGACCTTCTCCAGCGCCGCCGCCCAGGAGAACCCGGCCATGACGATCGGATTGTTGCCGTCCTCGGCGAACTTGCGCAGGGCCTGCTCGCGCTGGGCGTCGTTCTGGATTTCGAAGTCGCGGTATTCGATCCCGGATTCGGCTTTGAACTTCTCGGCGCCGTTATATGCCGATTCATTGAAGGATTTGTCGAACTTTCCGCCGAGATCGTAGATGATCGCCGGCTTGATGTCCGCGGCCAAGGCCGAGGCGGACATCGCGGTTGCGGCCAGGAGGCCGAGGACGAAACGCTTCATGTGATCCACACCCTGTCGGTTGCTGTCCGTTTGTGGTCGCCGCCGGTATGTCGCTGCGCCCGGCGACGTTGGCAGGGGGTCGCCTCCCCCGCTCGCCGCCACTCTTGCACGGCCTAAGGCAAAATTCACCTGGAATTTTGACCTTTTGGAAAAGACCGGCGCGGGCGCCTCAGGCCGTCGCAGCCGCCGGCGCAACGCAGGCGACACCCGTGCCCTTCAGCCCGCAGTAGCCGTAGGGATTCTTGGCCAGGTACTGCTGGTGATCCTCCTCGGCGAAGTAGAAGGCCGGGGCGGCCGCGATCTCGGTGGTGATGGCGCCGCGGCCGGCCTTGCGCAGTTCGGCCTGGTAGGCGTCGCGCGACGCAACCGCAGCGTGCTGCTGGTCTTCGCCGAACGTGTATATGACAGAGCGATAGGTAGTACCGACGTCGTTGCCCTGGCGCATCCCCTGGGTCGGGTCGTGGTTCTCCCAGAAGATCTTCAGGAGTTCGCCGTAGGAAACGACCTTCGGATCGAAGACGACGAGCACGACCTCGGCATGCCCGGTGAGCCCCGTGCACGTCTCCTGGTAGGTCGGGTTGGGTGTCAAGCCGCCGGCATAGCCGACGGCGGTCACCCACACGCCCTCGGTCTGCCAGAACAGGCGTTCAGCACCCCAGAAGCAGCCCATGCCGAACATCGCCGTCTCCAGTCCCGGCGGATAGGGGCCCTTCAGCGGACGGCGCGAGACGTGGTGCTTCGACGCGGTCGGGATGGGCCGGTCGCGGCCCGGAAGGGCCTCGCCGGGTTTCGGCAGATGGAGCTTCTTGTTCAGCATGTCGCTGAGGAAAAACATCGGTCTACCCTCCTTTCGGCGTCGCGGCCGCGCCGCGACGTGCATGTCACGCCTCGGCAATGAAGCGGCCGACCCGGCGCTCGCGCCTGTGGCCGATCGCATAGAAGACGAGCGCCAGCCCGGCGAAAACGGCGAAGCCCGGCAGCGCCAGCAGCGCGGCAAGCGCCGGGTCCCAGGCGAGCGGATGGATCGTCGCGACGACGAAGGCCTCGAGCGCGGCGAGGGTTTCGGGCGAAACCGCCTTCCAGCTCTCCGCCAGCGGGGTCATCACCAATGCCGACGCGGCAAGCGTGCGCGTGGCATCGATCACCGCCATGATCACGGCGGCGGCAAGGCTCAATGTCGCGAGGACGCGGAACAGGAAACGGATCATCGCTCTTCCGGAATGCGCCGGCCGGTGGCATCACTGCCTGTCACATAGGGCGCCGCCCGCCCCGCGGCAATCGTGACACGCGAAGTTGAAAGGCGCCCGCCGTCATGCGCCGGCCCGCGCCCGCCGCCGGCCGCTCCACCAGAAGCCGAAGATGCCGCCGGCCACGGCGCCCGCGATCAGGCCGAGCAGGCCGATCGCCGCGGCGAAGTAGCCGCAGGCCCCCTCGAAACAGCTCATCTCGGTCACCTGGGCGATGCCGGCGCCGAGGAGAAAGCCGAGCACCGCGCCCGTCGCGCCGCCGAGCGCGACGCCGAGCACGGCCGCGATCGCCCGCGTCACGGCCGGCGTCCGCCCGGTCGAGGGCGCGCCCGCGTAGTGGGCCACGGTCGCCGGATCCCGGCGGACGAGATAGAGGCAGACGAGACCGACGCCGAACTCCGCCATCTTTATGAGAAGGCCCTCCAGGCTGAAGACGAATTCGGGGACGAATTGCATGTAGAGCTCGGTCGCCGCCAGCCAGACGAGGTTGACGACCTGCCAGACGGTGAAGTGCCGGGGGAAGCTCGGCGAGCGGCTCCAGGCGAGGCCGATCAGGTAGAGGCCCCACAGGATGTTCACCACCGCGGCGACCGTGCCGGCATAGATCAGGGCGAGCACGGATTCGGGCAGGTCGTATTCCCACGGCAGCGGCCAGGTCGACAGCAGCGAGCGAACGCCCAGGACAATGACCACGGCCACCCAGGCCGCCGGCAGGTAGACGAGCGGGGCGCCGCCGCCCCCGCGGTTCGATGTGGACTGTTCCGTCATGAAGTCCCCCCTCGCGGCAGGCAAGCGCCCCCGCCGTGCGCTGTCAAGGTCCGGGCACCGCCGGCGCGTAAACGTGCGCGGCTACCGTGTCGAAAAGAAGCCGGCCGAAGTGCTTGGCAATTCGCCAACTATCGACTAGATCAGCCGCGCGTCGCCGCGCTCCGGCCGGCGGCACATGCGGTGAGGTGGCCGAGTGGTTGAAGGCGCACGCCTGGAACGCGTGTATACGGGAAACCGTATCGAGGGTTCGAATCCCTCTCTCACCGCCATT
>DUSC01000027.1 GCA_012842935.1 Hyphomicrobiales bacterium | reverse complement strand
CGCCATAGGCGCGGACGAGCCCGCCACTGCCGAGCAGAACGCCGCCGAACCAGCGCGTCACGACGACGGCGACGCGGTCGACGGACTGCCCGTCGATGGCGGCCAGGATCGGCTTGCCGGCGGTCCCGCCCGGCTCGCCGTCGTCGGAGAAACGATAGGCGGCACCGATCCGCCAGGCCCAGCAATTGTGGCTGGCATCGGCATGCGCATGGGCGGCGATCGCGGCTTTTGCCTCGTCCTCGTCCGCCACGGGAATCGCGGTCGCGAGAAACCGGCTCTTCTTGACGGCCTGCTCGAATGTTGCCGGTCGGGTCAGCTGGAACATGGCCGATGCGTAGCCCAGCTTCCGGGCGAAGGGAACCCGTCCCGCGCCCTCAGTCGAAATTCACCGCCGTCGTGTTCGAGCCGCAGACCAGCACCGCCACGCGCTCGCCCTCCGCCGGCACGTAGCGGCCGGAAAGGAGCGCTGCCATGGCCGCGGCACCGCCGGGCTCGACCGCAAGCCGGGCACTCGCCCAGAGTCCCCTCTGCGCCTCGCGGATCGCGTCGTCGGTCACCAGCACGGACTGCGCGACATGGTCGCGCGCGATCGGGAACATGAGGTCGCCCACCTGCCGCGGGGCGAGCGAATCGGCCGCGACACCGCCCGCCGGCGCATCCACAGGCCGGCCGGCGGCAAGCGCCATGGCGAGCGTCGGCGCCTCTTCCGGCTCGACGGCCACCACCTTCACCCGCCCGCGATACCAGGCCGCGATACCGCCGATCAGCCCGCCGCCGCCCACGGCGACCAGGAGCGTGTCGATGTCGGGCAGGTCTTCCTCGACCTCCAGGCCGAGCGTGCCCTGGCCCACAAGCGTTTCGGGCTGGTTGAAGGCATGGATCTGCATGGCGCCGGTCTCATGGGCGAAGACTTCGCTGGCGGCCAGCGCATCGGCATAGCGGTCGCCGCCGACGACCAGTTGGGCATCGAAGCTGCGGATGAGATCGGTCTTGGCCCTGGCGCTGATCGACGGCACGAAGATCGTCGCCGGGACGCCGAGCTTGCGGGCGGCATAGGCGACCGCCGCCCCGTGATTGCCGCCGGATGCGGCCACGACGCCCGCCGTCGGAACATCCCGCGTCAGCAGGTTGGCGAAGGCGCCGCGCGCCTTGAACGAGCCGGAATGCTGCAGGCATTCGAGCTTGAGATCGACCGCGCCGCCCGCGAGGCCGAAATCGGCGAGCGAGACGCGCATCACCGGCGTGTGCCGCACATGCGGCCTTATGCGCTCGGCCGCGGCCGCGATGGAATCGGGGTGATTTCGACGATTGACGGCAAGCGGGCCTCCGGGGCGATTGACAATATTTCGTTACTTCGCAAAATAACGAAATGCAAGATGTCAACCTGTACAAGGCCCTCGCCAACGAGAACCGCCTCGCCGTCCTCGAATGGCTGAAGGATCCCGTCGCGCATTTCCCGCCGCAGGCGGACGGCGACCTCGTCGCGGACGGGGTCTGCGGCCTGTTCATCGCCGACAAGCTCGGCATATCGCAGGCGACGCTGAGCGCGCATATGCGCCTTCTCGTGCAGGCGGGCCTGGTGCGGCCGAAGAAGATCAGGCAGTGGATCTTCTACAGCCGGGACGAGGACCGTCTGCGCGCATTGAAGGCGGGCGCGTTGCAGGCGCTCTGACGCCGGCTTGCGTCAGGGCTTGTGGCAGACCGCTTCGAGATTGTTGCCGTCGGGATCGAGGACGAAGGCGCCGTAGTAGTTCTCGTGATATTCCGGCCTGAGGCCCGGCGGACCGTTGTCCGTCCCGCCATGTGCCATCGCCGCCGCATGGAAGGCATCGACATCGGCGCGGCGCGCCGCCGTG
>DUSC01000246.1 GCA_012842935.1 Hyphomicrobiales bacterium | reverse complement strand
GGCTCGCCCACTACAACACCGAGAGACCCCATCTCGGCTACCGCAACCAGGGCCGCAGGCCCATCGAAACAATCAATATGTTCGTAAGCCAAGAAGCTTAAGAGGACATCCTGTCGAAGCTTCGGGCCTTGGGCGAGCCTCCGCCCGAGCGCAGCGACGAAGGCATCATAGCGTTCGCCGGCCTTCGCGCGCGCGGCGGCCTGCGCGGGCTCGGGCAGCGGCGGGTTGGTGGTCAGCCAGAAGCGGACGAAGACCGCGAGCGTCTCGACGGCGATGCCGAGGTCGCGCTCCAGGCGCGCCGTGCGCCGGTCGAGCTGATCGAGCCGCTTGGTGAGCGCCGCCTCCTGCCGCTCGGCGGCGTCGGGCGAGAGGAATGAAGCAATGGCCGCCTCTGCGACGAGCGAGCGCGACTGGGCGCGTCGCGCGGCATATTCCGCCAGCGCCCTGGTCACGCCGGGTTCGAGATAGACGGAGAGCCGCTGCTTCTTGTTCGGATTCGGCATGGCGGCCTACAGCTCCATGCCGTCGTTGGGATCGAGGGAGACCTGGCGCGCGAGGCCCTGCACGAGGCGGTTCATGCGGCTCAGCCGCGCGACGTCGTCCGGCTCGTCGTCGTTGGGGTCGATCTCGAACTCGTTGTCGATCGGTGGCTTGTTCTCGACCGGGGCCACGCGACTGAGCTCCGGCTGGCGACGCTTCTCGGAGCCAGTCGGGTCTTCGCCATCCATGACGCTCACGAGTGGCGCGGCTTCCTGCAAAGGTCGCGGCGGCAGGGGCCTGCCGGTCCAGTCGTTCGCCTGCTGGTGTTCCGCCGCCTTCAGCACCGGCGGCGGCAAGATGCGCGCCTGTAATCTCCGGTCCTCGAAGTAGCGGGCCTTCTTGGCGCGGATGGGCGGCGTGCCGGCGACCATCACGATCTCGTCGGCGGGCGGAAGCTGCATGATCTCGCCCGGCGTAAGCAGCGGGCGCGCCGTCTCCGAACGCGAGACCATCAGGTGGCTGAGCCAGGGGCTCAGGCGATGTCCGGCGTAGTTGCGCATGGCGCGCAGCTCGGTCGCCGTGCCGAGCGCATCGCTCACGCGTTTGGCCGTGCGCTCGTCGTTGGTCGCGAAGCTCACTCGAACATGGCAGTTGTCGAGGATCGAGTTGTTCGGGCCGTAGGCCTTCTCGATCTGGTTGAGGCTCTGCGCGATCAGGAACGACTTCAACCCATAGCCCGCCATGAACGCCAGCGCGCTCTCGAAGAAGTCGAGGCGGCCGAGCGCGGGGAACTCGTCGAGCATGAGAAGCAGGCGGTGTCGCCGAGTCTTGACGTGGAGATCTTCGGTCAGCCGCCGTCCGATCTGGTTAAGAATCAGCCGGATCAGCGGCTTGGTGCGGGCGATGTCGGACGGCGGCACCACCAGGTAGAGCGTCGCCGGCCGCGCGCCGCCGACGATGTCGGTGATCCGCCAGTCGCAACGGCGCGTGACGGCCGCGACGACGGGGTCGCGGTAGAGGCCGAGGAAGGACATGGCCGTGCTCAACACGCCGCTTCGTTCGTTGTCCGACTTGTTGAGGAGTTCGCGTGCGGCGCTCGCGATGACCGGGTGCGGTCCGGCCTCGCCGAGATGCGGGGTCTTCATCATCGCAGCGAGCGTCGACTCGATCGGTCGCCGTGGGTCGGAAAGGAAGGAGGCGACGCCCGCGAGCGTCTTATCTTCCTCCGCATAAAGCACGTGGAGAATGGCGCCGACCAGCAGCGCATGGGAGGTCTTCTCCCAATGGTTCCGCTTCTCCAACGAGCCTTCCGGATCGACCAGGATGTCGGCGATGTTCTGGACATCCCGGACTTCCCATTCCCCGCGCCGGACTTCGAGCAGCGGGTTGTAGGCGGAAGACTTGGCGTTGGTCGGATCGAACAGGAGCACGCGCCCGTGCTGCGCACGAAACCCGGAGGTGAGCTGCCAGTTCTCACCCTTGATGTCGTGGACGATGGCGCTGCCCGGCCAGGTCAGCAGGGACGGGATGACCAAGCCCACGCCCTTGCCGCTTCGGGTCGGGGCAAAGCAGAGAACGTGCTCGGGGCCGTCGTGGCGGAGATAGTCGCGGCCGAGCTTGCCGAGCACGACGCCGTCGGGGCCGAGGAGGCCGGCGGCCTTCACCTCATCGGGCCGGGCCCATCGCGCCGAACCGTAGGTGTCGACGTTCTTGGTTTCGCGCGCCCGCCAGACCGACATGCCGATCGCGACTGCGATCGCGATGAATCCACCAGACGCCGCGATATAGGCGCCCTCGACGAAGATCGCCGGCGCATAGGCGTCGTAGAAGAACCACCACGCATAGAACGCCGGGGGATAGTAGATCGGCCAGCCGAACAGGATGAACCACGGCTCGCCGAGCTGCGCCTGGAAGCCCAATCGCCATGCCGTCCATTCCGTCGCGCCCCAGGTCGTCGCGAGGATGATCAGCGCGACCACCAGAATCTGACCCCAGAGAATTTTCGTAGCGGACATCACGCGCTCTCCTTGTCCGATCCTCTCGTCACAGGCCGATCCCCCGCTTGCGTCCGAAGCTCCAATCGATCCAGCCGTCGCCGCGAACGACGCCGGAGACATGATGGCCGAGATGCCGTTCAAGCGAGGGCGACCAGGGCACGAGCTGGAAGCCGAGGCCGTCGTCGAGCATCGCGAAGCGTCCCGAGGCGAGATCGAAGCGGCGGCGATAGGTGCCCCCGACGTATTCGTCGGCGTTGCACTTGACGGCCGTCCGTCCGGTCTCGGCGGCCAAGCGCTCGTTCAGTGCGTCGAGCTCGCGGCGCCGCAGTGTCTCGATCAGGTTGCGGCTGAAACTCACGCCGCGCGGTTGGCGCTCGGCCAGGCCCTGACTGATGAGATGCTCGGCGCGGCGGTCGAGCGCCTCGCGGACCTCGGCGCCGAATCCTCCGCCGCCGAGCGAGATCGGTTCGCGCGCAATCGCGTGGCGGTCGAGCCAGGTGGCGCCGTCCGCCGTGACCTGCTGCTCGAGCGGAAGATCCGATCGGACGGCAAGCGCGACGCGCCGGCGGCCCTGGGCATCGTCGAACTTGCGCAACTCGACGATAGAGCCCAGGGCGGAATCCCCGGCCGCGTTGAGATCAGCGAGCTTGATGTGGTGGGTGCGGCCGTCGACGCCGTCGATGACGGCGTAGGCGCTGCCCTTGAGCTCGTCGTCGAGCCCACGCGCCAGCAAGCGGCCAACGATCGGCTCGTCGAGGCTCTCGCCGGCGAGCACGTAGCTCGAAGGCCCGCGTTCGAGGCCGCGTTCCGCGAGGCCGTGATGGATGCGCTTGATGATGTCGCCGCGCTCAGCGAGCTCGCGCAGGCGATTCTCGGCCGCGTCGGAGATGACCCATTGTCCCGGCCCGATCTGCTCGGCGAGGCCGAGACCTTCCAGCTTGCGCAGGCGCCCGATCTTCAGCGCGTGGAATTCGTCGGGCTGGTGGCCGGCATGCGGCGCGAGATCGATGATGCCCGTGCGATGGGCATCGCGCGCGAGCTGGCGGTCGAGGTTGGTCCAGCGCTCGGCCTCGATCTGGCGCTCGAGCGCCGAGCGGATGTCGTGATCGGTCCGCGGGCCGAGCTCCTGCGTGATCAGGTCGCGCGCCCGGTCGCGCATGCCTTCCTTGATGTAGTCGCGCGCGATGACGAGGTTCTCGCCGTCGTCACGAACGCCGCGCACGATCAGGTGAACATGCGGGTGCTCGGTGTTCCAGTGGTCGACGGCGACCCAGTCGAGCCTCGTCCCGAGATCCTTCTCCATCTGGCCGACCAGGTCGCGGGTGAACCGCTTGAGGTCCGCCATCTCGATCGCGTCGTCCGGCGACACGATGAAGCGGAAGTGATGACGGTCATCCGCGCAGCGCTCCACGAACGCCTTGCGATCGGCCTCGTCGGCGCCCGGGCCGAAGAGCCGCGCCTTCTCCCCGTCCCGGGTGACGCCCTCGCGCCGGAGATAGCCGAGATGGGTGGCGAGCGGCGAGCCGCGTGCGCCGTGGCGGACGACGCGCGCCTTCACGACGGCGCCGCGCGAGCGCGAGGTGATGAGGCGGTTCGCCTGCACCGAGGCGCGCTGGCCGCGGCCGAAGCGCGAGCGATGGCCGGGGCCGATCGTCCCCTTGCGGGAGACCGAGCCGCCCGCCCGCTGGGCGGCGGCGAGCGCCTGCGCGATGAAGGGCCGCGCCCGCTGCGCGCGCGTGGAGCGGATGCGCCCCGGTCGGATGCGGAAGTCGTCCTCGGCGCTCATGGCCGCGGCTCCGCACATCGCGCCAAGAGGCGGAATTCATTGAGAAAGCGCCGAAGCCGCAGGCTGCTCCGGGACCGCGCACCTCGCGGTTTCGGCATGCAACCTATTGAAAAAGCACAACCGTCATGGCGCGCACATCGCGCCCCTTTATCCTGCCATCGTGCGGTCGTGTTTGCGCCCTCCCGCCTCACCACACGCTTTGGTGCGCTGGGGTTCTCTAGACCGCGATCTGGCAGCGGGCACGTCATTGCGGCGGCTCCGGACGTGCCTGTGCGACGAAGAGACTGGAGGAGCGCGGCGAAAGCGATGCCGCGTCACGCGCTCCTGGTGTCGTGGCGTCGTCTCCTGGGATGCGCTGTTCTTGCGCTGGTCCTGCATTCGCGCTGCCGTTCGCGCGCACGACGAACAACGGTGAGCGAGTCCACGCGAGCGGATCGGCAATCGGAATCGCGATGCTGCTCTCAAGCGGTTCCACGCCGATAAGGGGCGCCAATGTCGCGACGTACGCGCGCGTTTCGGCCGGCAACGCGCGAACGCCTGCGAGGTATTCTTCATACCGCTGAGGGCCGGCGTTGTAGGCCGCGAGGAAGCCCGGCGATCCGTAGCGGTCGTGCATCTCGCGCAGGTACGCGGTGCCCGCGAGGATGTTGTCGCGCGGATCGAAAGGATCGCGACCGAGACCGTAGCGCATGCGCAGCTCCGACCAGGTATCCGGCATGATCTGCATCAGGCCCATCGCGCCCCTCGGCGATACGGCGTGCACATCGCCGGCGCTTTCCGCGCCCATGACGGCGCTGATCCAGGAGATGGGAATGCCGAAGCGCCGCGCGGCTTCGGCGATGTAATCGGCGATCGGATACGCGCGCTGTGCACGCGCGGCGGGCGCGTTCTGCGCAAGCGCAGCGCCGGTGAACGGCGCCGCGATCAGCAGGCCGGAAAGGAGAAGAGCGGGAAGACGCCAGGCGGGCGAGCCCCACCCGGCGGTCTCATTCCGTCTCCGCGATGTCGAGCGGATGGGCATCGCCTCAGTCCCGCTCGGGGCGCTTCTGGGGGCGATTCCAGTGCAGGCCCCAGATGGACTTCGCGTCGCCCGACCGGAACAGGTTGGCGCGGATCGGCTGGCCGAGCGTCGGGTCGTCGATCTGGACGGAGACGTAATCGCCGGCTTTCTCGCCGGTGCGATTCCAGCCGGCGCCGATCTCCGGACCGTTGCTGTCGCCGAGATGGACGCGATAGTCCGGCGCGTTCTCGGCGTCCGAATGCTCGGCCGGAATCAGCACCATCTCGCTGTTGAGCGAGAGGGTGCGGACATGCCCGGTATAGCCGTTCTTTGTGCGTGTGAACTCTCCGATCTGTGGCATCGAAAGCTCCTGGCTGCGGTGAAGGGGATGGATCAAGCGTGCCGTCACCGCGTTGCGGCGCGCCATTGGAACCGGCCGTCGCCGTCCTCGTCGGTCCACAGCGGCAGTGCGCGGCCGATAATCGTGTTCGTGGCGAGCGGGCCGAAGTAGCGGCCGTCCATGCTGTCGGGAGCGGCCCAGTTCATGAGGAAGACTTCGCCGTCGGCGATGCGGCGGCAGCCCTGCCAGGACGGCAGGGCGCGGCCGGCGCGGTCGCGCGCCAGCGCGTCGCCCATGTCGATCCCGTCGATCGTGATGTGCGCGCCGTCGCGACAGACCCGCTGGCCCGCAATAGCGGCGACGCGCTTCATCAGCGGCACGCCGCGCGGCAGATAGCGGCGCTCGACCATGAAGGAGGCGAGTGGTTCGGGCGTCGCGACGGCGACGATATCAGTGACGTGGAGGTGCCGCGCCGGCGCGATGGAATAGAGGCCGAGCGGCACGCTGGCGGACGCGTTCCAGATGAGCTTCGGCGTCACCGGAAGGAAGGAGAGAACGCCGACCGCTACCACGGCGAGGGAGGTCGTCATGACATAGCCGAGGCGCGTCACGGCTCGACCCTCCGCCGCAGGAGGATCGCGCGATGCTGCTCGACGGTGTAGCGGCGCGGCTCCTGGCCGGCGGTCAGGCGGTTGTGGACATGGCGCCAGTGATGCCGCGACACCTCCGCCGGGTCGATGCCGTTCGCCTCGATCGCGTCGATGATCTGGAGGACGCGCTCGACCTTCGGCCAGCCCTCCATCTTGAGAAGGATGTCGCCGCCGGGGCGCACGAAGGGCAGCGTCTGATAGCGCTCGCCGGGCGCGATCGCGCGCACAATGTCGATGCGCGAGAGGATGGTGCCGTGGTCATTGGAGGCCCAGCGCACGAAGGCGAAGACGCTGTTGGGCGCGAAGGCGAGCACGCGGCGGCGCCGGTCGAGGATCTGCTCCTCCTTCTCCTTGCCGAAGCGGATCCAGTATTCGACCTTCTTCTCGACCCAGGTCAGCTCGACGCGCGTGAGGCCGTCGATGGGAAGCGGCTGCGGCACGAGACGAAGATGTGGAGCGCCGGTCATGGCAGGTCTCCTCCGGCTGGAGGGAATTCGCGGGCGAGCAGGTCGCGCAGCATGTCTGCGACGGTCAGGCCGCGTTGGAAGGCGATGATCTTGATGCGGCCGCACAGCGCTGGCGTGATGTCGATCGTGAGCCGCGCAGTGAAAGCGGCCGCCTCGCCATTGCCGTCGGAGCGCGGTTCCAGTGTCTTGATCCAGCGTTCGGGACCGGCCGGCCGTGCGATGAAGGCGCGTTTTGGGGAGCGCTGGGTCATCGCGCCAGCTTCCCGACTTCGGCCGCAAGAGTGGTGACCTCGCGCGCCGCCGGACTTTCCGTGTGTGCTTCCCAGACGAGGCGGCCGGACTGCGCGGCTTCCGCAAAGGCGACACGCTGACCGATTTTGGATGCGAGCAACGGCGGGTCGTGATCGGCGAGCGTGAGCGCGGTCTCGCGCGCGATGACGGTGCGCGCGGCACACCGATTGAGGACGAAGCGGGCCACGAGCTCGGGGCGGTAGATGCGCGCCTCGCTCAGCAGCGCGAGCATCTCGGCCGATCCCCAGCCGTCGAAGGGCGACGGCTGCACCGGGATCAGGACGATGTCGGCCGCGAGCAGCGCCGAACGCATGAACCCGGCGACGCGCGGCGGGCCGTCGATGACGATGTGATCGGCATTGCGCGCGAGGTCCGGGGCTTCGCGATGGAGCGTATCGCGCGCCAGGCCGATAACGCCGAACAGGCGCGGCAGGCTCTCGCGTGCGCGCTGCTGCGACCAGTCGAGAGCAGAACCTTGCGGATCGGCATCGATGACAGTGAGGCACTGGCCGCGTCGTGCCCATTCGCCGGCGAGGTGGAGGGCGAGCGTGGTCTTGCCGACGCCGCCCTTCTGGTTGAGCAGCGCGACGATCATAGCGCCGCCTCCCGTTGGCGGCACTCATGCACAGGTGTGGAACGCGGAGCGGCCGTTAGAAAGATTCCGAAGGAATCCTGGTTAGAAGAGTTACGCCGCGCGCATTGCTTTGAATCGACGGTCGGATTCGATGAATCCGGTCCCCGATAGCACGAGGATCGGGTCCCCGATGGCACGATAGGTCGGGTCCCTGATGGCACGAAGCGATTCACAGCTTGTCCCCAGCGCGAGAAGTCCCGCGCGGCCGCAGCGGAGCGAGGGTCGCGGGAGCGACGGGAACGAATGCGAGGCGTTCTGGGGCGTCTGCCGGCTGCTCGATGGTCAGCCGGTAGCCGGGCAGCGTCTGCCGGCGGACGATCTCGCGCAGATCGTAGGCGAAGTGCTTGAGCGGCGAGAGGCTGCCGGACTTCGCGTGGAGATAGGCAACGTCGAAGCTCCAGCCGTTCTGCTGGCGGCCGCCATGCTTGCGCACGAGGCGGTAAAGCCAGCGCTCGAGACCGCCGGTCAGGCGGAAGTACGCGCGGTCGATGGTCAGCACGAGGGCGTCGTCGAGGACCGCGGCAAAGAACCAGTCCGGCACGATCAGCTCGAGGCCAAGCGGACGGCCGTGCGTGTCCGCTCGCTCCTTCCATTCGTTGATCCAGGAGAAGCGATGCATCCGCCGCTCGATCGGCTGGCGGATCGACGTCGCCACGGTGGTCGACTGCAGGCGGTCGAGAGCGGCTTTCAGCCGGTTATAGTCGCGCACGCTCACGCCGCGGCCGATGAAAGAGAGGATATCGTAGGGCGTCGCCGCCATCAGGCGCGACGGCCGCAGGCCGAGGTCGCGCGCCTCGACGATCTGCGAGGCCGCCCAGATCAGCACGTCGGCGTCCCAGATCGTCGCCATGCCGTGCTCCGGGACCGCTTCGACGCGGATGACGATCGGGCCGGCCTTGAAGTCGATGGGCATCAGCCGCTTCGACTTGGCGAGCGAGAAGAACGGATAGGCCATAAGGTCCTGCGCGTCGCGCGGCGCGAGATCGCCCGGCAGCGCCCGGAAGAGATCGAGCTGCTCGCGCTCGCCATTGCGTCGCACCGGGGACATGCGCCGTCTCTCAGCGGCGGCTGCTGCGGCCGGCCTGCGCCGAGGCCGGGCCGTGGCGCTTCGCCGGCAGCACCGAGCCGCGCGGGTCGGACGTCGATGTGACCGCGCCGCGGTCGGCCCACGCCTTGAGATCGTCGAGCGCGTAGACGACGCGCCCGCCGAGCTTGCGATAGGCGGGGCCCGTGCCATAGGTGCGATGCTTCTCGAGCGTCCGGCTGGAGAGGCCGAGGAAGTCGGCGGCCTCCGGCGTCCGCAAGAAGCGCGGCGGCAAGCCGGCGAGATTCGTCATGTCGCACCTCCGGGCGTTCGTTCAGGTCGCCGGCGAGCACCGGCGAGCGAAGGGCACGGTGGCGGAGGGGGGCGGCGTTGGGGGATGGCGAAGATGCGGGTGCTAAAATCGCACCCCGCGGCCGCCCGAACTATGGGCGGCGTCGCCGGCGCAGAAGCGAGCGATAGCCGCCGGCGATCAGCGCGAGTCCGTCCTTCACGAGATCGATCGTCGCGTCGCGAAGGGCGGAGGTCTTCCAGGGAGCATCGGCAACGCGCGCGGCGCCGAAGATGGCCTCGGCGATCTCGCGATAGGTCGCGCCTTCGTGGCGGCCGTCTACGGCCTGAAGCATGCGGCGGAGCCGTCGTCGCTGCTGGCTCGTCAGCCTCGCGTCGGCCGGGACGCGCCGGCCGTTGATGGCCCGCCAGAGGCG
>DUSC01000245.1 GCA_012842935.1 Hyphomicrobiales bacterium | reverse complement strand
GCCCGGCGCTTGCGCACCGTCAGCCCTTCCTCGCGGTAGAGCCGGTAGATGCGGTTCACGCCAGACGTCTCGCCCTCCCGCCGCAACAGGACGAACAGGCGTCGGTAACCGAAACGTCGGCGCTCGTTGGCGAGGTCGCGCGGCGGACAGGCCGTCCCGCGCGATCCCGGCGGTCGACACGGCGACGATGCCCGCCTGCATGCCGGCCAGAGCCTGCATCCGGCCGCGGCGTGCCGCGCCCATCCGCACCGGCACCCCTTCCATGCCGCCTCATCCGTGCGCGCTGTCTCGACGGATCGATCGCACCGCCAAATCCGTTGACTGAATTGACCCTGTAGTTCATTTCAGCGCAGGCAGGGTCCGGTGCCGACCGGCGGGGACGCTGCCCCGCGAGGAGACGGTCGCGCCCGAGAGTGGCACGGCGGCAAAGGAAGGACGGGAACGTGGCCGTTGCCAAGGCGATGCCGAGGGCAAGTGCGTCCGAGCGCGCGCCGACCGTGCTGGTCGGCCTGGTCGGCCGTGGCATCCAGCTGTCGCGCACGCCGTTCATGCACGAGGCCGAGGGCCACGCCCAGGGCCTGGCCTACGTCTACCGCCTCATCGACACCGACCGCATGGGCACGCCGCCCCCGGCCCTCGCCGATATCGTCCGCCAAGCCGAGTTCTTCGGCTTCTCCGGCCTGAACGTCACCTTTCCCTACAAGCAGGAAATCCTGCCGCTGCTCGACGAACTGTCGCCGGCCGCCCGCGACCTCGGCTCGGTCAACACGGTGGTGCTGCGCGACGGGCGACGGATCGGCCACAATACCGACATGTGGGGCTTCCGCGAGAGCTTCCGCCAGGCGATGGACGGAGTGCCGCGAGACATCGTGCTTCTCCTCGGCGCCGGCGGCGCGGGCGCGGCCGTCGGCTTCGCCCTGCTCGAGCTCGGCGTCGGCCGACTGCTCGTCCACGATGTGGAGCCGTCGCGCGCGGAGGCGCTCTCCGCCCGACTCGAGACCCGCTTCGGCGCCGGGCGGGCGCGGCCGACCGCCGGCCTGGCGGATGCGGCGGCCGAGGCGGACGGCGTCGTCAACGCGACACCCGTGGGCATGGCCAAGATGGAGGGCACGCCCCTGCCGCCCGAGCTGGTGAGGGCGGACCACTGGGTGGGCGACGTGATCTACTTCCCGATCGAGACGCCGCTGCTGCGCCATGCGCGCCGGCTCGGCTGCCGCACGCTTTCGGGCGAGGGAATGGCGATCGGCCAGGCCGCCCGCGCGTTCGAACTCTTCACCGGCCTGCCGGCGGATACCGAACGGATGAGGGCCGCCTTCGCGGCCTTCGAGGCGAATGCGACGTCTCCGCAGGCCGCCGAGAAGCGCGGTCTTCGATGAGGATGCGCTACCGAGGAAGGAAGGTCTCGCCGTGGTGTCGCGCCTGTGAACCGGTGCCGGTCGCCACGGTGATTGACGTACCTCACCGAAACCGCGAAATACGGTGACGGGAGGACGCAGATGGCGCGACCGACGGTCAACGACATCGCCGAAGAAGCCGGCGTGAGCCTGGCGACGGTCGATCGCGTCCTCAACGGCCGGCCCGGCGTCAGGGAGAAGACGGTCAGCCGCGTCCAGGCCGCCATCGAGAAGCTCGGCTATGTGCGCGACGTCACCGCCGCGAACCTCGCCCGGCAGCGTCGCTACCGTCTGGTCTTCGTCCTGCCGGATGTGCCGGCCCAGTTCGTCGACACCCTGCACGAAGCGATCGCCGAATCCGTGTCCACTTCCGTCGTCGACCGGACGGACGTCCGCATCGTCAGCTTCCCCAACGACAATCCGCATGCCCTGGTCAAGTCGCTGCGCGCACTGTCCGCCGCCGACACCGACGGCGTGGCGATCTTCGCCCAGGAAACGCCGCACGTGCGCGACGCCATCGCCCGTCTGAAGGCGGACGGCGTGCCGATCGTCGCGCTCGTCTCGGATCTGCCCAACACCGGACGCGACCATTTCGTCGGAATCGACAATGTCGCGGCAGGGCGGACCGCAGGCTTTCTGATGGGAAAATTCATCGGAAATACAGGTGGTTCGGTGATGGTTCTGGTGAGCTCCCTGCAAGCGCGGGACAATGTCGAGCGCCGGCTGGGCTTCGACCAGGTGATGGCCGAATCCTTTCCCGCCATCGAAGTCCTGCCGTCGATCGAGAACCATGACGACGAGGAGACGACGACGCGCCTGGTAACGGAGATGCTGCGCAAGCGGCCGGATATCACGGGCATCTACTCGGTGGGTCACGGCAGCCAGGCGCTGGTCGAGGTGCTGCGCGGACACGAGCGCCGCCATGCCATCACGCTGATCGCGCACGAACTCACCAGGGTAACGCGCGAAGCCCTGCGCGATCATCTGATGGATGCGGTGATCAGCCAGAACGTGGGCCATATCGTGCGCAGCGCCTTGCGTGTCCTGCGGGCGAAGAGCGACGGCCGCGACATCGTCAGTTCGCAGGAACGTATCCGCATCGAGATCGTGGTTCGCGAAAACCTCGTCTGAGATCCCCGCCCCGGATGCCCCGCGAAAACCGGCCGGCAGCGGCACGCTTTGCCGCAATCGTGCACGATTTTCGCCGATGCGATTGACATGAGGTACGTACCTCATTTAGCTTCCCTTCCGTAAACGACTTGTTTGCACCTTTTCGGGAGGACCGATCATGAAACGTGCCCACATGGCGTCCGTCGCCGCCCTATCGCTTGCCGCCGCGTTCGCCTCGAGCGCCGCGCAGGCCGAAAACCTCACGCTGTGCTGGGCGGCCTGGGACCCGGCCAATGCGCTCGTCGAGCTTTCCAAGGACTTCGAGAAGCAGTCCGGCCACAAGATGAGCTTCGAGTTCGTACCCTGGCCGAACTTCGCCGACCGCATGCTCAACGAGCTGAACTCGGGCGGCAAACTGTGCGACCTGATGATCGGCGACAGCCAGTGGATCGGCGGCTCCGCCGAGAACGGCCACTACGTCAAGCTGAACGACTTCTTCGACGCCAACGGCATCAAGATGAGCGACTTCGTTCCGGCGACCGTCACGGGTTACTCGGAATGGCCGAAGAATACCCCCAACTACTGGGCGCTGCCGGCCTTCGGCGACGTCGTCGGCTGGACCTACCGCAAGGACTGGTTCGAGCGTCCGGAGATACAGGCCGACTTCAAGGCCAAGTACGGCCGCGACCTCGTCGCGCCGCAGACCTTCGCGGAACTGAAGGACATCGCCCAGTTCTTCCAGGGCCGGGAGATCGACGGCAAGACCGTCTACGGCGCCTCGATCTATACCGAGCGCGGCTCCGAAGGCATCACCATGGGCGTGATGGACGTTCTCTACAGCTTCGGCTTCAAGTACGAGAACCCGGACAAGCCCTACGACATGCAGGGCTTCGTCAATTCGCCCGGAGCCGTGGCCGGGCTGGAGTTCTACAAGTCGCTCTACG
The DNA here is from genome assembly GCA_012842935.1 of Hyphomicrobiales bacterium. Taxonomy (GTDB): domain Bacteria; phylum Pseudomonadota; class Alphaproteobacteria; order Rhizobiales; family Rhizobiaceae; genus DUSC01. Next base: position 9,370 of record DUSC01000245.1, on the reverse strand, counting down.
ACTGCTGCGTCGCGCCCGGTACCTCCAACACCTACATGGGCGAAGGCATCGACGCCTACAAGTCGGGCCAGGTCGCGCTGCAGATGAACTTCGCCTTTACCTGGCCGGGCTTCGAGGTCGATCCCAATGTGGGCGGGGGCAGGACGGGCTACCTCGTCAATCCCGCCGGTCCGGGCGGCGAACGTTTCGCACAGCTCGGCGGTCAGGGCATATCGGTGGTCGCCTACAGCGACAAGCAGGCCGCGGCGCTGGAATATATCAAGTGGTTCGCGCAGCCCGAAGTGCAGGCGAAATGGTGGTCGATGGGCGGCTTCTCGTGCCTGCGCGCCGTGGTCGAGGATCCGGCCTTCCCGACCAGCCAGCCCTATGCGCAGACCTTCCTCGACTCCATGGCGGTGGTGAAGGACTTCTGGGCCGAGCCGAGCTACGCAACGCTTCTCCAGGCCTCGCAGAAGCGTTTCCACGACTACGTCGTGGCCGGCAACGGCACCGCGCAGGAAGCCCTGGACGGCCTGATCGCCGACTGGACCGAAGTCTTCGAAGACGACGGCAAGATGTAGTCCGCGTCCGAACGCTTCCGGGGGGTGCCCCCCTGGAAGGCCGGATTGCCTCCCTGCCGGCCGGTGGCCTAGGCTGCCGGCCGCGCAGGAAGCCGCCTCGACAGCCGGAGGAACCCCATGTCCGAATCCGCGATCGACCGCGTGGCTGCCGCCACCCCGGCCGGCGTCGCCCGCCGCATACGCGGGCTGAGCGACCGCGCCATCGCCTGGCTGTTCGTGGCGCCGGCGATCTTCCTTCTTCTGGCCGTCAACATCTTCCCGCTGATCTGGACGATAAGGCTCTCCTTCACCAACTACGCCGCCAACCGCCCGAACCGCGAGGTCGAGTGGGTGGGCCTGCGCAACTACGAGCGAATCCTCACCGACGCGGACACGTGGGCGAACATGCAGACGACCGCCCACTTTCTCGTCTGGACACTGTTCTTCCAGGTCCTGATCGGCTTCACGCTGGCATGGCTGATCAACCGGAAGTTCCGCGGCAACGATCTCGCGACCACGCTGATCGTCATGCCGATGATGCTGTCCCCGGCCGTGGTCGGCAATTTCTGGACCTTCCTCTACCAGCCGCAGATCGGCCTCATCAACTATGCCGTCGAGTTCGTCACCGGCATCCCCGCCTCCTCGTTCTCGATGCTCGGACCGGGCGGCTGGGCGCGCTGGGCGATCGTCATCGTCGACACCTGGATGTGGACGCCCTTCGTCATGCTGATCTGTCTGGCCGGGCTGCGTTCGATCCCCGACTCCATCTACGAGGCGGCCGAGATCGACCGCGCGTCCAAATGGCGGCAGTTCTGGACCATCACCATCCCGCTGGTGCTGCCGTTCCTGATGCTGGCCGTGCTGTTCCGCGGCATCGAGAACTTCAAGATGTTCGACCTCGTGGTCCTGCTCACCGGCGGCGGGCCGGGCGACGAAACCCTGCTCGCCTCGATCGACCTGAAGCGCGAAGCTTTCGAAAAATGGCGCACGGGCCATTCCTCCGCCTATGCCATCATCCTCTTCGTCACGGTGTTCGGCCTCGCCTCGATCTATGTGAAGGCGCTCAACAAGTTGAAGGAGCGCTGAGATGAGCGGCTACTCCATCACCGAGCCGTCCGCCGGGCAGAAATGGGTCGCCGGCGTCCTGGTCGCCCTGTATGCGCTGGTGACGCTCCTGCCGCTCGCGTGGATCGTGGCGACGAGCTTCAAGTCGCCCGCCGATTCCATCGCCTATCCGCCGAAGGTCATCTTCGACCCGACGATCGAGGGCTATGTGAACCTGTTCACGACGCGCACGCGCATCCCGGCGGACCAGATCGACAGCCTGCCGCCTCCGGCCAACTTCGCCGAGCAGATCGTCCGCGACCAGGGGATGATGATCACCGGGCCGTCCCGCTACGGCGCACGCTTCCTCAATTCGGTGATCATCGGCTTCGGTTCGACCTTCCTGTCGATCTTCCTCGGCACGCTGGCGGCCTACGCCTTCTCGCGCTTCCGGGTGCCGCTCAAGGACGACCTGATGTTCTTCATCCTGTCGACGCGGATGATGCCGCCGATCGCGGTGGCGATCCCGATCTTCCTGATGTTCCGGTCGCTCGGGCTGTCCGACACGCATCTCGGCATGATCCTGCTCTACACGGCGGTCAACATCTCGCTCGCGGTCTGGCTGCTGAAGGGCTTCATCGACGAGATCCCGCGCGAGTACGAGGAAGCCGCGCTCATCGACGGCTACACGCGCTTTCAGGCCTTCTACAAGGTCGTGCTGCCGCAGGCGGCGACCGGCATCGCCTCGACCGCAATCTTCTGCCTGATCTTCGCCTGGAACGAATATGCCTTTGCCGTCCTGCTCACGTCGGGCGTGGCCCAGACGGCTCCGCCCTTCATTCCGACCATCATCGGAGTCGGCGGCCAGGACTGGCCGGCCGTGGCGGCGGGCGCCACGCTGTTCCTCATACCGGTTGTCGTCTTCACCGTCCTGCTCAGGAAGCATCTCCTGCGCGGCATCACCTTCGGAGCGGTGCGCAAATGACCATTGTCCCGACAACACCTCCGGTCGCCGGCGCCAGCCGGATGCGGCGCCTGTTCCGGCGCGGCCCGTGGGAGATGGCGGCGTCGGTCACGATCGGTCTGGGCGTCGTGATGCTGATGCAGCCCTTCTTCCTGTGGGCGTTCTCGTGGTCGTTCGTCGTCACGCTCGCCGGCACCATCATGTTCGTCATCGTCAGCCATTTTCCCGAGTAGTCCGTTGGCCGAGATCGTCATCAGGAACCTGCACAAGGCGTTCGGCGACTTCGTCGCGGTGAAGGAATCGAGCTTCACGATCAACGACGGCGAGTTCTTCATGCTGCTGGGGCCGTCGGGCTGCGGCAAGACGACGACCCTGCGCATGATCGCCGGGCTCGAACTGCCGACGTCGGGGCAGATCCTGCTCGACGGGAAAGACGTGGCGCAGGTGCCGGCGAGCGGCCGCGACATCGCCTTCGTGTTCCAGATGTTCGCGCTCTACCCGCACATGAACGTGCGCAACAACATCTCGTACCCGCTGCGCAGCCAGGGCGTTCCGCGCGCCGAGGTGCGCCGGCGGGTCGACGAGGTCGCCCGGATACTCGGCATAGAACACATCATCGACCGGCCGGTGGGCGGCCTGTCGTCGGGCGACCGCCAGCGCGTCGCCCTCGGCCGCGCGATCGTGCGCCGGCCGAAAGCCTTCCTGATGGACGAGCCGCTGGGCGCGCTCGACGCGGAGTTCCGCGAGCGCATGGCGGAGGAACTGCGGGCGCTGCACGACCGGATGGGGGCGACGACCGTCTACGTCACCCATGACCAGCTCGAGGCCATGCAGATGGGCGACAAGATCGTGGTCATGAACCACGGCGTCGTCGAGCAGTGGGGCAGGCCGCAGGACATCTACGATTTCCCGGCGACCATGTTCGTCGCCGAGTTCATCGGTTCCCCGCCCATGAACTTCCTCCGCTTCGAGGCGTCGCTCGAGCCGGGTGCGGAGACCGTCGTCCTTTCCGGCACAAAGGTCCCGTTGCCGCGGCTGGAAGGGCCGGCGACGAGCGGCCGCTACGCGCTCGGCGTGCGGCCGGAACACGTACGGCTTGCTGACGACGCCGCCTTCCGCGGGATGGTGATCGCGACGGAATATCTGGGCACCACCCAGATCGTCAGCCTCGACACGCCGAACGGCGACATCAAGTGCCGGATCCCGTCGAGCCAGCCGGTGCGGACAGGCGAGCGGGTCGGCATCCGGTTCGATACCGGGACGCTGTCGCTGTTCGACGCCGCGACCGGCCATGCGCTGGCGCTCGACCGGGCGTCGCCGGGGGAAGATGTTCGCCGCGGGAAGGTGCGGATTCATGGCTGAGGTGCGTCTTTCCGGGGTGACGAAGCGCTTCGGCGGCACGACAGCCGTGGACGCCATGTCGCTGACCGTCGCCGACGGCGCGTTCGTCGTGCTGCTCGGCCCGACAGGAGCGGGCAAGACGACGACGCTGCGTCTGATCGCCGGACTGGAAAAGCCGGACTCCGGAGACATCTCGATCGGAGGGCGGAGCGTGCTCGCCGAGACGCCGGCGCAGCGCAACGTGGCGATGGTTTTCCAGCAGTATTCACTCTATCCGCACCTCACGGTCCGGGAGAACCTCGCCTTTCCGCTGAAGTCGCCGATCCTCGACACGGCGCCCCAGCAGATCGAGCGGCGGGTCGCCGAGGTCGCGGAAATCCTCCGCATCGGCCACAAGCTGGACAACAAGGCGACTGCGCTTTCCGGCGGCGAGATGCAGCGCGTCTCCATCGGCCGCGCGCTCGTGCGAAAGCCGCAGATATTCCTGATGGACGAACCCCTGTCCTCTCTGGATGCCAAGCTTCGCGCCGACCTGCGCGTGGAGCTGAAGCGCATCCAGTCGGACCTCGGCTCGACGCTGCTCTACGTCACCCACGACCAGATCGAGGCGATGACCATGGCGACCCATGTCGGCGTCCTCGATCGCGGCCGGCTGGTGCAGTTCGGCACGCCGCGCGAGATATACGAGAACCCGTCCAGCATCTATGTCGCGACCAGACTCGGCCAGCCGCGGATCAACACGCTGCCTGCCGACCTGTTCGGCCCGGCGCCCGCCGGCGCCGCCACCATCGGCCTGAGGCCCGAGCACATCCACACGGGCGACGGCCGTCCGGCGTCGGTGGTGCGCGTCGAGCACCTGGGCGACCAGACCCGCCTGCACCTCGACATCGCCGGATACGCGCTGGTCACGCTCGCCGACCCGCACACGCCCCTGACGCCGGGAGACACGGTCGCGATAAGGCCCGCCAATCCGCTCTACTTCGACAGCAACGGCTCGCGCATAGCCTGAGGAGACTGTGATGACGCAATTCTTCAACGCCAAGGACGCCGTCGTCACGGAGGCCGTCGACGGCTTCCTGCGAAGCGCAGGCGGACGGCTGGCGCGACTCGATGGCTATCCGCACATCAAGGTCGTCGTCCGCACGGACTGGGACAGGTCGAAGGTGGCGATCGTCTCGGGTGGCGGCTCCGGGCACGAACCCGCCCATGCCGGCTTCGTCGGCCAGGGCATGCTGACGGCCGCCGTGTGCGGCGACGTTTTCGCCTCGCCCTCGGTCGACGCGGTCCTTGCCGCGATCCTGAACGTCACGGGCAAGGCCGGCTGCCTTCTCATCGTCAAGAACTATACCGGCGACCGCCTCAATTTCGGGCTGGCCGCAGAGCGAGCGCGCGCCTTCGGCCTTACGGTGAACATGGTCATCGTCGACGACGACGTCGCCCTGCCCGACCTGCCGCGCGCGCGCGGCGTCGCGGGCACGCTGTTCGTCCACAAGATCGCCGGCGCACTGGCCGAAGCCGGCGAGGATCTGGAGACCGTGACGGCGGCGGCAAGGCGCGTCATCGCCAGCGTCGTGTCGATCGGCATGTCGCTCGACACCTGCACCATCCCGGGTTCGCCGAAGGAGGACCGCATCAAGTCGGGCTATGCCGAACTCGGCCTCGGCATCCACGGAGAGGCCGGCGTCGAGCAGGTCGTGTTCACCAGCGCCCGGCAGGCGATCGCACAGGTGGTGGAGCGCCTGGCCCCGCATGTGAAGCCGGGGCCGCAGGTGGCGCTGCTCAACAATCTCGGCGGCGCCACGCATCTGGAAATGTCGGTCCTCGCCGAGGAGTTGGCGCGTTCCTCGATCGCCGACCAGGTGAAGTGGATCGTCGGCCCGGCCGCGATGATGACGTCGCTCGACATGCAGGGATTCTCGCTGTCGCTGATGCCGCTGACCAAGGAAGCCGAGCGTTGCCTGATGGCGCCCGTCGCCCCGTGGGCATGGCCGGGCGTCAATCCGTTCGGCGACTTCGCCGTCCTGCCGCTGCCCGACGGCCTGACGCCGATCCAGCCGATGCCGTCGGCGCATGCGGGCCGGCGCAACCTGATTGCGCGCTGCTGCAACATCCTGATCGCCGCCGAGGCCGACCTCAACGCGCTCGACGCCCGCACCGGCGACGGCGACACGGGATCGACGCTTGCAACCGCCGCTCGATCCCTGGTGAAGGCGCTCGATCGGCTGCCGCTCGCCGACCTCACCCAGCTCTACCGGGCGATCGGGATGGAACTCAGCCAGACGATGGGCGGGTCGTCCGGCGTTCTGCTGGCGATCTTCTTCACTGCGGCTGGCGATGCGTCGGCGAGCGGCCGCGACTGGATCGAGGCGCTCGGCGCGGGCCTCGAGCGGGTGCGCCAGGTCGGAGGGGCGGAACCCGGCGACCGGACCATGATCGATGCGCTGGTTCCCGCCCTGGAAGCGCTGCCGCAGGGCCTCGGTGCGGCGGCCAGGGCCGCACGCGAAGGAGCGGACTTCACCGGCACGATCCGCCGCGCCAAGGCCGGGCGCGCAAGCTACATTTCGGAAGACCGGCTGCGAGGCATCAACGATCCCGGCGCCGAAGCGGTCGCCCTGCTGTTCGAGAAACTGTCGGCGGGAGCCGATCTCGCACAGCCCGCGGAATGAGTGCGCAGCATGCCTCGCCGCTGCCGAAACGGATCCGTCACCGGACAGAGGCTGCGCCTGCCCGAAACGTCCGCCGTCGGCAGGGTGGATAGTCTTCCGCCGGCCGCGGCTGCGGCTGCGGCTGCGGCAGCGGCAGCGGCAGCGGCAGCGGCAGCGGCAGCGGCAGACGAAGAAACCGGCATCATGGCCCGGATGACTTGATCCAGATCAAAAGACGCCTCGTGCGCGCCCCCGATGATGCGAACGCTTCAAGGGAGGAATGCCTATGCCAACAGACGTCGCTCTTGTCGTCGCCGCGATCACCGGTCTCTTCGTCTTCTTCGCGGCCGTGCTCGCCTTCGGCGACCGGACATGGAGGACTTCGAACAAGGACGAAGGCCTCCAGGGCTGACCCGGGGGCGAGACGGGCCTTTCGTCGCGCACGGTGCCGTCGTGCGCGGTACCGCGTTGCGGCGCGTGGTGGGGTGCCCCGGCCGCGCCGTTCCGCAGCGGGCGTCCCTGTGTGCACGAATTTCGCGCGTCCGCGCCGCGAAATAACGATTGCTTGACACCGATCAAGGGAATAGCCGGCGCCCTGTGATCGTTGGACCCGGTTGGCGTGGCATTTTGACCCCGCCCGTGCAATGGACGCATCAGGGGTCGGTGACTATGATCCCGCAGGCATTCGGAAGGCCAGCATGAACTACCAGAGATTCTTCGAGGAAGCCATCGACCAGCTCCATGCGGAGCGGCGCTACCGGGTCTTCGCCGACCTGGAGCGGATCGCCGGCGCCTTCCCGCGGGCCGTGTGGCGCTCGAACGGCGAGGCCCGAGAGATCACCGTGTGGTGCTCGAACGACTACCTCGGCATGGGCCAGCATCCGGACGTGATCGCCGCGCAGCAGCAGACGGCGGGGCGGATGGGATCAGGCGCCGGCGGCACGCGCAACATCTCCGGCACCAACCACCCGCTGGTCGAGCTCGAGCTCGAGCTCGCCGACCTGCACGGCAAGGACTCGGCACTCGTCTTCACCTCCGGCTTCGTTTCCAACGAAGCCGCGATCTCGACGATTGCCCGGCTGATGCCCAACTGCCTCGTGCTTTCCGACGAACTCAACCATGCCTCGATGATCGAAGGCGTGCGCCGCTCGGGTGCAGAGAAGAAGATCTTCCGCCACAACGACGTTGGGCATCTGGAAAGCCTGTTGCAGGGGGCGGGCCGCGAACGCGCCAAGCTGATCGTCTTCGAATCCGTTTATTCGATGGACGGCGATGTCGCGCCGATCGCCAGGATCGCCGACCTCGCCGAGAAGTACAACGCGATGACCTACATCGACGAGGTCCATGCGGTCGGTATGTACGGCGCGCGGGGCGGCGGGATCACCGAGCGCGAGGGGATCGCCCACCGCATCGACGTGATCGAGGGCACGCTGGCGAAGGCGTTCGGCACGCTGGGCGGCTACATCACCGGCTCGCGGGCCGTGGTCGATGCGGTACGCTCCTACGCGCCCGGCTTCATCTTCACGACGGCGCTGCCGCCGGCGATCGCCGCGGCGGCGACCGCCTCGATCCGTCACCTGAAGCAGTCGAACGTCGAGCGCGAGCAGCACCAGCGCCAGGCGCAGCGCACGAAGGACGTGCTCGCGGCGGCCGGCCTGCCGGTCATGCCGTCCTCGACCCACATCGTGCCGGTGCTCGTCGGCGATCCCGAACTGTGCAAGTTGGCGAGTGACCGGCTGCTCGCGGTGCACGGCATCTACATCCAGCCGATCAACTACCCGACGGTGCCGCGCGGCACCGAGCGGCTGCGCATCACGCCGACACCGTTCCACGACGACCGCCTGATCGACGGCCTGCAGGACGCGCTGGTCGAGACCTGGGACGCGCTCGGCATCCCCTATGCGGGAGCCCGGCGGCCGACCCGGCAGCGCAGCGAACGGATCATTCCGCTCGTCGTCCCCACGTCCGGCGGGTGATCCCTCGACCGGACGCCGATCGGCCAGCGCTTCCGCGGTCAGCGGTTTTCCATCCAGTGCGCCAGGCGTTCGGCCGCTTCCTCGAGCTGGTCGAGGCGGCGGTGGAAGCACAGCCGCAGATGCGATTCGCCGCCGGCGCCGAACGCCGTCCCGGGCGCCAGGCCGACATTGGCCCGGTCGACGATCTCGAAAGCGGCCTGACGGGAATCGTCGATGCCGTCGACGGCGAAGAACAGGTAGAAGGCACCGCGCGGGACGTGGAAGCGCGCCCGCCCGGTCCTGCCGAGGATGCCGCAGACGAGGTCGCGCGCCTGCCTGGCGCGCGCCACCTGGCCGGCGATGAACTCATCGCCCCGGTCGAGCGCCGCCACGGCGCCGCGCTGCATGAACTGGGCGACGCCGGAGGTCGAATACTGGATGAGGTTCTCGAAGACCGCCTGCAGCGAGGGGTGGATGCGCAGCCAGCCGACCCGCCAGCCGGTCATCGCCCAGTTCTTGGAGAAGCTGTTGACGTAGAGGATGCGGTCTTCCGGCGTGGCGATGTCCATGAAGGACGGCGCGCGGCCGCCGTCATAGTGGAACAGCGCATAGATCTCGTCGGCAATGATCCACAGCCCGCGCGCGCGGGCGAAATCGAGGATCGACCGGAGGGTGTCGCGGTCGGCCGTCCAGCCGGTCGGGTTGGACGGCGTGTTGACGAAGATCGCCCGCGTGCGCGGCGAAACGGCGGCGACGAGCCTGCCGATGTCGAGCGACCAGCCGTTGGCGGTGTCGTCGAGCGGCACGGCGACCGGCCGAGCGCCCGCGACACCAGCGGCCGCGGCGAAGTTCGGCCAGGCCGGCGCGAGATAGGCGACCTCG
>DUSC01000244.1 GCA_012842935.1 Hyphomicrobiales bacterium | reverse complement strand
TTTTCGGCGAGCGCGATGCCGACCGCGAGCGGCAGGCCGCCGCCGACGATGGCGTTTCCACCGACGAAGCGCCTGGCACGGTCGAAGAAGTGCATCGATCCGCCGCGGCCGCGCGCGCAGCCTTCGACCTTGCCGTACATCTCCGCCATCAGGGCACCCATCGGCAGCCCCCTGGCGAGCGCATGGCCGTGGTCGCGGTAGGTCGCGACGACCGCGTCGCGCTCCTCCAGCGCCTCCATGACGCCGACAGCGACGGCTTCCTCCCCGTCATAGAGGTGCAGGAAACCGCGGATCTTCTGCGCCTGGTAGAGTTCGGCGCATTTCGCCTCGAACCGCCGGATGCGCAGCATGGCGCGGTAGAGGTGCCGGCCGTGCTCACGGTCGAGGTGCGGCTTGTCGCTCATTTCTCGTCGCTTTCGAGCGTCGACAGGTCGCCTTCCGGAAGGCCGAGTTCGCGGGCCTTGAGCAGGCGGCGCATGATCTTTCCCGAGCGCGTCTTCGGCAGGTTGCCGCGGAAATCGATCTCCTTGGGCGCCACCGCCGCGCCGAGGCGCTTGCGGGCGTGGGCGAGAAGCTCCTTGCGCAGCGCCTCCGAGGGCTCGTGTCCCGGCTTGAGCGCGACGAAGGCCTTGACGATCTCACCGACGGTCGGATCGGGCTTGCCGATCACGCCGGCTTCCGCGACCGCGGGATGCTCCATCAGCGCGCTCTCGACCTCGAAGGGTCCGATCAGGTGCCCGGCGGACTTGATCACGTCGTCGGCGCGGCCGACGAACCAGAAGTAGCCGTCGGCATCGCGCTTGGCGAGGTCGCCGGTCAGGTACCAGTCGCCGACGAAGCACTTGGCGTATCGCTCCTCCTCGTGGAGGTAGCCGCGCATCATCGAGGGCCAGCCCTTCTTCAGCGCCAGTTCCCCTTCGACGAGCGGCTCCCCGATCACCTCCACCCCGCTCTCGCGGCGACGCAGGATGGCCGCCTCGATGCCGGGCAGCGGCATGCCCATCGAACCAGGCTTTATGTCGAGGGCGGCGAAGTTGGCGATCATGATGCCGCCGGTCTCGGTCTGCCACCAGTTGTCGTGGAACGGCCGCCCCAGGGCCTCCAGCCCCCACACGACGGCCTCCGGGTTCAGCGGCTCGCCGACGCTGGCAGCGAAGCGCAGGGCCGAAAGGTCGTAGCCCCTGGCGGCATCCGCGCCCAGGCGCATCATCATGCGGATGGCGGTCGGCGCGGTGTACCAGACGCTGACGCGCTCGCGTGCGAGCGTCGAGTACCAGGTCTGGGCGTCGAACTCGGCTTCGACGACGATGCTGGTGACGCCATTGGAAAGCGGCGCCAGGACTCCGTAGCTGGTGCCCGTCACCCAGCCCGGATCGGCCGTGCACCAGTAGACGTCGTCCGGGTGCAGGTCGAGCGCGTAGCGTCCCGTGGCATGATGCGCCACGATCGCGCCGTGCACGTGGATCGCGCCCTTCGGCCGGCCCGTCGTGCCGCTGGTGAAGTGCAGCAGCGCCATGTCCTCCGGATCGGTGGCGGCGATCTCGAAATCCGGCGACGCGGCGTCGACCAGCGCGGGCCAGCGATGCAGGCCCGACCCCCCGGTCTCGCCGTCGCCGACCAGGATCACGTGGGCGAGGCTCGGCATGCGGTCGCGCACGCCTTCCACCTTGCGGCGGTAGAGGTCCGGCGTCGTTACGAGCACCCGCCCTTCGCCGATGCCGACCCGCGTGGCGATCGGCTCGGGCCCGAAGGCGGAGAAGAGCGGGGAAACCACGCAGCGCGCCTTCAAGGCGCCGAGCAGGGCGATGTAGAGTTCCGGCAGCCGTCCGAGCAGCACGAACACGCGTTCGCCCGGCTTGACCCCAAGGGCGGAAAGAGCGTTGGCGAAGCGGTTGGTCTCGTGCCGCAGGTCGGCATAGGTGAGATCGCGCCGCGCTCCCGTCTTGCCGATCCAGCGGATCGCCACCTTGTCGGCGTGCCGGCCGGCAGCATGGCGGTCCACGGTCTCGTGGGCGATGTTGTAGCCCCTGCTGCCGGGAAGCCCGTCGAGCATCGTCCAGGCGTCGGCCCAGGTGAAGCGCGCTCGCTCCTCGCGATAGTCGAAGAGGTTCGGACGCGGAACGAGGGCGGCCCGGTCCTTGCCGATGCGCCGCGCCGACGCTGACGTCGTAGCATCGAAGATCGCCATCTGTCTCCTCCGCGGCGAACGATGGCGAAGTCTTGTGGCGATTGCCCGGCCAGTCATTGACGGAAATCAACCTGGGCGGGCCGATCCTACCCCATGGATAAAAGGCGATCCGGAATTCGCCCGAAATGTCCTACATTCCGGTTCGGTATCCGTTCCTGCCACGAAAGGCCGCCATGACGCAGCTCAGCGCACTCGACGCTCCGACGCGATTCCTGTTCTTCACGGGCAAGGGCGGGGTGGGCAAGACCTCGCTGAGCTGTGCGAGCGCCATTGCGCTGGCCGATCGCGGCCGGCGGGTGCTGCTCGTCAGCACCGATCCGGCCTCCAATCTCGACGAGATGCTCGGTGTCGAGCTGTCCGGCGTGCCGAGGAGGATTCCCCAGGTGGAAGGGCTCTTTGCGATGAACATCGATCCCGAAGCCGCGGCGGACGAGTACCGGACCCGCGTGCTCGACCAGCTCGGGCCGGACGCGAGCGACACCGAGAAAGCGACGGTGCGTGAACAGCTGTCGGGCGCCTGCACCACCGAGATCGCCGCGTTCGACGAATTCGTCGGTCTGCTCGCGGGTGACGCGCCGGACTTCGATCACATCATTTTCGACACGGCTCCCACCGGGCATACGCTGCGGCTCCTCAGCCTGCCCAAAGCCTGGACCGGTTTCCTCGAGAACAACGAACGCGGCGCCTCCTGCCTCGGGCCGCATTCGGGCCTGAAGATGCAGGAATCCCGCTTTCGTGAGGCGCTGCATTGCCTCGGCGATCCCGATCGGACCACCATCGTCCTGGTGACGCGTCCCGATCGCGGCGCGATCCGCGAGGCCGCCAGGACGTCGGCGGAACTGAAGGCGCTCGGGCTGTCGAACCAGCTTCTGGCCGTGAACGGCAGGATCCGGTCGCATGAGGAGAGCGATGCTGTCGCCTCGGCGATGGCGAGGGAGCAGGGCGAGGCGCTTGCCGCCATGCCCGCGCCGCTCGCGGGGCTGCCGCGACAGGAGTTTCCCCTCCTCGCCTTCGATATGGTGGGTGTGGAAGCTTTGCGGGCGTTGATGTCGCCGGCGGTGCCGCCGCCGGCCGTCGCCGAACCTGTCGCGCCGCCCGATCTTCCCGGCATCCCGCAACTGGTCGACGAGATCGCCACCGGCGAGCGGGGCCTCGTCATGGTCATGGGCAAGGGCGGCGTCGGCAAGACGACCGTTGCCGCGGCGATCGCGGTCGGGCTGGCGTCGCGCGGCAAGGCGGTTCACCTCACCACCACCGATCCGGCCGCGCATCTCGCCTTCGTGGTCGACGGAGCGCGGCCGGGGCTGACTGTCGACAGGATCGACCCTGCCGTGGAAACGGAACGCTACGTCGAGAAGATCATGGCCTCCCGCGGCCGGGATCTCGACGAACAGGGCAAGGCGTTGCTCCGCGAGGATCTCGCCTCGCCATGCACCGAGGAAGTCGCGGTGTTCCACGCGTTCTCGCGGGTGGTCGCCGAGGCGCGGAGTTCCTTCGTGGTGATCGACACCGCGCCGACCGGCCATACGCTGCTCCTTCTCGATGCCACCGGTGCCTATCATCGACAGATGACCCGGCATCTCGATCCCGGCGCGCCCGGACGCCTCGTCACACCGCTGATGCGATTGCAGGACCCCGGCTATACCCGCGTGATTCTCGTCACCCTTCCGGAGACCACCCCGGTTTCCGAAGCGGGAGCCTTGCAGGACGATCTTCGCCGCGCCGGCATCGAACCCTACGGCTGGGTCGTCAACAAGAGCATGGCCGCGACGGGGACGCGCGATCCGCTGCTCCTGTCGCGGCTGAAGGGAGAGCGGGTGCAGATCGACCGGGTCCGGGCAGACTATGCGCGGCGCGTCTACCTGCTGGAGTTTCGCACCGCGCCACCCGTGGGACTGGACGAACTCGAGCGCCTTTCTGCTGCCGACGGAATTCCCGCCGCGTAGCGGGGCGTCGCTTACTCTTAGATGGCGAAGCGGCGGACCTGTGTCCGCCGACGCAGGCCGCTCAGACGCATCCGGCCGGTCTCCGGCGCATGGAGGCGGAGGTCGGCCGCGCCGCCACGATCGTGGTAAACCATTGAAAAACAAGCGCACGGGCGGGCTACGGTTTCTTAACCATGCCCATTTACCATAACATCATTCGCCGGACTGGATACGAAATCGGCGAGCGAATTGAGTCAGTGCTAGTTTCGTCCCGGCATGTCTGCCGGACACAGTAAGGGTAGTACCGTGCCATGATGAGTATCAAGACGAACGCGTCGGCGATGACGGCGCTCGCAAGTCTCCAGGCGACGAACAAGAGCCTGGAATCCACCCAGAACAGGATCTCCACAGGCTACCGCGTCGCTTCCGCGAGCGACAACGCCGCCTACTGGTCGATCGCCACCACCATGCGCTCCGACAACAAGGCCATCGCGACCGTCAAGGACGCGCTCGGTCTCGGAGCGGCCAAAGTCGACACGGCCTATACCGGCTTGAACGCCGCGATCGACGTCGTCGACGACATCAAGGCCAAACTCGTCGCCGCGCGTGAGCCCGGCGTCGACAAGACCAAGATCCAGGCCGAGATCGCGCAGCTCCAGGATCAGCTGACCAGCATCGGCTCGTCCGCCAGCTTTTCGGGCGAAAACTGGCTCTCGGTCGATTCCTCGGACGCGAACTACAGCGCGACGAAGAGCATCGTCGCGTCGTTCACCCGCGCCACGGACGGAACCGTGTCGGTCGGAACGCTGACGATCGACGTCGATGCGATCAAGCTGTTCGACGCCAACGGCCAGATCGGCATCCTCGACACCGAAAGCACCACCACCAACGGCGGCGTCAACTACTCGGTGGCGACGCTGGACATATCGGGGCTGACCGACACGTCGGCCGACCTCGCCGATCTCGACGAGATGATCGGCACGGTCGACTCCGCGTTGCAGTCGATGATTTCGCGGGCCGGGGACATCGGCGCGGCGAAGAAGCGCATCGACATGCAGATGGAGTTCGTCGGCAGCCTGACCGATGCGATCGACCGGGGTATCTCCACCCTCGTCGACGCCGACATGAACGAGGAATCCACGCGGCTGCAGGCCCTCCAGGTCCAGCAGCAGCTCGGCATCCAGTCCCTGTCGATCGCCAACAGCAGCGTCCAGACCGTGATGTCGCTGTTCCGCAGCTAGCGGACGCTCTGCGCAGAAAGGCGGGCAAGCGGCGCCCGCGCGCCGCCGCCATGAATCGCCGCCCGTGCAAGGGCGGCGTTTTCATTCGCTGCGCCGGCGCACGGCGCATGATGCACGCGAGCCGTCCGGCGCGACGGCCGGAAGACATCGCTCCTGTGCCATCGTCCGCCCTTGCAGGAACGGGGCGGACCGGCTCCCATCATGCTACCTGCGTAAGTCATGGCTGACGAAACTGACGGTTGCGACGGTGTCCCGCCGTCATGCTGGCGCCTGCCGCCCCGCGCAGGTCCGGCACCGGTGAAGCTTCGATCCGGCAGAGGCCGCCCCCGGAAAATCGGAAATCGCCGTCAGACGACGACGACCGGCGTCTTTCCCGAGACCCGGTTGTACAGGTCGATGACGTCCTGGTTGATCATGCGCACGCACCCCGACGACACGGCCTGGCCGATCGACCACCACTCCGGCGAGCCGTGGATGCGGTAGCCGGTGTCCTGCCCGTCCTTGAAGATGTAGAGCGCGCGCGCGCCGAGCGGGTTTTGCAGCCCGCCGGGCTGGCCGTTCGCCCATTTCGCCACTTCGGGCTTGCGGGCGATCATCTCCCTCGGCGGCGTCCAGACCGGCCATTTCTTGCCGTACTGGATGTTCGCGCGGCCGGTCCAGCGAAACCCGTCGCGGCCGATGCCGACGCCGTAGCGCAGCGCGTCGCCGCCCGGCTGGACGAAATAGAGGAAGCGCTCCTCGAGGTGGACGACGATCGTGCCCGGCGCCTCGCCCGTCGGATCGACGACGATCTGGCGGCGGAACCTGGGGTCGATCCTGTCGAAGGGAACGGCCGGCAGGACGAAGTCCTCGTCGGCGAAGGAGGCGTACATCAGCTCGGGTCGAGTCACCTGGCGGTCGACGCTGATCTTCGGGCGGATGGAGCCGGTCGTCACCTCGTCGAGCTGGAGCGAGCCGACATCGATCGTGCGCGAGCAGCCGGCAAGCGCGCCGAGCGACAGGGCGCCGAGCCCGATCAGCGCCTGGCGGCGGTTGGGCCGGACGCCGTCCGCGGCGGGGGCGAGCGATGGCTGGACGAAAGAACTTCTACGCGACACGCTGGTCATCCGGATAGACACTCTCTTGCGCGATTATCCCTCCGCATGGTTGACAAAGGCTGAAGCGGTTTCGTCGCCGCGAAAGAGGGAAAGGGCCTTGGATCCGAAGGACTGGTTCAGCCGCGTCCGGCTCGCCGAGGGGCTCGACATGTTCACCGAGCCGCATGTCCATCCCTACATGCGCGCCAACATCTATCACCTGCGCGGAAGCGACCGCGATCTTGTCGTCGACACCGGCATGGGCCTCGCCGACCTGACCGCCGCGCTCGACCTGACGCCGGGAAAGCCGGTGCTGGCGTTCGCCACGCACATCCATCTCGACCATGTCGGCTCGCTCCATTCGTTTGCCGAACGTGCCGGCCCTGCCGTGTCGGGCGACAGCTTCGCCACCATGCCGGACTGCCTGACCTATGCCGACTGGTTCCGCACGATGGAGGATCCGGTGGAGCACCCGCCGGCCGCGGGCTGGAAGGCGGCCGCCTACCGTCTCGAGCCGGCGCCGCTGACTCTTCGCCTCGGCGAGGGCGACGTCGTCGACCTGGGCGACCGCCGCCTCCGCGTGCTCCATCTTCCCGGCCATTCGCCCGATTCGATCGCGCTTCTCGACGAGGCCGACGGGCTGTTCTTCTCCGGCGACGCCATTTACGACGACCAGCTGATCGACGACCTCGCCGATTCCGACCGCGCCGCCTACCGGCGCACCATGCAACGCCTCATCGATCTGCCGATCCGCATCGGTTTCGGCGGCCATGGCCCGGCGTTCGACGGGGCCCGCATGCGCCGCATCGCCCGCGATTATCTCGAGCGCCCATAGGAGCGGCCTTCCCGCGCCGCGAACATCGACGCGATTTTCGGCTGGACAGGCACGGGCCGCTGTGGATTGCTCGGCGCGAACGGAGTCACCGCCATGACCATCGAAGCCTGGGCGGCCTTCGCCGCCGCCTCCGCCGTGCTGCTCGTCATCCCCGGGCCGACGATCCTTCTTGTCGTCTCCTATGCGCTCGGTCAGGGCTGGCGCACGGCGCTGCCCATGGCCGTGGGCGTCGCGCTCGGCGATTTTACCGCCATGACCCTTTCGATGCTCGGTATCGGCGCGCTGCTGGCGGCGTCGGCGACGGTGTTCACCGCGCTGAAATGGATCGGCGCGGCCTATCTCGTCTATCTCGGCGTGAAACTGTTCCGCGCCGGCGGGCGCCTCGACGCCGAGCCGCGCACCGAGGCCACGCCGGCGATGCGCATGACGGCGCATGCCTGGCTGGTGACGGCGCTGAACCCGAAGAGCATCACCTTCTTCGTCGCCTTCCTGCCGCAGTTCCTCGACCGTAACGCCGACTTCCTCGCCCAGATGGTGGTCTTCGAGTCGACCTTCCTGGTGCTCGCCTTCCTCAACGCCTTCGGCTACGCGCTGGTCGCCGCGCGGGCGCGTGCCCTGGTGAGGAACGAGCGGGCGATCCGCCTCTTCAACCGCGCCGGCGGCACGCTGCTGATCGGCGCAGGCCTCGCCACCGTCGCCGTGCGCGCCGGCAACTGAGGAAGGCGGCAGAACCATGTCCGCGCTCTTTCCGGGGACGAGCGAACACCGCGTGAAGACCGGCGGCGCCGAGATCTTCGCCCGCGTCGGCGGGGAGGGGCCGCCGCTTCTCCTGCTGCACGGCTATCCGCAGACGCATGCCATGTGGCACCGCGTGGCGGGCGAGCTGATGCAGCGCTTCACCTGTGTCATGCCCGACCTGCGCGGCTACGGCGCGTCGTCCTGCCCGGAGAACGCGGCGGACAATTCCACCTATTCTAAGCGCGCCATGGCGGAAGACATGATCCACGTGATGGCCTCGCTCGGTTCTCGCCGCTTCGCCGTCGTCGGCCACGACCGCGGCGGGCGCGTCGCCTACCGCATGGCGCTCGATCGTCCCGAAAATGTCGAGCGGCTCGCCGTGCTCGACATCGTACCGACCTACGCGATGTGGCACGGCTTCACCGTGAAGCTGGCGATGAAGACCTACCATTGGCTGTTCCTCGCCCAGCCGGCGCCGCTGCCGGAGATGCTGATCGGAAAGGCGCCGCGCGACTATCTCGACTACACCATCGCCAGTTGGACCAAGGCGAAGGATCTGTCGGCCTTCGACCCGCGCGCGCTGGAGTCTTACCGGTCGATGTTCGAGCAGCCCGAGCACGTCCATGCCACCTGCAACGACTACCGCGCCGGCGCCACCTTCGACCTCGCAGCCGACGAGGCCGACCGCGCCGCCGGCCGCCGCATCCGGTGCCCGACGCTGGCGCTGTGGGGCGCGGCCGGCATTCCCAGCGCGACCGCCGGACCGCTGGACACCTGGCGGGAGTGGTGCGTCGCGGTGGAGGGGGCGGGCGTCGACGCCGGCCATTTCATCGCCGAGGAGAACCCGGCCGGCATGCTGGCGCGCCTGCTGCCCTTCCTGACGAAGACCTTCTGAGCCGGGCCGAGAGGGCCCGAGGAGACGACCATGATACGCGATGCCCTGGATTTCGAGCTGACCGGTGCCAGCGCCGAGAGCGCGGCGCTCTACGATCGCGCCGTCCACCAGCTTCAGTGCTTCAACGGCGATCCCGTCGCTTCGATCGACGCGGCGATCGCTGCGTCGCCCGATTTCGTCATGGCGCATGTCTTCAAGGGCTACATGTTCGGGCTGGCGACGGAGCGCGAGGCGACGGCGGTCGCGGCGGAATGCCACGCCACGGCGGAAAAGCTCGGCGGCACGGCGCGCGAGCGCGCCCATGTTGCGGCGCTCGGCCATCTGGCGCACGACCGCTGGCACGACGCGGGTGCCGCGCTCGAGGACCTCACCATCGAATTGCCGAACGATGCGCTGGCGCTGCAGGCCGGCCACCAGATCGACTTCTTCACCGGCAATGCGCGCATGCTGCGCGACCGCATCGCCCGCGCCCTGCCGGCTTGGGATCCGGCGATGCCAGGCTACCATGCCGTGCTCGGCATGCAGGCCTTCGGGCTGGAGGAGGCGGGCGACTATGCCCGCGCCGAAGCGTTCGGCCGGCGCGCCGTGGAGATCGAGCCGCGCGACGGCTGGGCGCAGCACGCGGTCGCCCATGTGATGGAGATGCAGAGCCGGCAGAAGGACGGCATCGCCTGGATGCGCGCCAACCCGGACGCATGGTCGAAGGACAGCTTCCTCCAGGTGCACAACTGGTGGCATCTCGGCCTTTTCCACTTCGACCTCGGCGAAATCGACGAAGTACTTGCGCTCTACGACGGTCCGGTCTGGGGCGCGCGCTCGCCGCTGGCGCTCAATATGGTCGACGCCTCGGCGATGCTGTGGCGGCTGCATCTCGGCGGCCACGACACCGGCGGCCGCTTCGTGCCGCTCGCCGAGGCCTGGGCGCCGAAGGCCGAGTCCGCCAACTACGCCTTCAACGACGCCCATGCGATGATGGCCTTCATCGGCGCCGGCCGTGCCGACCTCGCCGAACGGCTTCTGGAGGCGCAGCGCGCCGCGATGGAGGGCGGCGGCGACAACGTCGCCTTCACCCGCGACGTCGGCCATCCCGTGGCGCTCGCCATCCGCGCCTTCGGCGACGGCAACTATGCCGAAACCGTGCGGCTGCTGAGGCCGATCCGGGCGATTGCCCACCGCTTCGGCGGCAGCCACGCCCAGCGCGACGTCATCGACCTCACCCTGATCGAGGCGGCGCTGCGCTCCGGCAACGCGCCGCTCGCCCGCGCGCTGACGGCGGAGCGCTATGCGCTGCGGCCCGAAAGCCCGCTCTCGGCTCTGTTCGTCAAGCGGGCGGAGGCGCTGCGGCAGTCCTGACGATGGTTGGCCATGGCTTCCTCTCAGAAAACCAGACAACAGGGGTAAATTCCTCACCCGGACCTGTCCACCGCCAGGGGCGCAGTTCATCCGTCTCGCCGACACGGGGATAGACGTCCGCCGCCCCCGTCAACGAAATCAGCGGCTTGCGTTGTTTCCGGCCGGCTCCGCCGGCGATCCTGTCCCCCTCCCGTGCAACCGGCGTAGAATCGCTGCGGTCAACGGAGGCCCGGTGATGGCGGGTGGGTTGCAGGACAGGGGGACGTTTCCGGGCATCGCCCGGACGCTGCTCGCGCTTGCGCTGCTCGCCGAACGCGCCGTCGCTCGCTCCCTTCCC
>DUSC01000243.1 GCA_012842935.1 Hyphomicrobiales bacterium | reverse complement strand
GAGTTCTCCCTTGAGCTTCTGAAGCCGGATGCGCCGCTCCTGGGCCTTCAGCACCTCATTCGCGGTCTTGGCCTGCAGGAAGGTCGTGCCGCTGCCGACGGGTGGCGCGGCAAGCCCTTGTTCCCGCAGAGTGTCGCCAACAGCGGACACGGCCGCGTCGGGTACCGGCTTGAGCTTGGGTGCCGTAGTGCGCCGGGACTTCGACGGGTCCGTCATCGCCGCCCGGCGTACATCGCTCGCCTCTGCGTCGATGCTGCCATCCTCATGGAGGACCAGCCGTCCCGCCGCCTTCGCCTTCTGGATCGCGCCCCGCGAGAGACCGACGCGCGCGGCGTATTGGCGCTCGCTCAGCCCCTGCATGGCGTTCTCCGATTATTGTTCAGATTCAGGCGCTTATCGAGTTGATAAGCGGTTCGGACAGAGCGAACGTGGCTTTCAAGACCACGCTGCAATTCGCCACGAGGAGCCACAGAGATGACCCGACGCGCCACCGACAACTCGAAGGCACTCGACGCCTTCATCGCCGCCAAGCTGGAGATCGACAGCATGCTGGAACGCCTCAAGGCGCTCAGCGACGACCACTTCGAAACCAATCCCGATGAGATCAACTGGGGCCATGTCGGCTCCCTGAGCCACTACCGCGACAAGCTGCGCGAGATCACCGACATGGCGTTCCGCGAGGGCGAGCACGCCGGGTGAAATCCTGCACCTGCCCGAACTCCGGCCGCGCCGTGCCGCGCGGCTGGGGGTCGTAGAAGGACCGCGACGGTCGCGGTTCAATCCAAGGAGACGACCCCATGACCAAGCTCACCGACACGCAAGCCGTAATTCTCAGCGCCGCCGCTCAGCGCGACGACCACAATGTCCTGCCACTTCCCGGTTCCCTGCGCGGAGGCGCCGCCACCAAGGTGGTGGAGACGATGATCGCCAAAGGCTTCATCGAGGAAGTCGATGCCGACGTCCGCGAGGGCGAACCTGTCTGGCGCGAGACCGGGGACGGTCACGGCACCACGCTGGTGGCGACCGAGGCAGGTCTCGCCGCTATCGGCATCGAGCCCGAGGGCAAGAGCACCGCGCCTGCGAGCGCGCCAGACACCCTCGCCGAGCAACAGGCCACGCCTACGACGCGAACACCACGCGAAGGCACCAAGCAGGCCGCGCTGATCGCGATGCTCCGCGCGCCGGGAGGCGCGACCATCGCCGAGATTGTCGCGGCCACCGGCTGGCAGCCGCACACGGTGCGCGGCGCGATGGCGGGCGCTCTCAAGAAAAAGCTTGGTCTCGAAGTGGCCTCCGAGAAGGTCGAGGGCCGAGGGCGGGTTTACCGGCTTCCACCAGCTTGAAGACACGACGTTTTCCAGACCCGATGCCGCCGCCCGATCCGGGCGGCGGTTTTCATCTGGCATGGCGAAACCGAATCTCCTCGAACAGCCGCCGCAGCGCGTAGGAACGTCCAATGCTGACCACCGTGAAAATCGCACCCATCATGAGATTCTGCGCCAGTGTGGTTTGCAGCCCGAAGATCGGGAAGATCAGGATCTGGGTCACCACCGCCACGCCGTAGCCAACGGAGACATTGGCAAGGGACTCGACGAGAGACATGGCGCGGCTCTGTTTCATGCCGGCACCCCGTCATTCATCGGCCAGCAGTTCAGCCGCCAGAGTTCTGAGCGCATGCGCTGCAACCAACGGGACCACTCCGTTGCCACAGAGGCGAAGCCGGTCCACCCGATGGGCCAGCCCATCAGCGCCTCGACGAACAGCGGGTTCAAGGTCCGGCGCGGTTGCGAGGTATCGCTCCCATTCATCGACATCACCAGGACCTGGCGGCCAAGCAGGCCGTTGACCGGCGTGTTGGCAAGGCTGGTCGCCCCATCCTTGTGATCGCGTGCCGTGGGAGTCATCCACATCACCGCTGCATGGGTCAGGTCGGCCGTCCGCCGGTTGCCCGCGCTCGGCTTGCAGCCGTCGTTCGCCATCGGCGTTGGCCAGTCCCGCGCCATGCGGTCCAGACCCTTCTCGTCGCGCCTGTCGCCACCTCGACTGCGAAAACTGTCGGTCTGCGGCGTCGGCCAAAGTGCTGCCGTCGTCGCAAGGTTCATCCCATGCTGGCCCGCCGCCTGCGACGGCGTCGGTTTCGTCTGCCGGTTTTCGTTGGCACTGGCCCTCGGCGTCGGCCAAAGCTGCAGCATCTCCGTCCGGTTCCCGCCACTCGACCGGGTTCCAGAGCAAGCGCGCGGGGTCGGCCAGCTCGTCCCCCTCGCGAATGGCGAGGATGAACAGACGCTCGCGTTTGTGGGGAGCGCCGACTTCCGCCGCTGTGAAGAGGCCCGCCGCAAGGCGGTAGCCCATGCCGACCAGTCCTGCGGCGACTTCGGGGAAACCGAGGCGGAGATGATTGGCGACATTTTCGAGGAAGACGAAGGGCGGCTCGGCCTCGGCGATAATTCGGGCGACATGCGGCCAGAGATGGCGCGGATCGTCCGATCCCTTACGTTTGCCTGCAACGCTGAACGGCTGGCACGGGTAGCCCGCAGTGACGACGTCCACCGCGCCGCGCCACGGGCGGCCGTCAAAGGTGGCAAGGTCGTCCCAGACAGGCGCCGGATCCAGGGTCGCGTCTTCCATCCGCGCCACGAGGATGGCTGCGGCGTAGGTTTCCCGTTCGACATAGCCCACAGCACGATATCCGGGGCAGGCGATTGCGAGCCCGAGGTCAAGGCCGCCGGCGCCAGAACAGAGCGAGAGACCGAACAGACAAGCGTCTCCGGCTCCGGAAGCGCGTCCGGAGGAAGGTAAAGCCAAGTCATGCATGTCACGCGGCGGTCTTGCGCTTTCGCGCGGGTACGGACACGGGTTTGCTGTCGGTCGTTTCCGTGGATGCGGTTTCGTCGGCGCCCAACCGTTCGGCCTTCACCTGCACGAAGGTCCGGCCGTCGCCGTCGAGGACCGCCTCGCGGCCCGTGTCCGCCTGCCAGCGCTCCACGGCGACATCGACATAGGCCGGGCTGATCTCCATTGCGAAGACACGCCGGCCGTTGGCCTCGCCCGCCATGATCTGCGAGCCGGAGCCAGAGAATGGCTCGTAGCAGAGCCCGCCGCGAGCCACATGCTGGCGCATCGGTATCCCGAAGGCGTCGAGCGGTTTCGGCGTCGGGTGGTCGGGGCGCTCATCCTTGGCGAAGGACGGCATTTCCCACGTCGAGGGCAGCGTCTCTTCGGCCACCTTCGGCGGGCGGTTCGGGCGACGCCAGCCCATGAAGCAGGGTTCGTGCTTCCAGAGGTAGTGGGACCGGGTCAGAACCCCGCGGTCCTTCACCCAGAT
>DUSC01000242.1 GCA_012842935.1 Hyphomicrobiales bacterium | reverse complement strand
CTGGCGAACTTCTGGTTCGACAAGCTCGCCCACATCCTCCCCAACCAGCTCACCGGCATCGACCCCGAGACGGTCGTGGCCGCCGACGAGCGCGACCAGGTGCGCGGCCGTGCGCTGGTGGTCAAGCGCCTGAAGCCGCTGCCGATCGAGGCGGTGGTGCGCGGCTACGTGATCGGCTCGGGCTGGAAGGACTACCAGGCCACCGGCGCCATCTGCGGCATCGCGCTGCCGGCGGGCCTCAAGCAGGCGGCCAAGCTGCCTGCGCCGATCTTCACGCCGTCGTCCAAGGCCGACATGGGCGAGCACGACGAGAACATCTCTTTCGCCCAGGCGCAGGCGCGCTGCGACGCGATGCTGAAGGACGCTCTGGTCGGCACCGGCAAGACCGGCGCCCAGCTCGCCGAAGAGGCCCGCACGGCGGCGATCGCGCTGTATTCGGAAGCGGCCGACTACGCCGCCAGCCGCGGCATCATCATCGCCGACACCAAGTTCGAGTTCGGCATCGACGCCGCCGGCACGCTGCACCTGATCGACGAGGCGCTCACGCCGGATTCGTCGCGCTTCTGGCCGGCCGACAGCTACCGCGAGGGGATCAGCCCGCCGTCCTTCGACAAGCAGTACGTACGCGACCACCTTGAGACGCTCGACTGGAACAAGGCGCCGCCGGCACCGAAGCTGCCCGCCGAGGTCATCGAGCACACGGCAGGCAAGTACCGCGAGGCGTACGAGCGCCTGACCGGCAAGAAATTGAGCTGATATCAGGCACAGCAGCTGGATGCAATCAGCGAGGGGCGCCCGCTTGGCGCCCCTCTTCTTTTCCGCGCGCCCTTAGGCGAAAGCCGGCCATGGCAAGCCCGGGCGCATAGCCGCACCCTGTCTGGATCAGGAACAACTCTCATTCGCGAACTCTTCGCGCATGTCCTATTCTAAGAACTCGGGCACCCAAGCATTCGATCGGGTGCTCGTGCCTGTGGCCTTCATTCGCCCGGGCAGCACGTCAATCAAAACAACAGACGCGTGGAGACAGACATGGACAAGCCCTACGACTCGCTTGAGCAACACTTCAACCTGCCCCACATCCGCTCGATCGGGACTGAGCGCCCCTTGCAGTGGTTGCGCATGGGCTGGGACGACATGCGAGAGAATCTCGGCGCCAGTCTTTCCTACGGCGTGATCCTGGCCGCAATCGGCTACCTGATCCTGTCTTACGCTGCCGACAAGCCCTATCTGTTCATGGCGGCAATCTCGGGGTTCATGCTGATCGGGCCGATCGCGGCGGCCGGCCTCTACGAGATCTCGCGGCGTCACGAGAAGGGCGAGAAGATCTCGTTCTTCGAGTCGCTTCGCGGACTGGCACGCAACGCGGACACGCTCGCGATGTTCGGCGCCTTCCTCGCCATTGCCCTGATCGGCTGGGAACGCATCTCGGCGATCATGTTCGCGCTCTTCTACCGCGGTGAGATCAGCAACGTGACCAACTTCGTCAGCGGCATCCTGAGTTCGGACGGCAACCTTTACTTCCTCGCCGCCTACGTGATTGTCGGCGGCGTGCTCGCGCTCGTCGTGTTCTCACTGTCGGCGATCGCGATTCCGATGGTGATGGACCGCGAAACCGACACCGTCACCGCGGCAATGACCAGCCTGCGAGCAGTGCAGGTCAACTTCGATGCGATGTTGCTGTGGGCTGTACTGATCGTCGCGCTGATCGGCGTCGGCTTCGCCAGCATCATGATCGGCATGGTGATCCTGCTGCCGCTGGTCGGCCACGCCACCTGGCATGCATATCGCGACCTCGTGCGCTGAGCGCGAGCGTTCCTCCAACTGTCGGCGGGCGCCGTGCGCGG